>CAYYNP010000412.1:0-7224 GCA_964472545.1 uncultured Planctomycetaceae bacterium | reverse complement strand
CGGTGAAGAAACCGTCCCACAACTGCATGTACGTATCGCCGATGGCGCCGTCTTGCCAAATCTCATCGGTCCATGGTCGAGACGTGTTGGGCGTGTAGAGGTAGACGCCGCCGTTTTGGCCGTTGATCACGCCGTCGTCGATCGGCTTCATCTCGGCGTTGGACAAGTTGTCGTAGAAGCCGTACCGGACCATGTTGTCCACGAGCGATTCCTCGCCGCGCAGTTGCAGCGTACCGCCGCCCAGCGCAATCGGCCGGGTCGAGCCACCCAACGGATCCGCGCCGTCGAGCGAGAGCGTGCCGCCGTCGACGTGCAACACGGTGCTGGAGCGCACCTGGAGCGTGTCCACGATCAACGTGCCGCCGTCGATCTTGGTGAGGTTGTCGGTAGAAGTGGCCGTGATCCGCCCGACTTCCAGCGTGCCGGCCGTGACGCCGATCGTCGGGTTTGCGGCGGCGGTAAGCACGGCGATGTCGCCGCCACCAACCGATAGCGTGGCGTCGTTGCCCAGCGTAAGCGTGGTGCCGTCGGCGAAGTCCACGTTGCGGACAATCGAGAGCGTCTGGTTGGCCGTGATGTTGATCCCGCCCCGCTCGACCGTCAGGCTGTAGGCCGTGGCGCCGGCCGAATCTACGCGTACCACGTCGGTGTTGCTCGCAGGCAATATGGCATTGGAAAACTCGTCAGGAGGGCCGCCGGGGCCCCAGTGAGACGAGGCCCAGGAGAGTTGATTGTGGTTGTTGTCCCAGGTCGGCTCGGTGATCTGCGTCAGGGCCACATCGTCGACGTACATCGGTGCGCCGCCGCGCGGCACCCAAAAGTCGACCGCCGCGAGTGCCGGAATGCCGGGCACCACGGGATTCCAGGTGTAGTCGCCCAGCAGCGTGTCGTTGTAGTACATGCCGGTCGCGCCGGTGTCGAGGTCTACCTCAAGCCGGGCCTCGACCCACCGGTCTCGCACCATCGGCACCCGGACGCCGTTGCCGCTGTAGTCGACTTCCCCGGTGTCGGTGAAGAACCGCATCTCGCCGCTCCACTCCAGCGGCGAGGGGTGGCCGCTCATGAAGAGAATGAAGGGATGTGTCAGCGTGGTCGAAGTAGAAGGGACGTAGGTCATTGCACTGAAGACGTACTCACCGGAGGTAACCCCCGCGAACTGGAAGACGACGTCGCTGTCTGACCCCGAGTTGCCGCCGATCCGTAGCGAATGCGGACCGCTGTTGGTGTGGACATCGGTGACGAAGCCGCCAAACGCGCGGTCCATGTCGCCGTCCCAACCGGTCCAATCACCCAGGCCGATGACGCTGGACCCGGCCGGATAGGAATCGAAATCGTCGAAATAATCGACCGACGTGGCATCGGTCCCGGCGGCCGCAACGATGATCGCCACGATCGGCACAAGATACGTCTTCAGTCTCTGGTACATTGCCTCTCTCCCAGTTGGGTGGATACCTTGGGCGGAAACCACGGGCGGAGTCTCTCCGCATTTGGAGTTCAAGGGAACTTGATTCGTGAACGCACGAATCACTTTGACACCCGCAGACGATCGCAACGGAACTACCGCTACGTCAGATTGGGTGTCGGACGCTGCCTCGCTTTGAAGATTGCGTGAGGGGTGCCTCAGACGGAGACTCGTGAACTCGGAACGCCTGTTACGCTACCATCGCCGCAGCCGGGAGTCAACAAAATTCTGGGGGCGCGGGGCAGATTCCCACAGAACGGCTCTGGTGGGGGGTGAGTTACGAGCGCTCCTTCACGCCCTTTGCAGCCGAAGAAGTTCCCTGTAGGAGCCCGTCCTTGCCTCGGTGCCCGAAACAGCCGTAGACACGTCATCAAGGCCGCCCGAGCTTCATGCGCCCCCTGTCTTGCGGTCCTCGCGATTTGCAGCCACGTCTTGAACTGGGACGGATGGGGACGATTCTCGAAGCACCGAGGCTACCATGCCCGGCCCCGGCGCAAATGCCCCTGAAGCGCAGACCGCGATGCTGAGGCCTCCGAAGGCGTCGAACCTGCCCCATCAATGTCATCGGGACTGCCAATACTGAACCGGCGGAAACTCCGGCAAGCGGACGGCGTCGGTGGCAGCCTGAGAGTTGGTCTTTTCGGCCGAGCGCTTTTCGCAGATGACGGGGAACAGGAATCGAATGTAGGTCAACGACGAGAAGGGACGTATTGTGCCACGAGCCACTACCTGTGCCAAGCTCACCGTCCGGGGAATGCGACGACATGTTGACTGAGCCTACGCGGCTGGCAGCGTCTGTCGTGCCGACGGCGGAGATCGGTGAAGGCTGTCAACAGACCGGTAATGACTGTGCAATCTCAGCCCGGGCAGCGCCGTTTGATCGCTGGCGGCAGCGAAGATATACTGCATGGTCCAACACCGGATCGTTCAGTCTGCTGGAACGTCAAGAACCGTTGTCGAGACGAGGATGCCGATGCGTATGAGGTTGATTGCCGTGACGGGTGTCTTCTGGGCGCTCGTTGCGGAGTGTACTCCGATGTGGGGAGAGGACCGGGTAGTGGATCGGGTGGGCAGCCGCGAGGCGTCCTACTTCTGCAAGCGGGCGACCTGGGCCGAAACGATGGTTGCCAGCCGCGCGGCCTTGACGGCTTTGCGGATGGCGGCGAGGATCGAGGCCTCTGTGTGGTACACCACCGGCCCGATGGCGGCTGCCACCACGGAGCGCGCGGCCGACGATCTGGCGATCGGGGCCGACGCTCCGGGAGACATGAAAGGACCTGTACAATGAGATACGTGATGTGCTTGCTTCTTCTCTTCGTCGCCTTCGGCACCGCGGCGACGGCCGAGGCCGAACTGCAATTGGCCAACGTCTTCAACGACCACATGGTGTTGCAGCAACAGAAGCCGCTGACAGTTTGGGGTTGGGCAGAGGCGGATGCCGAGGTTTCGGTCACGCTGACCGAGTCGCGCGTCGAGGCCGTTGCCGCGGCGGGCGAGGAGGCATTGACGCGGGAAACTCCGGCGACGTCGGACGACCTGCCCGAAAAGCCGATCGTTCGCATCGAATACGATCACCAAAACGCCCCGGAGTTCGCTACCGTTACCAAACGGGCGAAGGCCGACGCGGACGGACGCTTCAGCGTCGAGTTGGAGCCCCTTGAAGCCAGTTTTCGCCCCAAGTTCCTTTGCGCCGCTGCTGGAAATCAGCGCGTGGCGTTGATCGACGTGCTCGTGGGCGAGGTCTGGGTCACCGCCGGACAGAGCAACATGGCCTGGTCGGGCGACAAAACCGGCTGGCTCGACAAGCAGGGCCTGCTGCTGCCGGGCGTGCGATACGCACACACCGGTACGAACTCGCACTACAAACCGCTGACCGACCTGCCCGCGCGGGCCGCCTGGCTGCCGTGTACGGAAGCCAACGCCAAGGGCCTTTCCACGATCCCCTATCTCTTCGGCAAGTTCCTGCATCGCACGCTGCAAACGCCGGTGGGCATCATCAACGCGTCTTCCGGCGGCGCCCACGGCAACTTCTGGTGTTCGCTCGACGAGATGCACCAGGTCGACTTCTGGACGGTGAAGAAGATGATGGCCGCCCACGACGAGGCGGTGGCCGCCTGGGAGAACGAGGCCTCGCGTAAGGAGATTCTCAACGCCTACGAGCGGAAATACGCCGACGAACGGGCCGAGTGGGAGAAGGCTCGCGACGCTGCCACGGCCGAGAACAAACGCCCGCCTGCCGAGCCCGGGTATAAGCCTCCGAAGGCTCCACAAAGCCCCCACAAGATCTCTTGCCTGTACAACGGCCGCATCGCACCGATTGGTCCGCTGGCAATTCGCGGTGCCCTCTACTTGCAGGGCGAACAGCAGGTGCTCACCTGGTGTGTCTCCCGCTACGAACACGTCTTCCCGCGGATTATCCCGTCCTTCCGCACGGCCTTCGGCGACGAGCAATTGCCGTTCGGCATCATCACGCTGCAAGGGCCGGGCCACAACAAGATGCCGATTTCCGAGATCGGCGCGGTGAACCGCACGGCCACGGTCCGCGAGATCCACTACAAGACGCACCTCGCAACGCCACAGACCGGCTTCATCGTGGCCCACGACGTCGGCCGCGGCCTGCACCCGACTTGGAAACGCCCGATCGCCGAACGGGCCGTTCATTGGGCCTTGCGCGACGTCTACAAGACCATCCCGGATCAATCGTATTCGCTCGATCGGGTCGATTTCGAGGACGGCCGGGCGATGGTCCACGTCGTGCAGCGCGGCGAGCGCCGCAAGCGCGTGAAGGACGGCTGGGAGGTCGAAATCGTGCAGAACCCGGTCGGCTTTGCCACCTGGTCGGGCAACGATTCGCAATACCTCGGCGGGTTTCTGATTGCCGGAGCCGATCGCCGTTGGTATCCGGCAAAGGTGTTGCCCGACGGCGAGAAAAAGGCGTTGGAAGTTTGGAGCGATCTGGTCGACGAGCCGGTGGCGCTGCGCTACGGCTGGGCCGGATATCCGGTGGCCAACATCGGCCCCTGGGAAAATCCCCTGCCACCCTTTAGGACCGACGATTGGCCGCTGTTGGAAAGCGTCTGCATCGAACCGGAGCTTCAGCAGAAGTGCCGGTCGGATTGGTACGCGGAACTCGACGGCCGCTACGCCGACGGGCTCGACCGCACCATCCGTCAGGGCAATTTCGACGCCGCCAAGAGCGAGATGCTCCTTTACGGCGACGGATCGCAGATCCTCGCCCGCAAGGCCGACCGCATCGCCGACGTCCTCCGCGAGATCGACCCGGCCTTCTACGACAACGACCGCCTCAAGACACTCGACTTCACCGACTGGACCATCCGCCGCTGCAACGAGTCTCGACTGGGCAAGGCGTCGGGAGTCGGCGAGCAATTGGGCGAACTGCTGAAGAACGAGCAACTTCAGGAGAAGATCGAGCGTCTCGAAGCGGCGTTGGACGAATATCGCAAGGCCGTCGAGCAACTCGGCGGGGAGTAGGAGTCGGCAACCCGATGGCAAAGAGAAGCGTTTGCATACTCTCGGCGCTTGCGCTCGTCGTGTCGATGTGTTGCGCCGCGGCAGCCGCGGACGTCGCCGCGCCCCGTGGCACGCCCTGGACACCGGCGTTGGTCCGCGACGCACGGTATTTCAACGGCGGCAACGACGCGGCCACCACCTCGGTGCCGAAGGGTCTGAAGGTCACCGTGCCGCCAGAGCGCACCTGGTGGATCGCCGCGGCCAACGACGTTCGGTTGCCCACGCAAATCGGCCGGATTCGCGTGCGCGTGGTCGAGTTCGGCGGCAATGCTGAGTGGTTTGTCCGCGTCTACGGCGACCTGCGAGGCGACGGCGGGCCGCCACGCACCGTGGGGTTCTTCCAGGACGAAACGCGTATGGGCATGGCCGAACTTTCGGTCGACCCACGTCTGCTGCCTCCCGAACACGGCCCGCTGCTGCAAGTCCAACTCGGCGTTGAGGGAGACCCCGGCGATTACGCGGTCTTCGAGTCGCTGGAGTTCCTGCCCGGCGAGGGACTTCCGAAGCCCACGCGCAGCGTGCCCCAGCCCGGTCAGCGCGACATCGAGTGCGTCAAACTGATGCCCAGCGTACCGCGGCCCTTCAAGATGCGGGATTGGCACGCGGTGGCTCGCGACTACGACGCGTTTGTTTTCGACTTCGACGCCAAAGGACAATACCTCCCGTTGATCTGGATCGATCAAAGCCGCGTCCATGTCGATCGCGCGGCGTTCGGGCTGCCCAGCTACGTCGGCGATCCGCATCGCCGCGAAGGCCCCGCCCACGAGAGCATCACCTGCATGGGCGCCGTGCTGGGGGCCACGATGGCCGGCATCAATAAGCGGCGCCAGCAACACGACTACGTGGCAATGTGCGAGGCCTACTACAACGTCCTCGACGAGGAGCGGCTGGTTCTCAACGGAATCCACGCCCGCAGCGGCGGGTCGTTCTGGTATGAGATCTGGCCGCATATCGTCTTCTACGCCATTGCCGATCGATACCCCGACACCGGTCGCCTGGACGCCATCGTCATGGCGACGGCCGATCGGTGGTACGAGGCTTGCGTGGCCATGGGGGGCGACCGAGGCGTGCCCGACTTCGACCACACGGCGTTCCTCTTCCGCACCATGCAGCCGGTCGACAACGGCCGCTGGAAGGAGCCCGACGCCGCGGCCGGCATCGGATGGCTTCAGTACGCGGCATGGGCGCGGCACAAGGACCCGAAGCACCTGCAAGCGGCCGATTGGTGCATGCAGTTTCTCCAGCAGCGGAAGCTCAACCCGTATTACGAGGTGCTGTTGCCCTACGGCGCGTTGACCGCCGCGCGGATGAACGCCGAACTTGGCCGCAAGTACGACGTCGACAAGCTGTTGAACTGGTGCTTCGGCCTGAGCGATTGCCGCGGCGGCTGGGGCGTGATCGCCAGCAACTGGCACGGCTACGATTGCCATGGACTGTTGGGCAGCATCGACAATCGCGGCGGTTACGCCTTTGCGATGAACACCTTCGCCCAGGCCGGCGCGCTGGTGCCGCTGGTGCGATACGACGATCGCTACGCCCGGGCGATCGGCAAGTGGATGCTGAACCTGGCTAACGCGGCCCGGCTGTTCTATCCCGGCGAGTTACCCACCGGACACGAATCGTGTGCGTTCTGGAAAGACGATCCCAAGGGCGTGATCGCCTACGAAGGACTGCGTCACGAGTGGCAGGGCAAAGGGCCGTACGCCACCGGCGATCCGGTGCTGCTGAAGTGGGGGCCGGCCACCGACCGTGGGCTCTACGGTTCCGGCTACGTCGGCCTGCTCGGCGGCATCGTGCGGCCGACCGACGACGAGAAGATCCTGCAACTGAACTGCCTGGCCACCGATTTCTATCGTCCGCCGGCGTATCCGACGTATCTGTATTACAACCCGTACGACGTCGCCAAAAGTGTCACAGTCGACGTCGGCCGCCGGCCGCGCGATCTCTACGACGCCTGCCGCGACCGTTTCCTCGGCCGCAATCAACACGGCCGGACGACGTTCGAGATTCCCGCCGACAGTGGGCTGTTACTCGTCCTGCCACCGGCCGGCGGACACGAATCGCGGCAGGACGGCAAGACGGCGGTCGACGGCGTGGTGATCGACTTTCGTCGGTCGGTATCCGAGTAGTCCGGCTCTAAGCGGGAGAGTAGAGTGCTTGCACAGTAGCCATCTCGCTCCGCGAGATGTGCCTCCGCGAGATGTGCCTCCGCGAGATGTGCCTCCGCGAGA
>CAYYNP010000411.1:0-7243 GCA_964472545.1 uncultured Planctomycetaceae bacterium | reverse complement strand
CGCCCCCCCCCCCCCCCCTTTCTGCGGGGTTGGGGGTGGCCGGGGGCCCCCCACCCCCCCCACCCCGCATTCCTTCTAGAGAAACACTGCTTCTGCGAAGCAGTGGCACACTCGATCGTCGAAGTCCCAGCCGGACGCCAACCATGTACGACGCGATTATTATCGGCGCAGGCATGTCGGGGTTGGCGGCGGGGATTCGGCTGGCCCATTTCGATCAGCGGGTCTGCATCCTGGAGCGTCACACGCGGATCGGCGGGCTGAACTCGTTCTATCGCCAGCGCGGCCGCCAGTTCGACGTGGGGCTGCACGCGATGACCAACTTCACCCCCAAGGGCACCCGCCGCGGCCCGTTGGCCCGGCTGTTGCGCCAACTGCGGATCGCCTGGGACGAGCTGGCCCTTTCACCCCAAGTCGGATCGGCCGTGGCGTTTCCCGGCGTCGAGTTGCGGTTCTCCAACGATTTCGAGTTGCTTCAGGAGGAGATCCGGCGGCATTTCCCGCGGCAAATCGACGGCTTCGGGCGATTGACGGCCGCACTGCTCGACTACGACCATCTCGGCGAAGGCGACACGGGCCGCTCTGCCCGGGAAGTCGTTGGCGACTATCTCGACGACGAACTGCTCGTCGAGATGCTCTTCTGCCCGATGCTGTTCTACGGCGGCGCCCGGGAACACGACATGGATTTCGGGCAGTTCAGTATCATGTTCCGCGCGATCTTCCTCGAAGGGCTCGCCCGGCCGCTGGCCGGCGTGCGGGTGATTTTGAAGAAGCTGGTGGGGAAGTTCCGTGCGCTGGGCGGGGAGCTGCGCCTGCGGGCGGGGGTCGATCGGATCGCGGTCCGCAACGGAGCCGCGGAGAAGGTCGTGCTGCAAGACGGCAGCGAGTTGCAGGCCCGCAAGATCCTCTCCTCGGCCGGCTGGCCGGAGACACTGCGGCTTTGCGACGACGGCGACACGCTCGATCGGGAACGTCCGGGCCGGCTCTCGTTCGTCGAGTCGATTTCGATCCTCGACGCCCAACCGCAAGTGCTCGGCTGCGACCGGACGATCGTTTTCTTCAACGACTCGCCGCAGTTCAGTTACCGCGTACCCCGCGAGTTGGTCGACGTCCACAGCGGCGTGATCTGCTCGCCGAACAATTTCGTCTACGGCGAGCCGCTCGACGAGGGCGTGATGCGGATCACGGCGCTGGCCAACTTCGATCGTTGGGCCGCGCTCGACGCCGAGGCCTATCGGCTGGCCAAGTGCCGCTGGTACGACCGCACCGTGGCCTCGGCCGTCCGCTTCGTGCCCGATTTCCGCAACGCGGTGGTCGAGACCGATATGTTCACGCCCACCACCATCCGCCGCTACACGGGCCACGAACACGGGGCCGTTTACGGAGAGGCCCAAAAACGCTACGACGGACGCACGCACCTGGACAACCTCTACATCTGCGGAACCGATCAGGGTTTCGTGGGCATCGTGGGTGCGATCGTCAGCGGTATCGGCGTGGCCAACAAGTATCTGCTGCGGGCGTAAGAAACCCCCACGCAATGCACGAAGAGGAATCATGGCAAGAGATCGACTCAAGGACGTTCGCGACGCCTACGACGTGATCGTGATCGGCTCCGGATTGGCCGGGCTGACGGCCGCCAACACGCTGGCCCGATCCGGGAGTTCGGTGCTGCTGTTGGAGCATCACTCCAAACTGGGGGGCCTGGCCACCTGGTTCCGCCGGCCGGGCGGACACGTGTTCGACGTCTCGCTGCACGGATTTCCGGTGGGCATGATCAAGAGCTGCCGGCGATACTGGAGCCAAGAGATTGCCGATTCGATCGTGCAGCTTAAACACATCCGCTTCGACAACCCGATGTTCTCGCTGTCGACCACGTTCGATCGGGGCGATTTCACCCGGCTGCTGATCGAGCAGTTCGGCGTGTCTGCGGAGACCGTCAAGGCGTTTTTCGATGCCGCCCGGAAGATGAACCACTACGACGACCAGACGACCACCACCGGCGAGCTGTTCGAGCGGTTCTTTCCCGGCCGCGACGACGTGGTGCGGCTATTGATGGAGCCGATCACCTACGCCAACGGCTCCACGCTGGAGGATCCCGCGTTGACCTACGGGATCGTCTTCTCGAACTTCATGTCCAAGGGCGTCTACACGTTCGAGGGTGGCACCGATCGGCTGATCAAGTTGATGGCTGGCGAGTTGGCCGCCAACGGCGTCGACGTGCGGGTGAATTGCCCGGCCGAGAAGATCCACGTCGACGGTGGCCGCGTTACCGGAGTGACCGTCGACGGGCGGACGATCAAGGCCCGATCGGTCGTTTCCAACGCGAATCTGCTGGGCACGATCTTCGACCTCGTCGGCGAGGAACCGCTCGACGGCGACTTCGTCGAGCAAGCCCGGGCGGTACGGCTGAACAACTCCAGTGCCCAGGTCTACATGGCGCTGCGTGAAGGCGAGACGATCGACGAGAGCTGCGGCGATCTGCTGTTCAGTTCTACGGCCCCGGCCTTCCGCACCGAGATGCTGCTCAGCCGCAACGTGACCAGCCGCACCTATTCGTTCTACTATCCGAAAACCCGGCCGGGCCACGATCGCTACGTGGTGGTGGCCAGCACCAACGCCAACTACGCCGATTGGGCCGAGTTATCGCAGGACGACTACCAAGATGCCAAGCGTCACTTGATCGAAGATACGCTCGAGGCGATCGAGAAGTACGTGCCCGGGATGCGCGAGAAGCTCGATTGGTTCGAGTGTGCCACGCCGTTGACGTTCAAACGCTATACAAAACACCTCGACGGCGCCGCCTTCGGCACCAAGTTCGAAGGCCTCGCGGTGAGCCGGGCCCTACCACAGCAGATCGCCGGGCTGTATCATGCCGGCAGCGTGGGGATTATCATGTCGGGCTGGTTGGGGGCGGTGAACTATGGGGTGATTGTGGCGAATGACGTGGATGCGTTTTTGATGGAGTAGTGGGAGTGGGGAGTGCGGAGTTGGGGAGTGGTGGGTGGTGGGTGGTGGGTGGTGAGTGACGCGCGGCAATCGGCGTTTAGCAGTCGCCGGTACGGCGACTCCGCAGAGCGTAATCATCGCATCAGATCGGTGGTGGGGGGTGAATGAAGAGAGGTGTCTATGACGCGTGAGCAGATTTTGGCGGCGATTCCGCATCGGGATCCGTTCTTGTTGGTGGATGAGATCGTCGAACTGAGCGACGAGCGGATCGTCTGTACGAAGACGTTCAGCGGCGAGGAGGAATTCTTCGCCGGGCATTATCCCGGGTTTCCTCTAGTGCCGGGGGTGTTGCTTTGCGAGGCGTCGATGCAATGCGGGGCGATTCTGCTATCGCGGCATCTGGCCGACGCGGAAGGCAAGGTGCCGGTGGCCACGCGGATGAACAACGTGCGGTTCAAACGCATCGTGCGGCCCGGCGAGACGATCCGCATGGAGATCGACTTGACCGAACGGCTCTCCACGGCGTTCTTCTTGAAGGCCAAAGTCACCGTCGAAGGGAAGGTGGCCGTCCGCTTCGAGTTTGCCTGCACGGCGGCCGATATGGGGAAGTAGGCTCAATCGGCGCATTGTAGTCGTCTTGCTCCGCGAGACGACGTGACATCTCGCGGAGCGAGATGACTACCATCACGTTTAGCCGCCGCCGGCACGGCGGCGAGAGCACGGAACCGCATCAATGGACTTCCTCCAACTCGCCGACAAGTCGATCTTGATCTTCGGCGTGGCCAACCGCAAGAGCGTGGCCTATCACGTCGGCCGCACGTTGAGCGAGTCGGGCGCGCGGTGTGTTTACGTGGTGCAGAACGACGACGTGCGCCAGAACGTCGCGAAGCTGCTCGGCGACGCCGACGTCTACACGTGCGACGTTGAGCACGAAGAGCAGATCGCCAAGCTAGGTGAGCAACTTGCCCAGCGCAACGAGCGCTTCGCCGGGTTGGTCCACTCGATCGCGTTTGCCGACTACTCCGAAGGCATGAAGCCCTTCAACGAGACGCCCAAGGCGGCCTTCCTGCAGGCGGTCGACGTCTCCTGCTATTCGCTGATCGCGCTGTGCAACGGCCTGAAGGACCTGCTGGAGCCGGACGCCTCGGTGGTGACGATCTCGATCTCGACCACGCGGATGGCCAGCGAGAACTACGGCTACATGGCCCCGATCAAGGCCGCGTTGGATTCCTCGCTGGCCTTCCTGGCCAAGTCGTTCAGCCGCTTCTCCCAAGTGCGGTTCAACGCCGTGGCCCCGGGCTTGCTGAAGACCTCGGCCTCGGCCGGCATCCCCGGCTACGTCGATTCGTACCTCTACGCCGAGCAGGTGATCCCGCGCAAGCGGGCGGTCGAAACCACGGAAGCGGCCAACGCGGTGGCGTTTCTGTTGAGTCCCCGTTCCAGCGGCGTCAATGCCCAGCGGATCGTGATCGACGCCGGGATGTCGATCAACTACTTCGATCGCGAGTTGATCGAGCGGGCGATGCGGCCGTAGTGAGGCGTCTTCTACCGGCGGCCTTAATCTCGTCGGCAACAAGTGGCTTGCCCTCGCCGCGGTCGAGTTCATCCAGCGCCACCTGGATTTCCTCACGAAGGGTCTGTAGACGATGCCGGCGCTGATCGTCGGGGAGTGTATGCGACACGGGCAGGTCTCGTAATCTCTCAAGCCGCCGTGCCGGCGGCTGCTAAACGGGCGGAACAGCCATTTGGTGTGGCCAGATATGGGTCCGTCTCGCGGAGCGAGACGACTACTATCTTGTCAGACCCCCGGACGCTCAATCCCGAACGGCAACTCCATCTGCGGGTCGTCTTCGCCCTCGGGTGCCAACTCCTTGAACAGCAGGCTCGGCTGGATGTCGGTGTTGTGCTGGTACTTGTCGCTGGTGTAAGGGTCGAAGGTGCCGCCGATCTCGTGGTAGAAGATCTGGCAGATGGCCACGCCGGGGTAGATGCGGACCGGTTGAACGGCGAACATCTCGAGGGTCCAATAGCCGCAGAAGCCGACGTCGCCGAAGCCGGCCGTGACGTGGACGAACAGTCCCAAGCGGCCGACCGACGAGCGGCCTTCGATCATCGGCACCAGGTTGTGCGTTTCGGTGCGTTCGGTGGTGCGGCCCAGATAGAGTTGGTTGGGCTGCAGCACGATCCCTTGCGGCGGGATCGACAGGCGGCTGACCCGATTCGACTTGCGCATGTCGAGCACGACCTCTTCGTAGATCATCAGTTCGTCGTGCAGCGCGAGGTTGTAGCTGTTGGGATTCAGCCGGGCCTCATCAAACGGCTCGATGATGATGTCTTCGCCCAGGCGGCGCTGGATCTCGTGGCCGGAGAGTACCATGATGCGTCAGGGATCGGGGGTGTCGGGGATCGAGTATCAACAAAACGGCGGGGGTGTCGGTAGCTTGCCGTAGGCAACGGCCACCCGCTGCCACGTTACGGGGCCGCCACGCTACGGGGCCTCCACGCCAATTCGAGGGCAAATCTTCTCCAAAGGGCACGTGTCGCACTTCGGCCCTCGGGCCATACAATGCTGCCGGCCGTGGAGGATCAGGCGATGGCTCAGGGCGATCCACTCCTTCTTGGGGATCAACTGCATCAGATCGCGCTCGACCTTCTCGGGGGTCTTCTCCGTGCTGAGCCCCAGCCGCCGGCTAAGCCGCCCGACGTGAGTGTCGACCACCACGCCGGACGCAATTCCGTAGCCGGTGCCCAGGATCACGTTGGCCGTTTTTCGTCCGATGCCCGGCAACTCGACGAGTTGGTCGAGATCCTGCGGGACTTCGCCGCCGTGCTGCTCGACCAACTCGGCACAGCACCCTCGGATGGCCTTGGCCTTGTTGCGAAAGAAGCCCGTGCTGCGGATCGCCCGCTCGACTTTTGCCTGCGAGGCCTTGGCGTAGTCCTTGGCGGCGGGGAACTTGGCAAACAGGTCCTTCGTCACCTGGTTGACCCGCTGGTCGGTACACTGGGCCGAGAGGATCGTGGCCACCAGGAGTTCGAGCGGGTTGCGGAAACCGAGCGAGCAAGTCGCCTCGGGATACAGCCGGCGGAGGTGCCGAACCACGGTGGTTGCATGGCGTTTTGCGTTAGTGATGGCGGTCACTCGCACGACCTCGGACGGATGATCACGGTGGACGGCACTGGCGAATGCCCTTGGGGACATCGACAATTGTCGCCTAGCCCGCCGCGCCGTGTCAAGGGACCACGGTGCCCGACGGGCATGCCCGAAGCGAAGGTTCGCCCGCCAAGAATTGGCCTTGGTCCAATTGGTCGCCTATAATCGTAAGGGTCGCGTTGCCTATCGGCGTGTTGGAGGCTGCGTCGGGAATCGGATGACCGGGCGTGGCTCCACGGAAGGGGGGAGTCCTTCCCGGCGACGGTACTTCCCGTCGGTACCTCAGCCACAGGGAGCGGCCTTGCATCGGCCCGCTATTCACTGAGCAGCAAACTACTGATTCCACTGACTCGGGCGGCCCATTATGCCCACGTTTGAAGATCTGTCGTTCTCGTTTGAGGATTTTTCGGGAACGGTACGACTGTTTCCGTTGCCGAATCTGGTGTTGTTCCCCCACGTGATGCAACCGCTACACGTGTTCGAGCCGCGCTACCGCGAACTGCTCGAAGACGCCTTGAACGACGACCGTTTGATTGCCATGGCGGTCCTTTCGCCGGGCTGGGAAGACGACTACGAAGGCCGCCCGACGCTGCTGCCTCACGCCTGCCTGGGCCGCATTACCAGCTACCATCGTCTGCCGGACGGCACCTACAACGTGTTGCTGTTGGGCCTGCGGCGCGTGCGTCTGGTGCGTGAACTGCCGTCGGTGCAGAGTTTTCGTAAGGCGGAAGTCGAGGTGTGCGAGGACTGCGCTTGCTGGCAATCGGCCGAGAGCCGCCGGGCCATGCAGCAGCGGTTGCACGGTTGTTTGCTGAAGATTCTCCCCGCTTTGCCCGACGCCCGCGAACAGCTCGACCAACTGCTCGAGACCGACGTCTCTTTGGGGGTGTTGACCGACGTGATCGGCTACATGCTGGACATGGGCGTGCCCCGAAAGCAGGCCCTGCTGGCGGAACTGGACGTCTACCAGCGTGCCCGCATGCTGCTGGATTTTCTTTCGTCCACGGGACTGGACGATTCGATCGCCGTGCCCTTCCCGCCGCAGTTCAGCATGAACTGACCACCGACCAGGAGAACTGCGAAGTCGATTTGCGGGAGTGGAAAAGGGGGACTGGCTCCGAGCCGGAATCAACACGGAACCTGCCG
>CAYYNP010000410.1:0-7351 GCA_964472545.1 uncultured Planctomycetaceae bacterium | reverse complement strand
TGCTATGATGACAGTCGCAGACCGAGTGGACTCCCGACGCGATGGCGCAGCAGGTCTTGTACAATTCCTGCTTCTGCTCATCCTCGAGCGTATCGAGCGCTGCTTGGTATGCGGGATGCTCCCATTCGGGATGGATTTTGGGAAGTCCTGCAAGTTCTGCAATCTTTGCATCGAGACGAGGACCGCGCCCGTTTTCGTCGGAGAATCCGTCTGCTCCCAGGGCCTCCATGTCCTGTACTGCGGATGCATCCACGGGGGACTGGGTGCCGACCGCGGTGCAATCGGCCCTGATGAGAAGACCTATTATCAGGAGGACCCGATCCAGCATCTTCCTCTGGACCTTGCTCAGGTCCGAAACCGCACCGAGCCACTGGTACGACCGATTGATAAACCCCGCCGCCTCCGGATGCGCCTGGACGACGTCTTGTTCGGGTTCACCCGCAAGATACGCGTTTAGTACGGCATGGATCGTTTTGATACTTTCGTTTTGTCGGGGCTGGCTGGTCTTCAGCTCGTTGCACCCTATGCCCGAGCACAAGCATCCACTCTTGAAGGATGACCGCTGCAGTTTCCCTCGAGCAATGGCAAAGAGTAACTCGTCCACGGTAACCGGCAGGCCACTGTCGCAGGGAATAAGACCGGTGATGTGGCAGCGAATCTGACGAATGCTATCGGTCAGTGGTCCGAGCTCGCTCTGCATTTCATGCAGTCGCTTGACCGTATCGTCCCACTGACCTTCCTTCCAATCACCTTCCTCGTTCGGAAAGACCCAGGGAATGGTACACCATTGGCTTATGAGGTTGCCATCCTCATCTGAATAGAGTGTACTAGTCATTTCGTTCTCTTGGACGGGCGTAGCGGAGGTCTCTCCGGTGTAGACCGCTTCAAATCCGGGAGATACCTGGTCGTAGGGCACCAGTTCATCTTTGTTCTTGGTCATGGTCGCTCCTTTCATAAATCGTAACCATAGAAGACCGCCGTAGCGTTTTTCTGATCGGCAGACCAGCGGTCGTTTGAGCCGCAGATGCGAAAGCCGGGTGCCGGCGAAATAGCAGTAGGTGCAGCCGTACGGACAGAAACCGTACGGCGAGAAGTGCCAGTAGTCGGGACACGAGTTCTCAACCTCCGTGCTCTGACGAACGGCGCTCTTGTGCTCGGCCAGCACGAGCGTTTGGTTCCCAATCTCGTGCAGCTCCAACGGATCGGACCGCCCCAAATCGATGCGGTTGTGCGGCGTATCGAAATCCTCGATCACTTCCGCCGCCGGATAGGCCGCGCAAATGTTCGCCGCCAGCCGTTGCCGGCCCGCCGTCCTGTTGCTTCCCTTCGCCAAGACGATTCGCCTCGGCGAGAAACCGGCGGCCGGGCGGCAAGTGTACTTCGCCGGTGTCGGCGAGCAATTCGGTTCCGCCGGGAGAAGCAGCATCGCCCTCGCCTCCATCCTCTTGGAATTGCCGGAGGTATATACTGTTGTATACTATCCGAAGTCAAGCAGGATTGTCAACGGCCATTTCGGCGGCCGGGCCGTGCCGAGTCGCTTTTCCGAGAGATCAGTTTTGCGTAACCCGTTGCCAGAGCATCACTTCACGACGGGCCCAACGGGATGTGACGAAGACAGATTGCCGGATTTGCGGGATGAAGAGGGGGCGGTTCGACGGGGTTCGCCGAGATCGGCCTTCGCCCCATCCGGTCGATCCTGTTATCCTGTCGTTCGATTGCCCGGCCCGTCGCGTAACCGCCGGCTTGGCGATGTCTTTCTACCCCAAACCGGAAACCACCAACCGTGAGTGAATCGAACGCCCGCGCCCGCGTGCTCTGCATTTACGGAAACCCCAAGCACGGCGGGTTCGTCCACGGCTGTGTGGATCGGATTGCCGAGCGGCTTGCCGGGCAGGAAGTCGAAATCGATCGGCTGGCGTTGGCCGATTGCGACATCCGCGATTGCTCGGGCTGCTTTGGGTGCCTGCGGACCGGCGAATGTACGATCGACGACGATATGGGGCCGATCATCGAGCGGATCCGCGTGGCCGACGGGATCGTGACCGGGGCGTCGGTTCGCAATGGGTTCTTTCCGGCGAGCTTCAAACGCTTCTACGAACGGATCACCTATATCCTCGGCTTCGGACGCGAGCTGCACGGCAAGTACGTCTTGGGGGTCGGGGCCGTGGGATTGGCCGGTGGGCGGAAGGCGCTTCAGCGACTGATCACGTTTCGCGAGTTCTCGACCTACGTGAGCGATTTCCTCTTCTTTCGCACGGGCATCCCCACCAAACGCACCGCAGCCGACGTGGCGCCGAAACTCGACGCCGCGGCCGATCGTTTCTTGCGCGTCATGGCCGCCCGAAAGCCGCTACCATGGACGCGGCGCCTGGCCGGGCGGATCGACGACTTCGTCATTCGCCGCTTCATGCTCCGGCCGAACCCGGACGGCGTGTACGACTACGTCGTGTCGCAGTGGAAGCGTAAGGGGCTGATGTAGAAAGCGGGTGCCATGCCCACGCTCGCCGTGGGCATGCCGATGCGGACCGCGGAGGCCACTCCCATGCCCACGCGAGCGTGGGCATGGCACCCAGTTGATGTAGACCGGCCGATTGCAGGCGAGTCTACTCCTGCTCGGGCAATTCGCTCTTCGCGTCGGTGCCCAAATCGCTGAGCTTCAGATCCATGGTCATCACCGCCTCGAGCGGGGCCCCATCGGCAAACTCGACCTTCCATTGGCTGGTGACCACGCCGAACGGCGATTTCGGGTGGTGCCGGTTCTCGATAGCGAGTTGCGTCTTGCGTTTGTCGTCCGCTTCGAGCATACCGGCCGTCCCGCGGCAGGAGAGCTTGCCGAGTTTGCTTTCCACTTCGATCGGTTCCAGCCGTTTGACGTCCTGCAGCGGACCGGACAACACGACCGGCAGCGGCGATTTGTCGAAGCTCTTGGGCTCGGCCAACGCCACGGCGTCGCCGTCGCCTTCGCGAATCCAGCCACGCACCATGTGATCCAGCGGGTTTTCGCCGGCCTTGAGGTGCTTTTCGGGAATCAGGACCTTCAACACGTACTGCTGTTCCTGTGGGCCGCCGTCGGGCCCCTGCGAGAGCTTGACCTGGAAATCGACCTCGATCCACCGGCACGGCTCGTCCTTCTCGACGCTCCGCCCCACCGAGGCCATCCGCAACGCTCCATCGCCTTGCATCTTCGTGTCGCCCATGGCGAGGGTCATTTTCAGGTCGTATTTCGCCCAGGTGCCGTCGGCCGGCAATTGATAGAACATGCCGTCGGCCCGGGCCGTTGAGGCAGCCAGTAGCAGCACGGCGGAGGTAAGGAAGGTGATACTTGGTCGCATGATAGGTTTCTCCTAAAGGGATGGCATGCGCGGCAGCGTGGACGAATGACGACAGTATGCGCCATTGGCAAGGCGTTTCCAACAGACGGCTACCGCGAACGCGCCTCGTACCGCTCGATCTCCACGATCGGCACGCGGATCTGCCCGCGGATTTGTAGGAATGGCAGTTCACCATGCCCGAGCAGATGCCGCACGTGTTTACGCGTGCAGTCCCATCGCCGGGCCAACTGGTCGAGCGAGAGCGACCCGGCCAGATCCGGATCGCGACGCCGAGGCTGGGGTTTCATAGGAACCATCGCAAGGCACCTCTGCCGGTTGGGGGCGAGAGTAGAGGTCATTGTAGCATAATCGAGGGAACACCATACTAATTCTCCCGCACGTCATAACACAACAACACATCCTGATCCCGCACGCACATCATCCCGCCTGCGATCACCAGATGCGGCCAGGCCTTCTGATCGCTCCGCTGGGGCTGGTCGAATTGGCCACGTAGGCGGAACTCCTCGGGCGTGGCCTCGACGAGGCTCAGCGGGCCGTTTTCGTCGCGGCAGTAGAGCATGCCGTCGGCCAATAGCAGCGAACACTTGCCCGGGCCTCGGGCGGCCCATTTCACCCTGCCGGTGGCGTGTTCCAGGCACATCAGGATGCCCGGGTCGTTGGCGCCGTAGAGATGGCCGTCGAGATAGACCATCCCGCCGTGGTGGTTCTTCATGTCTTTGGTGAAGTAGAGCTGCTCGGCCTTGAACTCGTCGCCGGAGCGGCTCACCCGGGCGAGCCCGCCGCCGACGCCGTAGCCGGAAGCCGCGAAGACGGTGTCTTTGTGGCAGACGACGGTCGAGATGTTGATGCCGCCGTACATCGTGTAGGCCGGGGCGTCGTAGCGCCAGAGCAGCTTGCCGTTGCGGGCGTCGAGGCCGATCACGCCGTGGCTGACGTACTGCACGTACTGCGGCACGTCGGCGAGGGTCGTTTTGACGATCGACGAGTAGTTGGCCGCATCGCCGACCGGGGAGGTCCAGACGGTCTCGCCGGTCATCTTGTTCAGCGCCGCGATGGTCGCCCGCTCTCCGCCCGGCGTACACAACAGCAACTTGCCGTCGATCAACACCGACTCGGCGTATCCCCACCGCGGCACGGCCCCGCCAAAGTCGCGGACGTAGTTCTTCTTCCAGACGACGCGGCCGGTCTCGCGCTCCATGGCGATCAGCGTTCCGCTGGCCCCCAGCGCATAGAGCCGGTCGCCGTCGATGGTCGGCGTCGCCCGGGTGCCGGGTGAATAGCCGGTGTACTCGACCGGGCCGAACGGCCGGGTCCAGAGCCGCTTGCGGGATTCGAGGTCCAACGCGAGCACACATTCCTCGCCGTCGAGATTGCCCATGATGTAGAGCCGGTTGGCAACGATCGCCGGCCCGCTATATCCCTCGCCCATGCCCGTCGCCTTCCAGGCCAGCTTCGGGCCTTCCTTCGGCCACTGCTTCAGCAATCCCGTCTCACCACAAATCGCGTCGCGGTTCGGGCCCCTCCAGGCGGGCCAGTCGTCGGCTATAGCCGTGCGCTTTGCGCCGATCGGCAGCAAGACGCACACAACGGCAATCAACAGGCAACTCAGTCGGATCATGGGAGTATCTCCTCGTCGAATGGTCGATGACAACCGCCACCGTTGGCAACCGGTGGCCGCTATTATGAGTGTAGTAGCACGTGGCCGGTTTGCAAGCTCACCGGCCGTCACCGCCGCGCCACTTCTGTTGCCGTCTAGCCGCCGCATAGCCGTCGGCGGAAGCCCCCGGGCGGCCAGCGGCAGTGAAGTGTTTCGCGTAGAAGTCCATGCGAACCCTCCGGGGGCTTCCGCCCACGGCTACAGGCCAACGACGTTGCATGCACTGGTCCGGTCGCCATTGGCGGGGGCGTGGAGTACAATAAACGGTTCGGCCCCGCTACTGACGCCCACCAAATCACCTCCCGTGAAAGGCCCACAATGAAACGTACTGCCATGTCGCTGCGCCCGATGCTGCTAACCCTCGGTCTTCTATTTGCCGCGCTTCCGGCGGCCATGGCCCAAGACGAGAGCGTGCGGCCGGGGATCAACAAGTCGTACGAGAATCTCACCGGCGAAGACGCCATCAAGCGGTTCGAGAGCGAGGGGCGCGATATCTTCAAACATCGCAAGGAGATCGTCGCTGCCTGTGAGCTGAAACCCGGTACGGCCGTGGCCGACGTCGGCGCCGGCTCGGGGCTGTTCACTCGGCTGTTCGCTCCCGAGGTCGGCCCGCAGGGCAAGGTCTACGCGGTCGATATCACCTCTCAGTTCGTCGAGCACATCGCCAGAACCTGCAAGGAAGCCGGCGTGAAGAACGTCGTCGGCGTCGTCTGCACGGAGAAATCGACCAAGCTCGACGCCGCGTCGGTCGACGTCGTCTTCAACTGCGACACGTATCACCACTTCGAGTATCCCGTGCAAACCCTGGCCTCGATCCACCAGGCGCTGAAGCCCGGCGGCCGGCTGATCCTGATCGACTTCGAGAAGATCGAAGGCGTCAGCCCCAAATGGGTCATCGGCCACGTCCGGGCCGACAAGCAGACGGTCACCGCCGAAGTCACCAAGGCCGGGTTTAAGCTGCTGGACGAAGTGAAGCTGATGGATACGCAGTACATGCTGCGGTTCGAGAAGGTCGAGTAGGCTGTTTGCCCGTTCCCCTGTAGGCCGCGCCGAATCGGCGGTCTGCGGCGTGTCGCCGTACGCCAGGGCCGCTACCGCGAAAATACACCGTACCCGATCGCCGTCAGCCAGATCGCGGTAATCGCCGCGATCAGCCCGGAGCCGATGAACATCCAGTCGTAGACCCAAAGGCCCAAGTAACCTTGGAGAAACTGCGTTGCCATTGAGGCGAGAAGCGCGACGATCAACAGCACGCGCCAAACTCCGCTGCTCTCGTAGACGCCCAGGGCCAGCGCGGCCCAGATGGCGGCCATTCCGAAGCAAGTCATCTGACGGTACCCCCGCGTTCGTCACAATCCCGGCGGCCACCGAGGCGATAGTGAGCAGGGCAGCCGTGAGACGTTGCACCCACCGTGGACGGCCGGTAACGTCATAGAAGTCATCTCGCTCCGCGAGATGTCACGACGTCTCGCGGAGCGAGACGACTACTATCCGCTCGTTGACAAATCTTCCGACCAGTCCTACTCCAACTCGAACGTCGCGTACACCGAAATCTGCACGCTGATCGCTCCCGGGACGAAGCGGTCGGTGCCGGCGTCGACGGACGGGGAACGGACGCCGAACGACGAGTTCGACATGGGTGAAGTGTACGGCCGGTTGGCGTGCTCATCGATGGTCAGCACGCGGCCGAGCTCGGCGCCGACGACGGCGGCCATGTCTGCCGCCTTCTTGCGTGCCGCAGCCAACGCCTTCAGCCGCGTTTCTGCCCGAATCTCGTGGATCTTCGACGACTCGAACCCGAAGCTGATCTCCATCTCCGAACTGGCCACCAGTTTGTCGAGAAACTCGTCGAACCGCTTCAGATCGTTCTGCCGGATGGTCACGCTGCGGCTGATCCGATAGTGCTTAAACGCCCCCCGCTGCCCGCGTTCGGTCCGCTCGTACTCGCGGTTGATGCTGAGCTGGCCGGTCTCGATCTGGTCGTTGCCGAGGTCCAAATCGTCGCGCAAGGCCAGCACGGCCTTGATCTTCTCGTCATTGCTCTTCTTCCCCCGCCGCATGTCCTTGTCAAAATCGGTCAATTCGATCCGCCACACCACCTGGTCCGGCGCCGCCTTGGCCACCACCGTGCCGGAGACCGAGATCGACCGCGTCGGCGCGGTCTCGTCCGCGGTCAACGTGGCGGGAATCAGCAACAGTGCCGCAAACAACAAGCGTACGTACTCGAACATCGCCAACACTCCTCTGCACACAAGCCATCCAGACAGCCAGCCAAGCCGAACCACTCGCCCTGCCGCCGTCGGAGAATCTCGACCTACGATGGGCCACGCCCGATTCTAACACGGCGTGCCAAGAGGGCGTG
>CAYYNP010000409.1:0-7434 GCA_964472545.1 uncultured Planctomycetaceae bacterium | reverse complement strand
CTAGGCCGTTGCCGCTGGGACCGTGACAGGATGCACAGAGTAGCTCATAGTGAACCGCTGCCGCGTCATGCGAGTTGCTCCCCTCGGCCACTTCCGGCGTGAACGAGGCGTCCATCAAGTAAGCGGCGATCGCGTTTCGCTCTTCATCGGCCAGGAAATCGAACGGCGGCATGATCGAATCGGCGACGTCGTCCTTCGGTGTCAGAAGATGCCCGGCAACGTACGCCTCGCCACGCATCCGCCCGGCGTAGGTCAACTCGGGGCACTTCACTCCGCCAACTAGTTCTTCCGCCGAGGTCCGCACCGAATGACACCCCGCACAACCGCGGATGGCGAACAGGGCTTCGCCCCGCTCGGCCGCCGACGCCGACGCGTCGACCGTCGCGGCGTACATCGCGATCTCGTCGGGCAGCCTCTGATCGACGATCCGCTGCCGCCGCTGGCCGGCCAAGAAGATCTTCAGGCCCTCGACCTCGTCGTCGGTCAACTCGAACCGCGGCATGGCCGAATCGGGCTGGCGGCCTTCGTCGGTCGGATCGATGATCGCCGTCTTGATCCGCTCGGGCAAGAGCCGATCGCCGACGGCGGTCAACAGCGGCCCCACCTTGCCTTCGGCCACGCCCTCGATCGTATGGCACGCCCAGCAGGCCTGCTCCTGAAAAAGCCGCCGCCCCATCGCCAGATCTTCCGCGCCGGCCAGATCGACCGCGTTGGTGTCGTGACACTGGTAGCACGACGCCTGGATCTCCTTGCCCTCCCACAACGGCTGCAGCCAGTGCTTGCCTTTGCCGTGGGCGTCTTCCCTGGTCAGCCCGCGGCCGTTGCCGCTGTGGCAGCTCACGCAACCGAGCCGCTTCAGGTCGTGTCCTTCGATCACCTTGCCGTCGGCGTCGAGCATCGGCGGATGGGTCGTAAACGGCTGGGGAAACTCCGTGGCGTTGGGGTTATGGATACCTTGGTGGCACGTCTCGCAGCGGTCGAGTAGCTCGCGGTTGTTGAAGGTCAGGATTCTCTGCTCGATCCGCAACTCTTCCGGCGGCGTGCCGCCTTGCTGGCGGATCAGTTCGGCGTACTGGCGTTGATACTCCCGCCACGGCGCACGATACTCCGCCGCCACCGAGTAGAACAACAACCCGATCAGAATCACCGCCAGCGACAGCAGCACGAGGAACTCGCGCCGGTTGGGCCGTCGGGCGTCGGGTTGAGGTTGGTTGGCTTCTGTACTCACTTCAATGACCCCCTACGGCTTCCCAGGGGAGTTGGAAACTCCAGTTGACGCCGCGGAAATAGACGCCGATCACGATCAACGCCACGTTGGCCAAAACAAACAAGATGAACAACACGTTCTCCACCCAACGCTCCCGGGCAAACCACACGCCGACGCGCGTCGGCCGCCGGTCGAGATACGGCCAGAGCACGAACAGCGCGAACGCGGCCCCCGGCAACGCCACGCCGCCGATAAAGGCGTTGTAGCCGACCAATTCCTGTAGCCCCAGGAAATACCACGGCGCCTTGGCCGGGTTGGGCGGGGTCATCGGGTTGGCCGGCTCTTCCAGCGGGGCGTTGAAGACGATGGCGAAGATCGACAACACGATCGAACAGGCCACGCAGACGATCCCCATCCGCACGATCAACGACGGCCAGGAGAAGACCATCTTCTCCGTCGGCGAATCGACCAGCGGCTTGCGGCCCCGCATCACCTCGACGAGCTGATACGTCTTGGCCGAACCGGTGCGGTTGGCGTCGCCGCTGGCATTGGCAGGCATGGCCGTGGCCAGCGCGCCGCCGTTGCCGCCGAGTTCGTCCGGCCGCGCCAGCCCGCCGTCTTTGCGAATCCGCCAGAAGTGCAGCCCCACCAGTCCGGCGATGGCCAGCGGAAGCACCACGCAATGCAACACGTAGAAACGCAGCAGGGCCTCCTGGCCGACTTCGTTGTCGCCCAGCAGGAAGCCGCGGATCAACTCGCCGCCGGGGGCGTATTTGGCGATCTCGGTGCCCACGCGAACGCCCCAGAAGGCCAACTGGTCCCAGGGCAACAGGTAGCCCGTGTAGCTGGCCAGCAGCGTCAGCCCCAGCAGCAGCATGCCGATCACCCAGTTCAACTGCCGCGGCTTCTTGTACGAGCCCATCAGAAACACGCGGATCATGTGCAGCAGAACCATCACCACCATGCCATGGGCACACCAGCGGTGCATGTTCCGCAGAAACGGGCCGTAGCCGACGTTGCTGCGGAGATTGAGCATCCGCTCGAAGGCCTCCGGAAACCCGGCGGCGGTCTGCGTAGCCGAGGGCACGTAGTGGAACATCAGCACCACACCGGTGGCGGTCAGCACGGCGAACAAGAACAGGCTAATCAGCCCCAGTCCCAACGTGGTGGCAAACCGCAGCGTCCGCCGATGGACCTTCACCGGCATGACGTGCAGGCAAAGGTAGGAGAACATGATCTCGCAGCGCGTCTTCGACGTATCGGAGAAATCGTGGCGAAAGAGCGACTCGCGGACGTCGGTCACCACGCCCCGGGCAAAGCGGCTCAGCCGCGCCGGCAGCGACGGGTGGCCGTTGGCCGACGGGACGCTCGCCGGCTCGGCGCTTGTCGATGAATCTATCTTGGCGTCGCTGGGCATGGCTTCTTAGACCTCGAAGAAGGACTCCACGTCGCAGGTGCGGGACTTGTCGACGATCAACTCGCCGGCCGGATCGACCGAGACGGTGAACCACTCCAGGTCCCTCGGGGCCGGCCCGCCCATCACGCGGCCGTCGCCGTCGAATTGCGAGCCGTGACAAGGGCACTTGAACCCGCCGGTGACCGCGCCGATCGTGCAACCCAGATGCGTGCAGACCATCGAGATCGCCGCCACCCGGGGCTTTCCGCCGTTGGCCGTTTGCTTGCGGATGATCAGCTTCCGCTCGAAGAGGATCGTGTCGCCGTCGGCAAAGTCCTCGCCGCGGCCGACCTTCACCCGCGTGCCTTCGCCGTAGCTGACCTGCGGCCAAAGATTGCGCCAGACCGCGGCGCCACCCCAGGCACACAGCCCCAGCGCGGCTGCGCCGGCTGCCAGCAGGGCGCCGACCACGCCGCGGCGTTCGTATACCGGCGCCTTATCGGATCCCATTTTCTTTCCTCCACGTCTCGTCCGTCAGGCGCAGCATCTCGTACTTGCTCGCCTCCATATCCTCGAATTGTCCACTGCGTGCCGCCAACACGAACAGCAGCAGAAACAGGCTGCCGAGCATCAGCGACAGGCAGATCAGTCCCCAGACCATGTGACCTCCCGTTCGGTGTCTTGGTACTCGATCTCGAAGGTCGCGTCGTACATCACCGCCGCGTCGGTCGGGCAGCGCAACGCACACAGCCCACAGCGGATGCAGGCGGTCGGGTCCAAGAGCATCACGGCGCCTTGGCCGGCCGGTATCGAGCCACTGCCGGACCGGCCGTTGCCGAATTCTTTCTGCAATACGCCCCGGGCCTCTTCGCCGGCGACAAACGCCGCGTCGATCATCCGCAGGCAGTCCATCGGGCAGACGTCCACACAGCCGTTGCACTGGATGCAGAGGTTTCCGTCGAACGTGGGGTTGATGTGGCACTCCAGGCAGCGCTGGGCCTGCCAAACGGCCTGCGACTCGGTGTGGATTGCCTCGATCACGTCGTTGGATCGCCGACGCTGCTCGGCCGGCGTCAGGGAGGGGCCTTCACGCCGCAGGTTCACGTAGTCGGTCGGCCGCCGATAGTTCGGTAGCCGGCGATGCCGCGGCACGCGGACCTTTTGCTTGAGCGAGGCCTTGTTCATGTAGGCGTCAATCGCCAAAGCCGCCAGCGAACCGTCCTGAATGCAATTGATGAACAACCCCGGTCCGGAGGCCACGTCGCCGCCGGCAAAGACGCCCTCGAGCGCCGTCTGCTTCGTCACCGGGTCGGTCTTCAGAATGCCCCGCTCGTGCTGAACACCCTCGATCGCCTTGATGAATTTCGGCTCCGAGGCCTGGCCGACCGAGAAGATCACCGTGTCGGCCTCGACCACGCGCTTCTCGCTCTCGTCAAACGTGGGGGCGAATCGACCCTCCTCGTTGAAGACCGAAAGCACCTTCTGGCACCGCAGCCCCCGGATCTTCTCCCCCTTGGCGACGATCTCCATCGGCCCCCAGCCGGGGATCAGTTCCACGCCCTCGGCATCGGCGTCGACCAGTTCCTCGTGATCGGCCGGCATCTCGTCCCAGTCGCGTTCCAGGCAGACCGCCCTGACCGACGCCGCGTTCATCCGCAGCAGCCCCCGGGCGATGTCCATCGCCACGTTGCCGCCGCCGATCACCAAGACGTTGCGACCGGAAAAATCGCGGCCGTTACAGCCGTCGCAGTAGTCGTGCAGGATGGCGATCGCGTCGAGCACGTCCGGGTGGTCGGCCCCGGGCAACGGCAGACGCCGGCCGTCGGGCAATCCCACGCCGATAAACACCGCGTCGTATTGCTCGCGTAGCTCGGCGAACGAAATGTCCTTACCGATTTCCGCCCCCAAATGGAGCGTGACGTGCTGCATGCCGGTGATCGCTTCGATCTCCCGGGCGACCAACTCCCGATCGAGCCGATACAGCGGCACGCCGTAGGTCAGCATCCCGCCGGGCTTCTCGTCGCGCTCGAAGACGTGGCACTCGTGGCCCAGCCGAGCCAGATCGTGGGCACAAGTCAGGCTGGCAACGCCGGCCCCGATCATCGCCACGCGCCGACCCGTCGCCGGGGCGTCAAGGCTTCCCTGCACGTCCGACATGGCCAGCGTTTCGGCCGGTGGGATGGTCTCGGCGCCGTATCGATCGGTAAGAAAACCCTTCAGCGAGCGGATTCTCAGCGGCTCGTCGATCTTTCCGCGGCGGCAGGAGATCTCGCACGGCGCGCCGCAGACCTTGCCGCAAATCGACGCAAATGGGTTCGGCCCACGGGCCACCTCGTACCCCCTCCTGTAATCCCCACGACCGATTGACACTAAATACCCGCGAGAGTCGGTTGAGACGGGGCACCCCCGCATACACTCCACTTCATCCACATAGTATTGCGGATGGGATAGACGCACGTCGTAGCAGGGTGTCGCAGTCACGGTAGATCGGGAGACAGTGCGGCCGAGGCAGCGGTGGTCAAGGTCGAGATCGGGCGGAGGGCATCTTGCCGAAATCCTATCCGCCTGGACAAGCGCTGCCGGATGTGTCAACTCGTTCCGACAGTGCAAAGGCGCGTCGGCCGGAAGGGACACCCCGTTCGACAGGCCTTTGCCGCCAACTATCCTCCACGATTTCCGCGCGACGTCAAGAGGTTGACGCGGCAATGACCTACAGGTGCGCCTGCACTCTTGCTGCAACAGTCGGAGGGGGCAGCACGGCCCCGATGCAAAGCCATATCACCCGGCCCCAACTTGCCCTGGGTATCCCCAACGCTTGTCGAATTCCGTATATTTCAAACGGGACCGGACTTCGCGGCGGATCTTCCGGATTTTGTGCCGAATGGAAGGAATAGGGTGGCGACAAATCGCCGCGCTCCGATAGCCCGTGTTGCAGCGTCGAACCGGAAAGTCGCAGAGGGAGACCCCAAGTGAGAGCCGCCGAGCTGTTTGTTCGTTGTCTTGAGAATGAGGGCGTCGAGTTCCTCTTCGGCATTCCCGGAGAAGAGAACCTCGACATCATGGACGCGCTGCGCGACAGCTCGATCCGCTTTATCACCACGCGTCACGAACAGGCCGCCGCCTTCATGGCCGACGTCTACGGCCGGCTGACGGGCCGGGCCGGCGTTTGTTTGGCCACGTTGGGTCCCGGGGCGACCAACTTGGTCACCGGCGTGGCCGACGCCAACATGGACCACGCCCCGGTGGTTGCCATCTCCGGCCAGGCGGCTACCACCCGGATGCACAAGGAGAGCCACCAGCATCTCGATTTGGTGAACCTCTTCCGGCCGATCTCGAAATACTGCACCCAGGTGATTCTGCCCGAGACCGTTCCGGAGGTCGTCCGCAAGGCCTTCAAGCAAGCCCGAGCGGAGCGGCCGGGAGTGAGTTTCATCGACCTGCCGGAAAACGTGGCCAAGATGGAGGTCGACGGCAAAGAGCCGTTGCGGGTGCAGAGTCCCGCCCCTCCGGTGCCGGCGCCGCGAAAGATCCAAGAGGCGGCCGACCTGATCGCCAACGCCGACTATCCGCTGATCCTCGCCGGCAACGGCGTGATCCGGGCCCGGGCATGTGAGAAACTGGTCGCCTTTGCCGAACGTCACAAGATTCCCGTGGCCACCACGTTCATGGCCAAGGGCGTGATCCCTTCGTCGCATCCGCTCTGTTTGGGCACCATCGGCTTGCAGTCGCGCGACTACGTCAACTGCGGCTTCGACCGGGCCGATGTGATCCTCTGCGTCGGCTACGACATGGTCGAGTATCATCCGCACCCTTGGAACCCCGGCAAGAACCACCAAATCATCAACGTCAACCCGTGCCCCGCCGAGGTCGACGAGCACTACATCGTGGCCACCGGAGTGATCGGCGACATCGGTGCGGCGCTGGAGGGCATCGGGGCATTGCTCACGCCGCGCGAGCAGTCGCCGTCGGAAAACCTGCACCGGATGATCGTCGAGGAACTCAACGCCCACGCCGACGACGCCAGCTTCCCCATGAAGCCGGCCAAGATCGTCTGGGACTTGCGCCAGGTCCTCTCGCCGGAATCGATCGCCATCAGCGACGTGGGGGCCCACAAGATCTGGATGGCGCGGATGTATCGGGCGGAGCGGCCCAACACGTGCATCATCTCCAACGGATTCGCGGCCATGGGAATCGCCGTACCCGGGGCGATCGCGGCCAAGCTGGCCTATCCGGAGAAGACGATCGTGGCGGTGACCGGCGACGCCGGCTTTATGATGAACTCGCAGGAGATCGAGACGGCGCTTCGGATCGGCACGCCGATGGTGATCTTGATCTGGAACGACGACGGCTACGGGCTGATCAAGTGGCACCAGCAGCGCCGCTTCGGCTACGAGAGCAACGTGGCGTTCAACAATCCCGACTTCGTGAAATACGCCGAGAGCTTCGGCGCCAAGGGCTATCGTGTCGAGGCCGCCGACGAGTTGATCCCCACGCTGAAGCAAGCGATCGAAGACGACACCGTGGTCGTGATCGATTGCCCGGTCGATTATTCGGAGAACATGAAACTGACCGAACAGTTGGGCAAGCTGGTTTGCCCGATCTGAGTCAAGCGAATTGAAGACCTGGGACTTGGCTCCGGATGAGGATCTGTGGGCGGACGGATAGAGGAAAGTATAGAAAGAGGATAGTAGATAGAGGATAGTAGATAGAGGATAGTAGTCGTCTCGCTCCGCGAGACGCCCAGACAACACGCGGAGCGAGATGACGACTCAGACGCTTCCCCACCAAGTCGAATGCGCCAACAAAGGAGAATACATCGTGCCAGAACACT
>CAYYNP010000408.1:0-7504 GCA_964472545.1 uncultured Planctomycetaceae bacterium | reverse complement strand
CGGAACGGCCCGAAGGGTGCTTCGCACAAATTGGACCTGTCCCCTTTTCGTTGCCCCCTTCTCGTTGCCGCCTATCGGGCCTTCGACCGCGTGACCCGTTCGGCCATTTCCTGAAAGCCGTCGGCCTCGTCGTCCTCACCCAAATGCCGCAGCATCGAGGCGAGGTTGTTGTAGGGCACGGCCAAGGCTTCGGCGGTGAGCAGTCCCTGTTTGACGGCTTCTTCCATCAGTTTCACGCCGGTGTGCGTCAGATCGACGGCCTTGTCGCGCTGGCCGGACTGCCAGTAGGAAACGGCCATGCTGACGAAGGCCTCTCCGTGCCTGCCCAGATCGGCGCGGGCCTCTTGCGGAATCGGCTTCTTCAGCAGGGGGACGGCTTTATCGAACCAGGTGATGGCGACGCGGTGGTTCTCGTCGCGAATGGCATGGATGGCCCCCAGGCGGAAGTAGAGCCGCCCGAGCAGGTAGTTGCTGGTGGCCGAGAGCCGCTGCCGGTTGCCCTTCTCCAGGTACTCAATGGCCAGTTCGCCGAATTTCAGCGCCGTGTCGTGCTCGTTGCGCATCTGATAGATTTGCAGCGCGTCGTAGAGCGCCATGCCCAGATCCCACTGCAATTGAGCCTTGCGGAAGGGGTCCTCCGACGCGGCAATCAAGGCCTCGCCCACGCGGATTACTTCTTCGGCCCAGGGCCGCGGGTCGAGTGCGCCACGCATGCCCACACAGGCGGCCAGGCCTCGGGTGCCCACGCGGAAACGATACTTCCGGCTGCCTTGATCGTTGGCCACCAGATCGTCGGCCCAGTCCTTGGCGCCGTCGAGCCATCGGTTGACGGACCGTTCCTTCTGCTGCCATTTGCCCCACGCGACGTCGTAGGCCGCCCCGAGGTGCGCGTCGATCAGCGCCTCCTTGGCCGCGCGGCGGATGGCCGGATGGCGGCTGGCGGCCAACGGCTCCGCGGTAATCACGGCTTCCATGTGGTGCTGGATCGCTTGACCGTAGTCCGGCTTGGGCCCCGAGGCCATCAGGTCGCCGGCCAGACACAAAGCCCGCGCCTTGATGTGCGGCCGCTTTTCGCCCAAGGCAACCGCCTGCTTCGCCTCTTGGATCGCCTCCTCCAACTTGCCCGACTGGCCAAGAATCTGCGCCCGGGTAACGCGATACTGCGGATCGCTGGGCCGAAGCTTCACGGCCTTGCCGCCGGCGGCCACGGCCTTGTCGAATTCGCCCATCGCGGTCAACGCGCGGCAGAGCAGCCAATGGGCCCGGGCGTTGCTCGGCTGCAGTTCGATCGCCTGTTCCAGGTCCATGCGGCATGCACGGTAGTTCGAGTCGAGATTCGTCTCGGCCCGCAGTACGAACGGATCGGCGGTGATCGGTTCGAGGATGATCTCGCTGACCTTCCTCGCTCCGTTGTCGTCGGCGGAACTCGGGGCGAACGAAAACAGAACTCCGCGTTCGGGATAGGCTTGACCGAGGATCGCCCCCAACTCGTCGGAGACCAGCACCGGGCGGACGTTGGCCATGCCGAGTTGTTGGGCCACCGGATTGACGGGAAACGGCTCTTGAAAACGCACCACGATCGAGGAGATCGTATTGCGGAAGTACCGCACCTCGACGCGATCGAACGGCTCCACCGCGTAGAGTTGCATGAGCGTGTCGTCGCGTCGTTGGACTTGCTTTGGTGCGCCCCAAGAGGCTTCCACTTCCTCGGCCGTGCTCTGTCCCGGCGTCACCCCTTTGAAGCTGGCGACCTCGATCTCCACGGGCCCCAAGTCCGCCGGGTCGGCACCCAACGGGTCGGGAACCGGCTGCAATGCCGCGTCTTCCGCTTTGGGCGCGACGGCAATCACACTGGGCTCGGCCTCGGGAACGACGACCTGGGCCATACCGGGCATTGGGGCCAGGCACGCCACTGTCAACGCGGCGAGAGAGATAACGGACGAAAACGGGATGATCCTCGATCGCATTGCGTGTTCCTCCTTGAACCGCGCCAAGCGAAGCGGCCGGCATACCCCACGAGACCTCGCAGGACCGCCGAAACGAGCCGACCGGATCCGATAAGACTAGAAAACAGGCTGCGGGAGTGTACTCGCCCCCGGCAAGTGGCGTCTAGACCAGTTTGGGGGATTTAGGCCGATTTGTGAAAAAAGGTTGACGGGCCCCTGGTTTTTAGGCCCCTAGTTCTTAGGCCCCTAGTTTTTAGGCCCCTAGTTTTTGGGCCCCTGGTCTTCAGGCCCCTGGCTTTCGGGCCCCTGGCTTTCGGGCCCCTGGTTTGCGGGAGCCGCCGATTATCGGATCAGCTTCTTCAACTCGCCGTCCAGATCGACCGTTTGCACGTTGCGGCTGACCACCTTGCCCTGCTTGTCGATCAGAAACATCGTGGGCAGTGTTAGGATGCCGAACTGGTTGGCCGGGCGGCTGTCGAGCCCACCCTCCTCGTGAATCTGCGGCCAGGTAACGCTGTTCTGAGTGACAAACTTGGTCACGTCCTGGACGCTGGCGTCCAGATTCACCCCAATCACGCTCAGCGAACTGCCATATTTCTGCATGAGGGCCTTCAGGGTCGGCATGTCGGCCTTGGCCCGATCGCTCCACGTGGCCCAATACTGCACCACCACCACCCGCCCACGATACTTGGCCAGGTCGAGCAGCCCGCCGGAGGGCGTCTTGCCCGATAGGCTCAGCGTCTTGCCGACCAGGTCTAGCCGGGTCTGCGCACCGGCGGCCTTTTGCGCGACCGGTGTGCCGGGAAAGCTGCTGACGATCCGGGCGTACCACTTCTTGGCGTCGTCCTCTTGGCCGGCGAATTCCCGTGACGTGGCCAGTTGCAGCATGGCCTCGGCAGCGTCGGGGCTGGTGGGGTAGTCGGCCACGAACTGCTCGAGCCCCTTGAGCCAAGCGCTCTGGATCTCGGCAAAACCGTCCTTCGATTCGCGCAGTCTGACGATGTACTCCGCCGTCATCTTGCGAAAGAGGACGTACGGCACCAACGCGCGGTCGGCGTCGGCGGCCTTCAGGTCGGCCAGCAGGGTGCCCAGCCGCGTCACGCCGTCGGTCAGCGTGCCGTCTTGTGTGCCCGCGCTGAGCATGTCGGCAAGTTGCCGCAGCCAAACTTCCCGCTCCTGAGCACTGCCGGCGGCCTTGGCAAGTTTCGCCAGCAGATCGGACCGGCGGACGGCAAACGCCGACAATTGGGCCGGCGTCGTGGCGGCCTGCGATTCGCGGTCGAGTGCCTCCAAATCGGCCAGCAGCTTCTGGCTTTCCCCGCTGGGGCCTGTGGATCCCGTGCCTGTGGAACTGCCGATCGGTGGTCGGAAAAAGAAGCCGGCCGCCACGTCGGCCGTGTCGCCGGTCAGCCCTCGCGGTACGTCGATCAACCGCCACACGTCGCCCACTTCGACCAGCGTGCCAATGTAGACCTGGCCGTGCTTCTCGCCGGTCTGCACGATCGCGGTGACGTTCTCGTAGACGCGCAGGTCCTTGGCCGAACCGTCCGTGCCGGAGGGCACGATGCCCGGCCGCAGGCCGCTGAATTGAACCCACCTCGACTGTGAGGTGACCACCTTCTGACTAGTCGCCAGCGGGCGAAACGCAGTCTCTGCGGCGCCGATCTGCTTGGCCAACACGGCCGCCTTCTCCTTGCCGAGCCCCAGAGACGCCAACTCGCCGGAGGTGAGCATCAGCCGGGTGAACCGCGCGGCGTCGCCGGCAGCCAGGGCGGCGACGGCCTCGGCGGTGACCTCTTCGGCCGAAATCGCCTTCCAGGCGTCGATCTTGCCGTCTTCGTTCGTGTCGAGCCCCCAACGACTTCCGCCGGTGTGGAACCAACGACACTGATCGACCTGCCCGTCGTAATCGACGTCCAGATCGCGGTAGACCTCCAACCCGTCCTTGAAGTAACTCCACCGATCCACCACGTTATCGTCGTTGCTGTCCACAAACCTGCGGAGCGTCATTCCGGCGGCATCCTCCACCACCCAGCCCATCCTGCCGTCGAGCTTCTGCGGCGAAATCCGACACTTGGCGGCTTCCTCCGCCGTGGGCCGCGCGTAGTCGACGTCGCGTTGCGTGGGCACCAGCTTCAAGGCGTCGGCGGCCGAGGGGGCACTTGCGGCCGTGGCGGCGTCGGCTACCACGAAGACGGCCAGACTGACGACCGCAGAGCATATCCAAGGGCGAAAGGCGAATTTCATGATCGGTGTTCCTCCTATACGGCGGTGGGGCGGCTATACGTCGGCACATTGTCTCTCTTCGGCCGGTGCTCGATAGAAACATGATTGGTTTAGGCAAGAAAGTCGGGTCATGCCGGTTATCTGGCAGGTCGCGGCAGCGGAATCGTGCCCCCCAATGCGGCTACAACACCACCCCAGCACAGCAGCGTCTGAAGACGACTTGCGTCGGTTGCCGGTTTTCGCTACAAACCGCGGCCCCTTTTCTACCGCAATTCCCTGACCGAATCTGGCCTACCGTCTTCCCTTCGTTTGCGCAATCGACGCAAACCACCAGGCGCGGACGTGCGCCGACGGCTGCTTCTCATGAGACGAATCCGAAACGGCACGATCTCCCCGGCAGTCCCGCCGATTGGGCGTCGGCTGCTGAGCCACTGCTGTCTGGTGGTGCTGTTGCTGTTGGCCGCCGGTTGTCAATCGTGGCGGCTGCCAGAGTTGGACCCCGCGCCCGACGCACCGCTGCTGCCGTCGCTCGAGCCGGCCGAAGACCTGGCCAAGCCGTTTCGGCCGTCGAACCATCGCCAATGGGAGCACGACCAGGCCGTGTTGCCGCGTGCCGTCTTCCACGGCGATCGGGTCACCGTGCAGAACATCCGCAACTGCAACTACTTCACGACCGACGACTACATCGTCCACCATTACGACAGGACGTTCGATCTACGCGACCTGGAATCGGTCGACTTCATCATGGTACCCTTCGCGGAAACGCCCGCGCTGGGACACACCATGATGAGCTTCGGCTTTGCCGGAGGCGACTATCTGTGTGTGTCGGTCGAGATCCGCAAGGAGAAAGGCGAACGCTACGGGCCGCTGCGGGGATTCTTCAATCAGTATGAACTGATGTACGTGCTCGGCGACGAGCGCGACCTGATCGGACTGCGGGCGAACCATCGCCTGGACGACGTCTACGTCCATCGCACCCGGGCCACACCCGAGCAAGCCCGGGAACTGTTCGCCGACGTGATGCAGCGCGTGAACAAGCTGGCCGAGGAGCCCGAGTTCTACAACACGCTTACGAACAACTGCACGACCAACATCCGCAACCACATCAATCGTCTCTCGCCGGACCGGGTACCGTACGACTACCGGGTGCTGTTGCCGGGCTATTCGGACGAGTTGGCCTACGACCTGGGGCTGCTGGCCACCGACGGTCCGTTTTCAGCGGCCAGACGCCGGGCACGCGTCACGCGTCAGGCGTTCATGCATCGTGGCGATCCGGATTTCTCCGTGGCGATTCGAAGGTAGGCGGAGCGGCTGAGCCGGACGGGTCAAACCAGACTGGTTCCCAAACTCCAGTCTGGGAACCTCAGTGTGCAGGCGCAGCGTTCCCGCTGGTTTCCAAGATTCAGTCTGGAAACCTCGGCGCGCAGGCGCAGCGCTCGCCGATCAGGAAGCAGAGCTTCCAAGACAGTGCGTTCCCAAACTGGAGTTTGGGAACGAGAATCTACCAGGAGTCGACAACCGGAAGCCTACTTCACTTCCTTATCCTCGATCCACGACATCAGCCGCCGCAATTGCCGGCCGACCTCTTCGATCTCGTGGCCTCGCTCCTGACGCCGTAGTGCCTTGAAGGCGGGGGCGTTGGCCTTGTTCTCAAGGATCCACTCTCGGGCGAAATGGCCGTCGCGGATCTCCTTAAGGATTCGCCGCATCTCGGCCTTGGTCTCGTCGGTGATGATCCGCGAGCCGCGGGAGTAGTCGCCGTACTCGGCGGTGTTCGAGATACTGTATCGCATGTAGCTCAGCCCGCCCTCGTAGATCAAATCGACGATCAGCTTGACTTCATGCAGACACTCGAAGTAGGCCATCTCGGGCTGGTAGCCGGCCTCGACGAGCGTTTCGTAGCCGGCCTTGATCAGGGCGCTGAGTCCGCCACAGAGGACGACTTGCTCGCCGAAAAGGTCCGTTTCGGTCTCTTCGGCGAAGGTGGTTTCGATCACGCCCGCCCGCGTGCCGCCGATGCCCTTGGCATAGGCCAGGCCAATCTTGCGCTGTTGGTCGCCGGCCCCTTCGCCGAGTCCGATCAGACAGGGCACGCCCGCCCCGCGCTCGTACTCGGCCCGCACCAAATGGCCCGGCCCCTTCGGCGCGACCAGGATCACCGCCACGCCTTCGGGAATGTCGAACTGCCCGAAGTGGACGTTGAACCCGTGCGAGCAGACGAGGATGTTGCCCGGCGAGAGGTTCTCGCGAATCTGGCTCTGGAAGATGCCGGCCTGCAACTCGTCGGGCAGCAGGATGGTGATGATGTCGCCCTTGGTGGTCGCCTCATCGGTCGAGACGGGCTGGAAGCCGTCCTTGACGGCCTGCTCGTAGTTGGGCGTGCCCGGCAACTCGGCCACCAACACGTTGCAGCCGCTGTCGCGAAGGTTCTGGGCGTGGCCGTGGCCCTGCGAGCCGTAGCCGAGGATGGAGATCGTCTTGTCTTTCAATAGCGCCAGGTCGGCGTCTTTGTCGTAATAGATTTTGGCCGGCATCAGATGCCCTCCCGGTTTAGATTTTCGATTGATGATTTGTGATTGACGATTGGAGAACTCAGACGCCCACCGTATCTCCCTGCTCCCAACTCCCTGCTCCCAACTCCTCGCTACTCCCCCTTCTCGCCACGGACCATCGCAATCCGCCCGGTACGGACCAATTCGAGGATCCCGAACGGCCGCACCATTTCGATGAAGGCTTCGATCTTCTTCTCCTGGCCGGAGATTTCAATCATCACGATCTCGGGCGCGACGTCGACGATCCGGCCGCGGAAGATCTCGGTCAACTCGCGGATCTCGCTACGGCGGCCGGCGTCGGCGCGGACCTTCAGCAGCATCAGGTCCCTCTCGACGTGATCCTGGGAGCTGACGTCGTCCACGCGAACCACGGTGACAACTTTCTCCAACTGCTTGCGGACCTGCTCCAACACGCTGTCGTCGCCGACGACCACGAACGTCATCCGCGACAGATGGGGGTCCTCAGTCTCCCCGACGGCAAGGCTATCGATGTTGTATCCACGCGAGGCCAACATGCCCGAGATGTTTGAAAGCACACCGGGTACGTTTTGCACCAAAGCCGACAGAACGTGACGCATAACGGGCTCCAAAAAAGGGCGAAACGGCCATCATACCCCCCGCTATGGAATTGGACAAGGGCCGCAGGACAGGGTTCGTCACCGCCAAAGTAGTCATCTTGCTCCGCAAGATGTCACCCGCCGCAAGATGTCACCCACCGCAAGATATCGCCCTCCGCGAGATGTCACTCTCCGCAAGATGTCACTCTCCGAAAGATGTCAC
>CAYYNP010000407.1:0-7528 GCA_964472545.1 uncultured Planctomycetaceae bacterium | reverse complement strand
GTCGACGGAGCCAGTCCCCTTTTTCGGGCTCCCGCACACTTTGCAGTTTTCCTGCCGATTTGGCCCGCAGAGCTTGCTCGGCGAGAGGCGGTTGGGCAGACTGGTGTTGCGTGCACCTGCCGGCAGATTATGATCGAACGGATGGACTCCACCAAAAGGCCTGTTTCCCGATTCAACCACTTACCGTCGACGAGATCAACAAGAAGGTGGACTCATGAGAAACTCCCGCACGATTCTCGGCATGGCCGTTTTGGCGGCGATCGCCTGTTCGAACGTTTGGGCGCAGAGACCCCGCGAGTTGGAGCCCCGCGAGGCGATGGAAGACGTTGGCGCGGCAAGCGCCTCGCACGAAGAAGTCGACCCGCTGGCGATCGAGTTCGAGTGGCTCAGTGCGTTGCGGATGCACACCAACGGCAACCTGCTGGCGTGCGACCGGGACGCCAACGTGATCCGGGTGATCGATCCGGCCGGGAAGCTGGCGGCGTCGATCGAACTCGACTTCGGGCCGGAGGCGATCGACGTGGCCGACGACGAGACGATCTACTGTGGGGGCGGCGGACGGCTGGCCAAGATCAACGCCGCCGGCAAGGTGCTGCTGACGGCCGAGATCCCCGATCCGCCGCGGCCGCCGGAGCAACAACCGCGGCGCTACGCCTGGGAGCCGCATCGCGTGTCGGGGATTGCCGCCGGCAGCAAGGCGCTGTTCGTGGCGTTTGGCGAGGGCGGACACCGCAGCTCCAAGTCGAAACTGCTGCGGTTCGACTTGGATCTGAAGAACCCGAAACAGATTGCCGACGGGCTGCGCGGATGCTGCCAGCGGTGCGACGTGGCGACCCGGGACGACGTGTTCTACGTTGCCGAAAACACGGCCCATCGCGTGGTGCGTTTCGACTCCGACGGAGAGGTTCTCGGCAATTGGGGGCAGCAGAGCCGTACGGAGCTCGGGAGTTTCGGCTCCTGCTGCAACCCGATGAATCTCTGTTTCGGTCCCGACGGCGTCCTCTACACGTCGGAATCCGGGATGGCCCGGGTGAAACGCTACACGGCCGACGGGAAGTTTCTGGGGCTGGTCGGCTACGTGGGGACCGAGCGGTTCAGCCAAGCGAGCGGCCTGGCGGCCTCGTGCAGCAACATCGCCATCGCGGTGGCCGACGGCGGCGATCGGATCTACGTGATGGACTACACCAGCGGCCGCATCCGGGTGTTGCAGAAGAAATCGTAGGGGGCGGCCGATGAATGACTTTCCGGTGTCAGTGATGGGTGGCTGGGGCATAGCGCAGCGGTGCCCCAGTTGTTCGGGTCCCGGGGCTTCACTGCGCTCAGCCGCCAGCCACCCCAAACGGGGAAGTCATTCATCGGCAGCCCCTTACCTGCCGGCCGATCGAACGCGACGGGAGCGTGACCAGGCTGATCGCCAAGGATATGTATGAATCGTAGCGGGAGTAGGTGACGGGAAGCGCATGGCGTCTCCGCGGCATCCCAAGCGTGTCGATGCCCGAACGAAAGAGAAACAGGACCGATCTACCATGACCAGACCGAGATGCATCGCAGTGCTGTTTGCACTGGCGTGTTGCCGTGCGGCGCCGGCAGAAGACGGCGGCTTCCCGTTTGTGCTTCCGAAAGAGAAGCCCGAGAGGAAGATGAGCGCGGCCATGGAGCGTAATTACTCGGCCTACATGGCGCCGCGTCCTGAAGAGAACGAGTTGTATTCGCTGTTTAGGTACACCAAGCTCAGCGGCCTGGACTACAACAACCACGATGGAACCGTCACGCGGCGCGATCCGTCGAAGGTCGTTTTCGCCGACGGCAGATACTACGTGTGGTATACACACCGCCATACTCCGACTCCGCCTCAGGGTGCCGAGAACTGCACGGACACGATCCCGTCGCGCGATTGGGATCTGGCCGACATCTGGTACGCAACCTCCGAGGACGGTTTCACCTGGAAAGAGCAAGGCGCAGCCGTGGCTCGCCCGGCGAAGCCGAATCCCGGCTGGCGATCGGTCACCACGACGGACGTCCTCGTGTGGCAAGGGAAGTATTACCTCTATTACCAGGCGTTCATGGAAGCCAGCGGCACGCGGGGGGACGATTGCCCCGTGGCCGTGTCGCACGCCGATTCGCCCGACGGGCCGTGGACGCCTCTGAACAAGGTGGTGATCCCCAACGGGGCGGAAGGCGAGTGGGACCAATACTCGATCCACGACCCGTATCCCTTGGTCTACAAGGGCAAGATCTACTTGTACTACAAGTCGGATTGCGACGGAGATCCGCGTCTGGTGCGCATGCAGGGTCTGGCCGTCGCGGATCATCCGCTGGGGCCGTTCAAGAAACACCCTCTGAACCCGGTGATCAATTCGGGCCATGAAACCACGCTCTTTCCCTTCAAAGAAGGGATCGCGGCGTTGGTCATCCGCGACGGCAACGAGCACTTCACGGTTCAGTACGCGGAAGACGGAGTCAACTTCGAGATCGCGTCGATCACGTCGTTGATGCCGCCCGCCGCCGGGCCTTTCGTGCCGGATGCCTTCACCGACACAAAGTACGGCAAGGGAATCACCTGGGGGCTCTGCCACAACACCTGGGTCGGCACACGCGGGAAGGGCCACTCCGTGCTGATGCGTTTCGATTGCGACCTGAGCCTCGACGTCGATTACCCGGACATGAAGAGGCATGGATACATGCACAACCCGGAATTCTACTACCAGCATGGCCTGAACAACGTACTTCGGACGCGTATCCTGGAGGACGCTAAGAAGTTTCGGGGAGAATAGAGTACTCATTCGCCGAACCCGTTCGTAGTGCCCCGATTCATCGGGGCCGTGCAGCGGAATGCCGCAAAAGACCGCATGAATGCGGTCACTACAAACGGATCTTTACGGGTTAGGCGAATGCTCACAGAATAGAGGCGCCTGTTACTCCCGCGCTACATGAACTCGAGAAGTGCGATAGCCCGGCACCGGCAGACTCCGGACGGGCGACGTTTTACGCCGCTTGGGCCGGATCGAGGTCGTGCCGTGGGTACAGTGTTCGCAGGCGATGCATGACCTCGCAAGACCGGTTCTGCTCACCGGATCTGGTCGCGCGCGTCCTTCCGAGTCACGTAAGCGTAGTACGCTCCCCAAGTCCGGCCGGTCTCGTCGTCGACGAGCCACGTTTGCAGTGTCGTCTTGCCGGGCTGCAGGCGGGCTCGAAAGACGACTGCCCGGGCGTCCTTTTCAACGGGCCTGGTCAGTTCGAGATCGCCAATCTTCAGGCGGGCGCCGGTGGCCGGAATGGCCTTGCCGCCGGCAGTGGCCGCGGTAATCGGTACGTCGATCTCTTCCGGCCAACGCCGCAGGGCAATTTCGTACTCACCTTCTTCGGCAATCTCGACGGCCCAAAATCCGTTGTTCGGGGCGCCCGCCCGCACGTGTCCCTGGTTCCACGGCGTGCTGGTGTGCCAGTCGAAGCCGGTCAGCCGCGCGGGGTTTTCGTGGTCTGAGCCGAGCACGACGTGGCAACGCTCGTCGAACCGCTTTGAAACGCCTTCCCACCATCGGTCGTACTCTCCGGTCAACCTCTCGACCACTTGCGGGTGCTCGGCTGCGACGTCCTTCACCTGTCCGGGATCGGCGTTGATATCGAACAGTGCCTTGCCGGAGACCAGCCGCCACCGCTCGGTCATCACGGCGGCTTGGCCCTTCACCGGCGGGTCGGTGCTCTGGCGGTACTGGACAAACAGGGTGCGATCCGACCAATCCGCCGGTTTGCCGAGCAACAGTGGGGCAAGGCTCCTTCCGTCCGGGCGGAAGCCTTTTGGTCGCTTTAGCCCACAAAGGTCGATCAGCGTAGGCAGCAGATCGAGGTGTGCGGCAAGTCGGTCGACGTCGCGTCCGCCGGTCATTTGGCCGGCCGGCCAGCGGATGAAGCAGGGAACACGGTGCCCGCCGTCGAATAGCGAACCTTTTTGCCCTCGCATGCCGGCGTTGAACCCTTTGGGGCCTTGTGCGCCGGCCGACGTTCCGTTGTCGGTCATGAAGATGAGGATCGTGTTCTCCTCCAGGTCCAACTCGCGAAGGTGCTTGCGCAGCCGGGCCACGTTCTCATCAATGTTGGTTATCATACCCCAGAACGCGGCCTGGCTGGCGGCGACGCCCTGCTCACGGTACGGCTTCGAGTACCGCGCATCGACAAGGTAGGGGCCGTGCGGTGCGTTCGTGGTTATGTAACAGAAGAACGGCTCTTCGCGGCTCTCCGCAATGAACTCCATAGCCTCGTCAAACCACACGTCGGTGCAATAGCCCTTGTGCTTCTCGGGCTCACCGGCGCGGAAGTAGGTATCGTCGAAATAGCGGTTGCCCCAGTAGTCGGGCGTTTGGCCTACGCCGCCGCCGCCGTGGACCAGCACTTCCTGAAAGCCGCGGTCCTGGGGCCGGTAGGGATAGTTGTCGCCCAAGTGCCATTTGCCGAAACAGCCGGTGCGATAGCCGGACGCAATGAAGGCGTCGGCCATCATCGGGGCGTCGCGGCGGGGCAGGGAACGTCCCCACGTGGTGCCCCAGGCACCGACGCGGCATTCATGTTGTCCGGTCATCAGGGCGGCCCGCGTCGGCGTGCAACAGGGCGAAACGTGAAAGTCCGTCAAGCGAACGCAATCGGCGTGCAACGCGTCGAGATTCGGCGTCTTGATGATCGGGTTGCCGTGGCAGGCCAGGTCTCCGTAGCCCTGGTCGTCCGTAATCACCAGCACCACGTTCGGACGCTCGCCGGCTGCGGCCCAAGCAGGGAACGAGATCATCAAGAGAGTCACCGCAGACGTGAGGATCGGGCGTGGTGGGCTCGGCAATCTCAGGAAGGCCCGACGCATTGTTCTACTATGGTCCATTTTCGGATTCCTCGCTTCTTTGATTGTAGAGCCCTTCGATCCAGGCAATAGCCGCACTCGCAACCAGTTCGTGACCACCCTGAAAGATGGTAACGGTTGCCTTCCCCGAGCTTCTTCGGAAAAGGGGGAGTTTGCTGCCAAAGCTTGCGTCCGAGATATCCGCCTTCAAAGCCGGCGGCACGGCCGCCTTCTCGACGAAGTAGGAGATATCCGCGGCGCTGAATCGGTCTTGCGGTGCAGCCACTTCGTTGAAGGCCAGCAACGAATGGCTGATGGGGACGGAGCCTTGGCCGTGTCCGTCGTTGATGCCGGCGTTGATATGCAGGTGCAATCCCTCGGCGTTCTTCAAGTGGGTCAAGGGCGACCGCATCGCATACTCATCGTCGACCTCGCGGCCGGCGTCGGGGGGACCTCCGCAGGAATCGGCGATGTGCTTGGAATACCCTCTACCGGCCCTCTTGCACTCGGCATACCACGCTCTGAGGTCCGAGATCGGCACCCACGCCGAGACACCGGCCCAGAGTTTCGGCCGGCGCCCGGCCATCAACAGCGCCGTGTAGCCGCCGCCGGACGTGCCGACCAGGTAGACCGCCGAGCCGTCGATCCTCGCGTTCTTGCGGGCATACTCGACGGCGCTTGCGATATCGCCTACGACCAGTTCCGATCCCGTCGCCTCGGGCCGAACGTTGGGGCCTCGAAAGTCGGGGTGTATATAGGCCCATCCCTTGGTAACGCACCATTGCTCGATCGCGCTGTGATATCGCTGCCGGTAGTTGCCGCTCCACGTATGCAGGGCAACCACAAGTGGCACCGCAGCGGCCGTGTCGGGCGCATAGAACGTGGCGTGCTGTTTCGACCGATCCGCCGAACTCACGTACTGGACGTCCAGCGGTTGACGGATTGGGTCGTCCGCGGACGCCGCGCCAGCGGAAAGCAGCAAGAACAAGGATGCAAGGAGACAAACGAGGCGGCTACTCTTCATGGTTACCCTCTCGATCTTCAACCGCGATTCCCGATTTGGTTGGAGCCTGAAGTGGAAATCGGTGTAGTTACGGTTCGTCTTTCACTTCGCCCTGAAGCTCCCGAAGACGCGTCTTCAGTTGTGTGGCGGTTTCTCGATACTCGGCGTCGCCGTAGACGTTGCGGGTCTCCTGCGGATCTGCCGTCAGGTCGTACAACTCCCAACGCTTCTGTTCGGGTTGATCGCTAAGGCCATCGTAGTAGATCAACTTGTGCCGGAGCGTGCGGATGCCGAAGTGGGCGGGGCGCCGTGGGCTGCCGGCATGATATCGATAGTACATCGCGCCGCGCCAATCGGAAGGCGTTTGACCTGCCAGGTTGCTTCGGAAGCTCCGCCCTTGCATGGCCGTCGGCACTTCGGCGTCCGCATAATCCAAGAACGTCGGCGCGAAGTCGACGTTCAGAACGACGTCGTCCAACACCGTGCCCGGCTTGAGCTCGTTGGGGTAGCGGACCACAAAGGGCATCCGCAGGCTTTCTTCGAGCATGAAGCGTTTGTCGAAGTAGTTGTGTTCGCCCAGGAAGTAACCCTGGTCGCTGGTGTAGATCACCAGCGTGTTGTCGCGGAGTTGACGTTGGTCCAGGTACTCGAGCACGCGGCCGATATTCTCGTCGATCGCGGCCCCACAGCGAAGGAAGTCTTTGACGAACTTCTGGTACGTGGCGCGACGCACCACTTGCGGATCGTTGCCGTCGACGTGGAGCTTCCCACGTCCATGCCCGCCCCGCAACATCCGCTGAGTGAGGATCTCCAGCGGCCAGCCCGGGACGACGCTTCCCTGTGGACCGGTCGTGCCGAGCAGAGTTTCGGGTTCGGGTAGGTCAACGTCTTTGTACAGGCCTGCGTGGCGCGGATGATACTGCCACGGTTCGTGGGTGGCCTTGAAGTGCAGCATCAGGCAGAAGGGCTTTTCGGTGTCGCGCCTGCCGAGCCAACCGAGGGCTTTGTCGGTGAACGCGTCGGTCGAGTAGGCGTCCTCCTGCACCTCGGCCTTGTCGAGGTTCATCTCGTACATCACGGGGTTGTGGTAGCGTCCCTGACCTTTGATGATGTTCCAGTAGTCGAAGCCGGCGGGCGGTTTCTTCAGATGCCACTTTCCCACCAGGGCGGTTTGATAGCCGGCTGCTTGGAGCCGCTTGGCCACGTTGTCGACTTCGGGATCGAGTGCTTCGCGGAGCGTCGTGACGCCGTTGACGTGGCTGTACTGTCCCGTGAGAATACTCGCCCGGCTGGGCACACAGATCGAGTTCGTGCAGAAGCAGTTGGTCAACCTCGCACCCTCGCGGGCCAGGCGGTCGATGTGGGGCGTCTTGGCAAACGGCGCCAACCGGCTCCCGTAGCAGCCCCAAGCCTGGCTGGTGTGGTCGTCGGCCATGATGAAGACGATGTTGGGTCTGGCCGCAGGCTCGGCGGCGGCGAGCGCGCCTGGGGCAAACAGGGCGGCGAAAGTTAGCAACCGGTACGGAGAGGTCCGCTTCATCGTTCCCTCTTCGTAGTCCAAGTGCGATGGTTCGGGCATTCCAGAATACGAGTATACTCGATCCTGGCTGTCCGGGCGCCTTTCCGGGCGGGCTTATCGGGAGAGCTGCAAAGTGTGCGGGAGCCCGAAAAAGGGGACTGGCTCCGTCGACGATCGATGT
>CAYYNP010000406.1:0-7553 GCA_964472545.1 uncultured Planctomycetaceae bacterium | reverse complement strand
TGGGGGGCTGGGCACCCGAGCGGGGAGTGAGGGAACTTGCCCGATGGTCGTGTGAAGACGCATGTCACGTCATGACTGCCATCGGCCGGCGCGTACGATGCCTGACACTCCCTTCAATCCCCGACCCCCAATCTCCACTCCCCATACACCGACCTCACCGCACGGGCCGCAAGACGATCGATTGGAGGTTCATCACGCCCTCGCGGACGAGGTTCTTCGCCTTGACGTTGAGTTGATGACGTTCGGCTGGCAACGGAAGTGTGCCCAACTTGACCGTCTCGAACTGCGTCCAGCTTCCCGTGGCGGCCACCTTCCCGGTGAGCGTCTTGCCGCCAACCTCCACGACGAATTCGCTGCCTGCCGAGACGTCCGGGCAGGCGATGGTCATCTCGACCTCGAACTCGCCCGCCTTGTCGATCCGCAGCACCCAATGTACCCATTCGTCCGGGTCCGTCCAAAAACCGATGTTGTCCTTGCCGCTGCCCGATTCGTACTTGATCTTGGTGCCGTGCGGCGTCGCGTCGCGGGCGTGCAGCGTGAGCGTGCCCTCGGGCGTTTGGGCGACGGTGCCCTCGACGATCTCCAACTCGCCCTCGATCGCCAGCACCACCACCGCGTCGATCGGATCGGGAGCTTCCGCCGGCACCTTCACCACGACGTTGTCGCCCTGCCGCGCGACCTCCAAAGCCGCCTGTTGCTTATCGGCCAGCAGATAGGCTTTGGCCACCTCGCTCTGCAAGCCGGGCACCACGAGTTGTCCGTCGGCCGGCCAGTTGAAGACGTGCAGGTAGAGCCGGCCCGGCTTCTTCGTGCAGCGTCCGAAGGCCAGCCGCTTAAAGGGGCTAGCGGTGGTGCCGTAGATGCTCTCGCCGTTGACGTCCATCCATTGGCCGATGGCCGCCAGCCGCTCGACGCTCGGCTCGGGGATCAGACCCTCGGCCGTCGGTCCCACGTTCAACAGGAAGTTGCCGCCCTTGCTCACAATATCGACCAGGTTGTGGATCAGCACCTTGGTCGACTTCCAGTTGTGATCGTCCTTCTTGAAGCCCCACGTGTTGTTCATCGTCATACACGTTTCCCAGTCCCAGCCGGGCATGCCGGTGGCGGGGATGTGCTGCTCCGGCGTACCAAAATCGCCCGGCGAACGTTTCCGCTTGCCCACGCGGTTGTTGACGATCAGATCCGGCTGCAACCCGCGGAGGTAGATTTCCAGGTCGCGGCCCTGCTGTTCCTTCCAATCGCCGATCCATTCGCCGTCGAACCAGAGCACGCCGATCTTGCCGTAGTTGGTCAACAGCTCTTTGAGTTGGCCTCGCATGTGCTGCTCGTACTTCGGAAACCGCTCACCCTTGGCGTCCGGGTGGTACCAGTCCATGATCGAATGGTACCAGCAGATCTCGATGCCCTGCTCGTGACAGGCGTCGGCCAGCGGCTTCAACAGATCGCGCTGATACGGCGTGCCGGCGATGTCGTAGTCGGTCAGCTTCGAGTCGAACAGACAGAAGCCGTCGTGGTGTTTGCTGGTGATCACGATATACTTCATGCCCGCCCGCTTGGCGATCGCTACCCACCGGGCCGCGTCGTACTTGACCGGGTTGAACTGCTGCTGCAGCGGGGCGTATTCCTCCTTGGGAATCTGCCCACGATTCATAATCCACTCGCCGATCCCCGGCACCTTCTTCCCCTTCCACTCCCCGGCCGGCACGGCGTACAGCCCCCAGTGGATGAACATCCCGAACTTCCCCTCCCGCCACCACTCCATCCGTTTGTCCATCTCCTCCTTGGTTTCCCCGGGCAGTGCCGCAACGGCCGGCTTCGCAGCCGCCGTCATCACCAGGCAAGCCACAAAACACCCCAGCAGCACCAGCCCCACGGGTCGGATCGGCGATCGTCGAGAGAACATGTCGGGCTCCTTTTGTATCGAAAGGAAGTGGGTTGGATTCGGCAGCCGCATTCGGCCGTGAAGGCGACGACAGCCACGCCGACATCATACCACGCCCGGCAAGCCCGAGCGAACCCTCTGACCGCCGCCGTCGATTCCAACTAGCCGGCGGGCGTGCCGGTTTCGATCGCCGCGGGTGGCTAACGGGTACGCTTCTTCGCCGTCAACAAGTGCGACTTCGCCCCGCCGCCGTTGAGCAGATCGTACTTCGGGTCGGCGTAGAGATCGAAGAAGGCGTCGAGCCGGCGGCGGAGCTGGCTCTGCTGGTTGGCGTGTTCGGCGCGTCCGACCAAATTGGTGCGTTCGCCCGGGTCGCGGCGCAGATCGTAGAGTTCGTCGGGACCGTCGGGGAAGCGGCGGGTGTATTTCCACTCCGGCGTGCGGATCATGCGGCTGTTCTCGAATTCGTAGTAGATCACGTCGTCCCACGCGATCGGCTCGCCGCGCAACAAGGGCGAATAGTCGCGGCCGGGCAGCGGCGGCTCGGTGGGAATCTTCTCGGCCAAACCAAGATAGCTCAGCACGCTCGGCAGCAGGTCGTAGTTGGAGATCATCGCGTCGGACCGCACGGCCGGCGGGATCTCGCCCGGGTGGCGGCAGATCATCGGCACGCGGGCCGTTTCGTCGAACGTGTGCAGTGGCCGGGAATGGTCGCCCATGCCCCACATACCGTGCTGCCCGCCGCAGAGCCCCTGGTCGGCGGTGAAGATGACCAACGTTTGCCGATCGAGCTTCAATTCGCTCAGCGTTCGCATCACCCGGCCCACGCCGTCGTCGACCCCGCTGACCTCGGCGGCGTAGCGGCGGATCGCTGTGAGATTGCCGACGTATTGCCGGTTGTTGACCAGCCACGGATGGACCGGCTCGCGGGGAAAGCACCGCAGCGGCTTGTCGGCGTAGTATTCCGCGTGCCGATTTCGCGCCGGCCGGGTCAAGCTGCCGCCCAGCCCATATGGCCCGTTGTACGCCAGCAGCAGGAAGAACGGGCGATTGCGATTCTCCCGGATGAATCGTACGGCGTGGTCGGTCCAGAAGTCGGTCAGGTATTGCGGCTCGGTGCGGATGCGGCCGGCGTCGATCACCTCGGCGTCGTAGAACCTCGACGTGTGGCCGTGGGGTTTGGTGACCCAATAGGAAAAGCCATCCTGCGGCCGGAGGTTGTCGCCGAGGTGCCATTTGCCGGTCAGCCCACAGACGTAGCCCGACTCGGAGAGAATCTCCGGCAGGCTGCGAAACTCCTCGATCGTATTCTTCGCCGCCGGCCCAATCTGCAACCTTCCGCCGGCCAGCCAGCAGTGTACGCCGTGTTGCGAAGGGATCAGCCCGGTCAGGTACGTCGCCCGGGCGGGGGAGCAAACGCCGTTGGAACTGAAGCACCGCGTAAACAGCATCCCCTCCCGGGCAAGCCGGTCGACGTTCGGCGTGCGGATCTCCCGATTGCCATAGCAGCCGAGCGTCCACGGGGCGTGGTTGTCGGTCATGATCAGCACGACGTTCGGACGCGGCGGCGGGGTGGCAGCGTGAACGAGCGGCGTCCACGCGGAGCAGATGCACGCGAGCAGGACGACGGGGAGGAATCGAGTGGTCATGGCGGGAGAGTGGGCAGTAGGCAGTAGTCGGTGGTGGCCGGCTGAGGATCTGACTCCATGGTAGCCTGGGGAGCCGCGCCGGGAAAGCGGGGCGGATCGGGCGGTGCGGAAAAGCGTATCCCGAGCGGAAAGCCGTCCGTCGCCCGGTACGGAGGAAGAAACGGGCAAACCAAAGAAGGCTGTGGCGCGAGAATCGCATCCCGTGATGCTCGACATGCTACTGGGCGGCTCCGGCGAGACGCCCGAGTCGGTGGCCGAGACGATCGCCTTGCTCAAGCAGATTGATCTCTTGCGGCCGACGTTGTACATCGCGTCGACGTTGGGCGAGAACCCCGCCCGGCAGGTCTGCGAGCTGATCGACGGCGACCCGCGTTTCTTCGAGCCGGAAGAGGAGGTGCGCGACGAGCGCGTCGACGCGTCGGGGGATCACAATTACAATCAGAACGATGCCCTATCGGCAGCGATTGCGGACGAGGCACGTGGGGCGTATTGGGATATTCTGCGGGGGATGCGGGGTGGGTAGGCGATGGTGTTGGCCAACCATCGCCACAGCGAGCAGATGCAGAGCGGGTAAGGCGCACGGAGAGCCCAAGCTGTCTGCTTAAGGCAAGTGCTTTCGTCCTTTACCTTCTTGATTGTGAGAGTCGCCGGTCAGCTTCAGTTACTGGTCGGCTTCGGCGGAAACAGCACCGGACTTGTCATGGCGGCATCTTCTCCCAATGGGATTCGCCACAGGAGTCTGTAATCAGGCAAGCGAAAGGCACGGACCTCATTGTGTGCGCAATAGAGTAATTGCCGCCCATCTCGGGAGAGAAAGAGGTACATGCAATCGCCCTTGATCCGATGACTGCTCATCATGTTGCGGGTGGGGTCCCATGTTCGAATGGTTGTGACCATCTCTTGAGATATAGTCCCCACGGTGAAGACCGACAAATCTCCAGTGACGACCGCCGACCCAACAAAAGAACCTGTGAGGCCGCGCGCCGAAGTGATGTCGCGACTGTGGGTGATGGAACCGGACTCGATGTCCATAATCAGCGCCTTATCTGGGCCACCTCCGCCATCATCTCCAACCAGCGCCAACTGTTTGCCATCGTCACTCAGGGCGCCAAACCGAGGCAACAGATTTCGGTCGGGCAAACTCAAGCGGGCCAGATGACGCCCCGTCAATGCATCATAACTGTGGATCTCATATACATAGCCTACCACGAGCACTTTGTCGTTTCCGCTGACGGTGATGAACTGGGACGGCTTGTCCGAGGGGTGTCTAACAGTCCACACCCGTTTGTCCTCCAATAGCGAGAAGCAGTTGATTCCCTCGTCGATGCCCTCAACGTCGAGCGCATAGCATCTCGAACACGTGGCATTGAAAACGCGCCGATTCAATATCGGAGCGTTCAGGTTGCGGAGCATGCGAATCCGCTTGCCCGTAGCGCTCGCGTACACGGAGGCTTGATCCGAAAAACAGTGTTCGGCAACGACGCAGGAGGCATCTCGGGAAAGACATTCGACGAAGACGTCTTTCGGCATGCGGAGCAACACTTTCGGACGGCCCGTGTGTGCGTCAATGCTGAGAAGCCCGTAATCGGTAACGTCGGCGTAGATTTCTGACCCGTTCGGTGAATACCCCAGGAATCCTACGTCCGACATTGGGAAGGTCACCTGCGACTCGTCGCAACGGACGACGCCCACAGGGCCGCAGAAGAGCGCGATCAGACCGACAACGTGCGCGACGCGGAAAACGCTAATACAAGCGAAAGACTTCATGATACTTGCTCCTGGCACGGGAATCAAAGCAGACTGTCCTCGTCAAAGAGGAATGGCCTACCCCCTTATTCGGTCGAATCCCGTCGCCAGTTTAGTCGCCCAGCATGCCCACGGCGAGCGTGGGCATGGCACCCGCTATTGATCCTCTCCGCCGTCCCCACCCTCAATCGACGACAACGGCGACGTCGTCACCAACACCGAGTTGCCAAGGTACTTTTTGGCAACGCGGATCACGTCTTCGGCCGTAACGGCCTCGATGCGATCGTCGAAGGTCTTGTCGTAGTCGTAGCCGAGGCCGTAGAGTTCGTCGATTGCGGCCTGTTGGGCTTGGGAGGCGATGGTGGTGTTGGCCTGGGCGTGCAGGGCGGTGATCATCTCGACGGCGGCGCGGCATTCGTCCTCGCTGATCTGGCCGGACCTTGCCCGATCGAGGTTGCGGCGAATCCGCCCGACGACCTCGCCGAGCTTGTCGGGCCGGGTTTGGGAGAGGACGGTGAAGAAGCCCGGGGCGGGGCCGGAGATCTGCATGGCGTGGACGAAGTAGACCAGGCCCTCGCCGCGGAGTTCGTTGTGTAGCCAGCCGCCGGGATAGCTGTAGCCGGAGGTGATCGCGTCGAGTACGGTCAGCGCGGCGTAGTCCTCCCGCTCGCGAATGCTCGTGCCGCCGTAGGCCATCACCACCATGGCGGTCTGCTTGGCGGTCTGTTTGTGTACGGCGACATCCTCGGGGATCGTGTTGTCGCGGTCGAAGTCGATCGGCTTAAGGTCGGGATCCGGCTTCAGAGAGCCGAAATGCCGCCGCACCAGCGCCAACGCCTCGTCGGGGTCGACGTCGCCGAAGACGGTCACGATCATGTTGTTTGGCACGAAATACTTGGCGTGATACTCCTTCAGGTCGGCAACGGTCAGCGGCGTGAGCGTCTCGACCTTGCCGCCCGGGTTGATGGAATACGGCGAGCCGGCCGGCAGGGCGTCGTAGAACATCTCGAAGATCTCGCCCTGCGGACTGTCGGCACGCCGGGCGACGGCACCGAGGGCCAACGTCTTGACCTGGTTGAACTCCTCTTCGGGGAAGGCCGGCCGGGTGAAACACTCGGCAAACAGGGCGGCCGCGTCGGGGAAGTCGTCGCGCAGCACCGTCGCGCTGCCGAGGACCGTGTTGCGTCCGGCGCTGGTGCCGATCGAGCCGCCGATCGAATCGAAATACTCGGCGATCTCTCGGGCGCTGCGCGTGGCGGTGCCCTTGTCGAGCATCGCGCCGAGCAGCCGGGAGCGGCCGGCGGTGGCCTCGTCGTCGACCAACGCACCGCCGAGCACGAACGCCTGGATGTTGACCATCGGCAGGTGGCTGTGGCGCTTGATGAGCACCCGCAGCCCGTTGTCCAAACGCGTCAGTCGCACTTCGCCCTCTGCGCCGCCGCCCGTCTCATCGGCCGATTTGGGCGCGCCGCCGGGCGGGGCGATGATCACGCGATTGAGCCGTTGGGGCACGAAATAGCGCCGGGCCACGTCACGAATATCCTCGGCAGTGACCTCTTGGATCTTCTCGACGTAGCCGTGCTCGAACAGCGGATCGCCGGTCGAGAGGTAGTTTCGGCCCAAGGCGTCGGCCGCGGAGGAGACCGTCTGCTGGCCGAAGACCAACTCGGCCGCCTTCTGCTTCTTGGCCTTGGCCAACTCGGCCGGCGTGACCAATTCGTCGCGGAGCCGATAGACCTCGGCGAGGATCGCGCCGTCGGCCGCCCGGTAGGTCTCGGGCTGGGCACTGGCCGAGACGGCGAACATGCCCTTGGCGAAGTTGGGCGTGTAGCTGGAACAACCGACCGAGAGCACGAGTTGTTGCTCGTACTTCAGCTTGCGGACCATCCGCGAACTGTCGCCCTGGCTGAGGATGTAGGCGGCTACGTCCAGGGCGTAGAGGTCGGCGTGTGAGAGCTTGACCGTGGGCCAGGCGAGCGTCAGGTCGTAGGTCTTGCCGTCCATCTCGCGGACCGCCTGGCGGGGCGTAAGCTGCTCGGGTTCCTCGGGCATGGGCACAAGCGTCTCGCGGCCGCGGCCGGTCCCTTTCCAATGCCCGGCCACAGCGTCGAGCACCTCTTGCGTGTCGACGTCGCCGACGACCACGAAGACCTGGTTGTTGGGCACGTAGCGGCGGCGAGAGAAGTCGATGATCGTCTCGATGGTCGTGCGGTCAAGCGGGACGCGGTAGCCGATGATCGGATGGCGGATCGGGTGCAGCATGTAGACGGTTTGGC
>CAYYNP010000405.1:0-7568 GCA_964472545.1 uncultured Planctomycetaceae bacterium | reverse complement strand
ACCCCGTCACCTTGTCAGCCCGTCACCTAATCGGCTCCCGCCGCTGCTCTTGATTCAGTTCCGGCCCCACCTTACGGCGCTTGTACGTTACCGAGTAGGTCACGGTCCGCTTCTCGCCCGGCGTGAGGTCGAGGAAGTACTTCACATGGTTCTGGTCGACCCTCTCCACGCGGCCGTCGATCTGATGGAGATCGACGTAGGCCCCGGGCTCGTTCGAGTTCCAGTCCTTCGGTTGCCCCTCGCTGCCCCATAGCACCACGTTGTCGTCGAAGCGGCGTTCGATTTCGTTCTTGATATCCACGGCCTTTCCGGAGATGATCTCCTCCTCGTAGACGAAGGTCTCGTCGTAGTCGATCAGGTCGTAGTACATCACGTAGGTGTTGCTGATGCGTCGCTTGTACTGCCGGGCGACGATGTTGGTGATGTGCTGGTCTTTGAGCCGTCGGGTGATCGTCAGATCGCTGTCGCGGCCGACGTTCACTTCGACCCGATCGCCGATGGGCACGTAGCCGGTGGCGGTGCCACCGACGTAGGCCAGATCTTTGTTTCGATACTCGGAGTAGAGCCGCACTCGTCCGTCGGGCAACGGCGAGAGCCCCAGGTTCTCCATATCGGGCAGGTCGATTTCGGCACCGTCGTCATCGAGCAGTTTGAGATTCTTGAATCGGTAGTACTTGGTGAACTGTGTGCCGCCGTCGCGATCGGTCAGTTTGTAAAAGCACTCCAGCGGCACCTCGGCGACCTTCATCGACACCAGCCGCTTGGGCTCGTTGTCTTTGATGTCCTCACGGCCGTCGATGGTGAAGAGGAAGTACTCGGAGAGCCCGGTCTTGACCACACGCTTCTCTCCCTCGGACTTGCCTTCGGCTTCCTCGATCACCTCGCTCATTACCTCGGCGGGGCGCGGCGGCGCGGGCGCGGCAGGCTCGGGCGTGGGAACCGGGCCGGTCGAAGGACCGGGGGCGGCGCGGCGAGCCAGCTCGGCGATCTTCTCGACCAGGTTGATCGTGCCCACGACGAGTCGGGTCTGCGCGTTGTCGTAGAGTTCGCCGGAGTTGTTGTAGACGCGGACGTAGCCGGTGAGGTTGAGTTTCGTTTCGTCCTCGTTGGCGATGCCCACGTAGTCGGCCGCCCAGGTGATGCCGCTGGTGAAATAGCGGATCTCGACCGGGATCTTGCCGTCCAGCCGGCTGGTAATGTTCCATTGCAGGGCGTCGTTGCGGCCGGCGGGGAACGTGGTGTCGATCAGGTCGACCTTGTCGATCTGGTCGAGGATGCGGAAATCGATGCTGGTCGGGTCGATCAGCGTGTTGGCCCAGGAGAACTGGATGCGGTTGATGCCCCGTTTGACGGTCAGCAGCCGGTGCTCGCGGACCATCGTAATGTCTTCCGAGTTATAGATGGTTAGCTGAGTCCCCTCACGTCGGGGGACTGTCACCAGATCGACCGCTGCGACGGCCGGACCACCCACGGCGAACAGCAGCACGAGCGACAGCCAGAATCTGCACTTTCCCATCGATCCACTCCTTTTTTTCTTATATGCGGCTTTTCCGAGGGCCGTGCGGCCAGCGGGCCGAGACCACGGATTCGGGGTCAGGTTACCGTATTGTAGCTCACGTACCACCAAGAAGGGGGAATGCGGCCGGCTTCGGGCGGGATTTGCACGCCGGCAGGCCTGGATTTGCGCACCGACCGGCCATACACCCAATCAGACGGCCCAAGGGCCCAAGAAGTTTCCTTTGGCGGGCAACAATCGCCGGTTGCGGCTTTCTGACTGTTCCGGCAGGCGCTACTTGCCGGCGAGCGCTTGCACGTGTGCCGCTGCCGCCTTGCCCAGTCCGTCGAGGTTATAGCCGCCTTCGAGTGTGGAGATCAACCGTCCGCCGGCGTGACGGGCGGCGATTCCCGTGAGGATCTTGGTCAACTCGGCGAAGTCGGCGTCGGTCAGCGTGAATCCGCCCAGCGGGTCGTTGATCCGGCCATCGAAACCGGCGGAGACGATGACCAACTCGGGCTTGAATCGATCGGCGGCCGGTACGAGGCGATCTTCGAAGGCACCGACGATCTCTTTGCGGCCGGCACCGAAGGGGAACGGACAATTGAGTGTGGTGCCGGCCCCTTCGCCGGCGCCGGTCTCGTTGGGATGGCCGGTGCCGGGATAGAGCGGCGACTGATGGGTGCTGAAGTAGAAGACCGAGCCGTCGCGGTAGAAGATGTCTTGGGTGCCGTTGCCGTGATGGACGTCCCAGTCGACGATCAACACCCGCTTCAGCCTGTGCCTCTGCTGGGCATATCGGGCGGCGACCGCGGCGTTGTTGAACACACAGAAGCCCATGCCCTGGGCCGGCCGGGCGTGGTGTCCCGGCGGCCGCAGCGCGCAGAAGGCCGCGGTGACCTGGCCGGCTACCACCGCATCGACGGCCGTCAACGCCCCGCCTGCGGCCAGCAGCGCGGCGTTGAAGCTGTCGGCCGAGACGGTCGTGTCGCCGGTCGAGAGCTCGCCGGCGCCGCGCTCGATGTCCCGCTTGGCCAAATCGTAGTAGGCGGCCGTGTGACAGGTGAGGATCTCGTCGCGGGTGGCGCGGCGGGGGGCCATTCGCTTCAACTCGATGCCGAGTTGCTTTGGGTCGAGTGCGGCGAAGATCGCGTCGAGCCGCTGGGGCGATTCGGGATGCCCACGGCCGGTGCGGTGTTTCTTGCACTCTTCGGAGAAGACGAAGCCGACCTGCTGCGGCTTCTCGGCCGTGGCCATCATCATAGCCCAAGGCCCCGCCGTGGCGGCGCGCCCGCCGGCGAACGATGCACTGAGGGTGACGCCGCTGTGTTTGAGAAACTCGCGGCGGGCGAACATCTTCGATCGCTTGGTCATGATGGCAGCTCGTGGAAACGCCGCCGTGCCGGCGGCGGCTAAACGGGAACGGTCGAGAGGCGGCGGCTAAACGGGAACGGCTAAACAGCAACGGCTCATCGTCGGTTGCAGTATATCCGGCCGGTCGAGGGACAAGAACCGGCCTCTCCCCCCAAGTGTGGCATCCCCCTTGGCAAGTGGCCGGGGGTTAGCTATACCAAGGCATCATGGGGTCGATCAGATCACCCGCTGCGCAGCTAAGCAGCGTTCTCACTACGAGTTTTGCGACACAGACGAGGATTCGGACGTGGATTTTCAGAACAAGACTGCCCTGGTTACGGGCGCAGCCGGCGCGATTGGCAAGGGCATTGCCGCCGGTTTCTGCCAACAGGGAGCCAAGGCCTTTCTCACCGATTTGAATCAGGACGCGGTCGACGCGGCCGTGAAGGAGATCTCCGACGCCGGGGGCGATTGCCAAGGGCTGGCCGCCGACGTGGTCGACGAGGCCCAGGTCAAAGGCGTGGTGGCGGCCGCCGCCGAGGCCTTTGGCGATCAGATCGACATCCTGGTCAACGTCGCCGGGATCGTCGGCCAAGGCAAGGTCGAGGAGTTGACGACCGAAGCGTGGGACCAGATGTTCGCGGTCAACTGCAAGGGCACGTTTTTGTTCGTCAAGCACACGGTGCCGCTGATGAAGGCCCGGCAGTCGGGGAAGATCGTCAACTTTTCGTCGAAGTCGGGCAAGACCGGCTCGGCGCTGATGAGCCATTACTCGGCGGCCAAGGGAGCGATCATCGGCCTGACGCAGGCGTTGGCCTACGAGTTGGCCGGCGACGGAATCAACGTCAACTGCCTTTGCCCCGGCATCGTGTTGGCCACCGGCGTGTGGAACAACGTCTCGGCCGGCTACGTCAAGAACCTCAACCTGCCGGAGGAAGAGGTGATCAAGAAGTTCACCGGCAAGGTGCCGCTGGGACGGCTGGCGTATATCGAAGACGTGGTCGCCATCACGCTCTTCCTTGCGTCCAAAGGCGCCGACTACATGACCGGCCAGGCGATCAACGTCACCGGCGGGCGGGAAATGCACTAGGCTTTGTCCGAAGAGTCTGCGGACACCGTATAGTAGTCGTCTCGCTCCGCGAGACGACATGACATCTCGCGGAGCGAGATGACTACTTTGACGCTTTCAAACAACGCCGAGAATACACCAGTCGAGGACAGTGGATCACACCATCAGGAGACAAATACGATATGGCATATACTAAAGACCAGGTAGCGGCCACGCTGGACCACGCGGTGCTCAAGCCGTTCGCCACCGACGAAGACGTCATCGTCAACTGCAAGATGTGCATCGAGCGGAAGGTGGCCAGCCTCTGCGTGCGGCCGACCGACGTCGCGTTGGTGGCCAAGCAACTTGCCGGCAGCGGGGTCGACCCGTCGATGGTCGTCGGCTTTCCGCACGGCAGCAACCGTCCGGAAGCGAAGGCGCTGGAGGCCCGGCTGGGGATCGAAGACGGCGCCGTGGAACTCGACATGGTGATGAACGTGGGCAAGTTCCTCTCCGGCGACTACGACCACGTGCAGCGCGACATCGAGGCCGTGGTGGCCGAGGCCAAGCCGCGTAACGTGCTGGTCAAGGTGATCCTCGAGAGCTGCTACCTTTCGCCGGAGCAGATTGCCAAGGCGTGCAAGATTTCCGAGGCCGCCGGGGCCGATTACGTGAAGACGTCGACCGGTTTCGGCGACGGGCCGGCTACGCCCGAGGCGATCGACGTGATGATCAAGACCGTCGGCGAGACCATGGGAGTGAAGGCCTCCGGCGGCGTCCGCGATTGGGCCACCGCGGTCGGCTATCTCGATCAGGGCTGCAAGCGGCTGGGCGTCGCCTCGACCGAAGCCATCCTCGACGGAGCACCCGAATGAGTGCGGAAATGCAAGCCGTCGTCTACCACGGTCCGGGCGATATCCGCGTGGAGACATTGCCCGTGCCCGAATGCGGCGACGATGAGCTGCGCGTGAAGGTCGACGCCTGTGCCGTTTGCGGCACCGACCTGAAGGCCTACCGCCACGGCAATCCGCGGTTGAAGGCGCCGATCGCCATGGGCCACGAATTCACCGGGCTGATCGAGACGGTCGGCAGCCGCGTCGAGGGTTTTGCCGTTGGCGATCGGGTGGTGATGGCCACGTCGGTTTCGTGTGGCAAGTGCTTTTATTGCCGGCGCGGTTGGACCAACCTCTGTCTCGCCTTGGCCCCGATGGGATTCACGTATCCCGGCGGCATGGCCGAATACACGGTGATTCCCGCGCTGGCGCTGGAAAACGGCCACGCGGTGAAGGTGCCCGGGCACGTGAAGGCCGAACACGCGGCGCTGTCGGAGCCGCTGAGCTGTGCGGTCAACTCGGCCGCCAATTGCAGGATCGAGCAGGGCGACACGGTGGTGGTCGTCGGCGCCGGGCCGATGGGGATCATGAACGCCTGTGTCGCCCGGGAAGTCGGCGCGAAACAGATCATCTTGGCCGAGATCAATCCGGCGCGGCTCGAACAGGCCGAGCCGTTTGGTTTCGACCGGTTGGTCAACCCGGCCGAAGAGGATTTGACCGAAGTTGTGATGCAGGCCACCGGCGGCATCGGAGCCGACGTGGCGATCGTGGCTGCCCCGGCGGCGGCCCCGCAGGAGCAGGCCGTTGCGCTGGTACGAAAGCGCGGCACCGTCTGCCTCTTCGCTTCGCTGCCGGCCGATAAGAAGAACCTCACGATGGATAGCCGGCTGATCCACTACGGCGAAATCCGCGTGGTGGGCAGCAGCGACTCCACGCCCGAGCACGTCCGCCGGGCCGTCGAACTGATCGCCGGCGGCTCGCTGCCGGTCGACAAGCTGGCCAGTCACGTGTTGCCGCTGGATGGGATCTTTCGAGCGTATGAATTGATGGAGAGTGGAGAGGCGCTGAGAGTTGTGTTGAGGTCGTGAAGAGTGGCGAGTGGTGAGTGGTGAGCAAAGGCCGGGGGCGAGGCTGAGGACGTTGGTCGGCTACGCAGTACGTTGAAGGAGTGGTGGTGCTCATGCGGCGACGTGTTTATCGGGCCATGCTGCGAATCTCACCTGCTCGGCGAGGCAACCTGCACCAGTATCGTCGCACGCCAGTTCCTTGACCCCGACTCTGCACGTCTTCTCCCCACATCTCTTTGTCTTCCCACCACTCACCACCCACCACCCACCACTAACTACCGCACACTCTCCTCCCAACACCGGAGAACCTAACCCATGAAAACCGTACTCATCGCCCCGCACAAATACGTTCAAGGGCGCGGCGTGTTGAAGGAAATCGGCACTCACGTGGCCCCGTTGGGCAACAAGGCGTTGGTGCTGTGGGACAACGTCGTGAAGGGCCTGATCGGCGAGACGATCACCGCCAGTTTGGCCGGGGCCGGGCTGGAGGTCGTCGAGGTCGACTTCCACGGCGAGTCGAGCCACGAGGAAGTGGATCGCGTGGCCGGGATCGCCCGAGAGGTCGGGGCCGATATCTCGATCGGCGTCGGCGGCGGGAAGGTCCTCGACACGGCCAAGGCGGCTGCGGCTGCGGTCGGGATGAAGATGGTCACCGTGCCCACGATCGCCTCGACCGACACCCCGTGCAGTTCGGCCACCGTCTGGTACGACACCGAGGGCAACTGCACCGGCTTCGAGTGCTGGGCCCACAACCCCAACCTCGTACTGGTCGACAGCCAGGTGATCGCCGATGCGCCGATCCGCGCGTTCGTCTCCGGCATGGGCGACGCCCTGTCGACCTGGGTCGAGGCCGAGGCTTCCTACAAGACCCGGGCGACCAATCTCGGCGGCGGACGCTCGACCATGGCTGCCATGGCCCTGGCCCGGCTCTGCTACGAAACGCTGATGGAACACGGCCTGGACGCCAAACGGGCGGTCGAGAAGGCCGTGGTCACGCCGGCGGTCGAGAAGGTGATCGAGGCCAACGTGTTGCTTTCCGGCCTGGGCTTCGAGAGCGGGGGGCTGGCCACCGCCCATATGATCGCCAACATCCTCTCCTCGTTCCCCGAGTGCAAGAACCTGATGCACGGCGAGAAGGTCGCTTTCGGCATCATCAGCCAGCTTTGCATGGATGACGAGGCCGACGTCGACGAGGTCTACGGGATCTTCGACTTCCAGATTGCCGTAGGGTTGCCGGTCTGTTTTGTCGACCTCGGCTTCGAGGAGATCACGCCCGAGCAACTCAAGACGATCGGCGACATCTGTGCCGGCGAGGGATCGTTGTGTGCGAACCACCCGTTCGAGGTGACCTCCGACGACGTGGTCCACGCGATGATCGCCGCCGACGCTCTGGGCGAAGTCCGCAAGGAGCGGTTGGGCTTCGATTGACCCTCGTTGGATTCCGCACGATCCGGTACTACAATGACCGGCGATATTCCGGTCACCAAACACACCCCATTTTTCTCAGGAGGAGTTGTTCCATGTCCAGGTTCCTACGCACGATGCAATTCGTGGCCGTGCTGGCGGCCGTGGCCGTATGGGTGGGCTGTTCCGGCTCGACCAAGACGACCACTACCAAGACCAGTGGCACCACGCCGACGCAGACCACGCAGACGCAGACACCGACCGCGGTAACCACGGTCACGACGCCCGATCCCGTGACGCCCGACCCCGTGACGCCCGACCCCGTGACGCCCGATCCGGTGACGCCCGACCCCGTGACGCCCGACCCC
>CAYYNP010000404.1:0-7617 GCA_964472545.1 uncultured Planctomycetaceae bacterium | reverse complement strand
CGCGAAAACACATTATCCAACAATTCCTCACCGAAACGGTTGTGCTCACCGCCAGCGGCGGCCTGTTGGGGGTGTTGTTCGGTCTTTCCGTGGGCCCCTTGTTTCGCAGCATCCGTTGGGGGATCACGGAACTGTCGCCCGACCTGTTGCCGCCGATCGTGTACTCGCTGGAACCGCGAATCGCCCCCTGGTCGGTCGGCCTTTCCTTGTTCATCTCTCTCGGCGTGGGACTGATCTTCGGCGTCTACCCGGCACGGCAGGCCGCGTATATGGACCCGATCGAAGCACTCCGCCACGAATAAACTGGCAAGACGCGATGTCCACGATTCTCGAAAACCTCTGGTTCTTTGTAGATGGATGATTCCGAAGCCAAACGAGATCGCGTCCTGCGCGAAGCCATGGGGTGCCGCGTCGAGTTGACGGCGTACGCCCGGGCGCTGCTGGGCAACTACACGGCCGCGGAGGACGTGGTGCAGGAAGCGATGCTGGTGGTCATGAAGAAGTTCGACCAATTCACCGAAGGCACGTCGATCTTGGCCTGGTGCCGCGCCATCGTACGTCTGGAAGTCCTGCGGGCAAAACAGCAACGTGGGCGAGAGCGGACACTGGCAGCCCGCCTGCTGGACGATGCGGTCGACGCGGCGTTCGAGGAGTTTCACAAGGCGCGGCGCCGCGAAGACGCGGAGTCTCGGCGAGAAGCTCTGGAAGGCTGCCTGAAGCGCGTACCCAAACGATCGCGCCGCGTGCTCGACGCGCGGTTCGCAGACGAACTGAGCTACACGCAGATCGGCGAGCGTGTGGGAATGACGCTGGAGGCCGTCCGCAAGGCGCTCTATCGGGTCAAGAAACAGTTGCGCTCGTGCGTAGAAACGCGCCTGGGAGGTGCACAATGAGTGATGCATATGACCGGCAGGAGTTGATCGAACGCCATTTGCGCGGCGAGTTGAGCGAAGCGGAGATGGAACGTCTGGCCGCATTGCTCGACGGCGATTCGGCGGCGCGGAAGGAGTTTGTCGAGCAAGTGCAGTGGGACACCCAGTTGGCCGAGGTGCTGCGCGAGAGTGGCGATCGTGCAGATGCGCCCTCCGATCAAAGCGCGGATCGGAACGCCGCGTCGGGGATCTCTCCGCGGACGGAAACGACTCGCAAGCACGCGCCGCGAAAGAGATTCGTCAAGACACTGTTGGTTGCCGCCGCGGTAGGCCTCGTGGCGCTGACCGCCAGTCTGGTCTTCCAGCGGCCGAATGCCCCGGGGCCGACTGCCCAACTTCCGGTCGCGAAGATCAGCGGATTGAGCGGACCGCTGCAATGGACCGGCGACGGTGGCCGGGTCGATTACGACTTGAACGTGGGGGCGGAACTCGTTGGAGGCACGGTCGAGGGAATGGCGCCCGGCTCCTGGTTCGAATTGACGTTCCTCGACGGCTCCAGGGTCACGATTTCGGGCAATTCAACGCTTACTTTTTCGGACCACGGACAGAAGGAACTGCACCTGAGAGAGGGCAGCCTATCCGGCAACGTAAAGCCGCAACCGCCGCGCAAACCGATGCTGATCTACACGCGCTCCGCGATGCTCGAGGTCCTGGGAACGCAGTTCGACGTCGAAGCCGAACTTGCGGCGACCACCCTCAACGTCAGCGAGGGGAGCGTACGAATCAAGCGATTCAGCGACGGCAGCACGGTCGACGTACCCGCCAAACACCGGGTGATCGCCGCCGCCGACCGCGAGATGTCGCCGGAACCGGTTCCCGAGTCGGTCAACCGTTGGAAGAGCCGATTGCACGAAGGCCCCAGCGGCGGAAGAGGGAGTTGGTCGCCGGCGTCCGGTGCGCAAGAGGCGACGCTCGAAGCGATCCCCTATGCGCTGCCCGAGGGCGTGACGATCTACACGGTGGCGCTGAACGTCTCCCGCGGCGATGAACCACCGGTAATCCTCCAACCCACGTCGCGCATCCGTGTACGCGGCCGCGTCGATACGCCACACAAGGTGTTCTTCGGCGTTACCGTTCGACACACCGCCGGGGGATTCGCGGGCCGCTTCCAGATCGTTCGCCCCGCCAAGGAGTTCGAGGCCGGCCGAGAATTCGACGTCGCTCTCGACTTGCAGGACTTCCGGCTGGATTCTTCGCTGAGCGAGATCGAGAGTGAGCTTCCGGCCGTGCCGTTCGGCCTGGTCGTGGATTCGATGTGGTGTCATACGCTCTACGAACCGGCGGGGCTTGAGATCATCGAACTGGAACTCTTGCCCCCGGCGAACGAGATACAGCCGGCCGAGCCGCCGCTGGTCGACGTCTGGACGGCCGCGGCGAAAGGCAACGTGGAGGCGTTGCGGCGCTATCTGGCCGGTGGCGGTGACGTCGACGCACGGTTTATCGCCCCGGGCGTGCCCGCGTCCGGGGCGGCGCCGCTGCACCTTGCCGTGCTCTGCGATCAGCGCGCGATTGCCGAGTTGCTCATTGCCAAGGGCGCCGACCTCAACGCCAAGGCCCGGGACCAATACGGCGGCACGCCGCTGCACTGGACCGCCGCACTGGGCCGCCTCGAGATGGCCCAGCGATTGATCGACGCCGGGGCCGACGTCAACTCCGAGGACGACAGCGGGTACACGCCGTTGGACGCCATCAACTACGATCCCGGTTCGGAGCAGGAGGCGAAGCTCGATATCGCCAGGCTCCTCCGAAAGCAAGGTGGAAGGAACGCCTCCGAACTCGACAAATAGCCGGCGCCGCCCTGACGATCGATGCCGAGGATCGCACATTGAACTGGAGCCGAAGAATGACGCGACGCTTCCTGATCGGAATACTTGCCGCCGCCTGTCTGTCTACGCTCGCTCAGGCCGAGGCCCCCCCCGATACGTCGTGGCAAAAGCTGCCCGACATGGCGGTCCCGCGCTGGGAAGCCGGATCGCTGGTGTTTGAAAACAGGCTCTACGTGTTCGGCGGCTACCGAATGCCCACCAAGGCGTGCAAGCGGGTCGACGTCTTCGATCCGCAGGACAACCGTTGGCGCCAACTCGCCGATCTACCCAGCGCCATCACCCACATGAACATGGTCCGCGACGGCCGCTCGGTATGGTTTGCCGGAGGATTCAAGGACGGCTACAAAGGCTACGCGATCGCCGAGGTGTGGCGATACGATCTCGACAAGAACACGTATGCGCCCGGCCCTCCACTCCCGCAGCCGAGGGCAAGCGGGGGCCTGGCGATCATCGACCGCAAGCTGCACTATATTGGCGGGCTCACGAAGGATCGCGATACGTGCGGCGCCACGCATTGGGTCCTCGACTTGGACAAGTTCGAAAAGGGCGATGCCAAGTGGGAAGAGACCAAGCCGATGTCGAAAGGCCGCTGCCATTTCGGCATCGCAATGCTCGACGGGAAGATCTACTTGATCGGCGGCATGTATCATCACGACAGCCGGCAGATCGATCGCCCCCTGGTCGACGTCTACGATCCAGCGACGGACGCCTGGAGCAAGGGCGCCGACTTACCCACAGGGCATACGCACGCCGAGGCGAGCACCTTCGTGTACAACGGCCGGATCTGCTTTCTCGGCGGCATGGCGCAGGCGGGCGAGCGCAGGTGGATCGACAACAAGATCACCGCCCTGACTGCCGACGGGAAGTGGGAACATATCGGCGAACTGCCCCGGCCGCTGTCGGCTGCTGCGGCAGGTATCGTCAATGGCAAGCTGTATCTCGCCGGCGGTTCACCCAACGGAGCCACGCCACAACCGGGCATGTGGGTGCGGCCCGCACCCTGACCGGCGGCCGTTGATGCCGTATAACGGAGCACACCCGCAACTCGCCCCAGGCGAGAGACAAACAACGGGAAACTCGCATGATCGATAAACACCGCCGCATCTCCCGCCGCGATTTCGTCCTGGGTGCCACAGCCGCCGCGGCGGCCCCGGTGTTGATCCCCCGTCACGTCCTCGGCGGCGAGGGCCGGCTTCCACCGAGCGAGAAGGTCAACCTAGCCGGCATCGGCGTGGGTAATCGCGGCGCTCAAGTGCTGCAGACGATGGAGAACCACAACATCGTCGCGCTCTGTGACGTCGACGCGAACTTCCTTGCCAAGGCGGCCGTTCGCTACCCGAAGGCGACGCAACACCGCGATTACCGCAAGATGCTGGACCAGCAGGACAAGAACATCGACGCGGTGGCCGTGGCCACCACCGATCATACCCACCTGCCGATCAGCGTGACGGCCATGAAGATGGGCAAACACAGCTACACCGAAAAGCCGCTGGGCCAAAACATCCTCGAGGTTCGCCAGGCCACCCACGTGGCCAAACGATACGGCGTGGCCACCCAGATGGGCAACGGGGCACATTCCGGCGGGAACTACCGCCGCGTGGTCGAGTTGATCCGTTCGGGGGCCATCGGAGAGGTGCGCGAAGTCCACGCTTGGTGCGATGAGGCCTGGGGCAACATGTATCGGCCGAGATACTCGCCCCCCGTTCCACCGCATCTCGACTGGGAGCTCTGGCTCGGCCCCGCGCCGTATCGTCCGTACCATCCCTGCTATCTTCCCATGTCCTGGCGGAACTGGTGGGACTTCGGCAACGGACGGCTGGGCGACATGGGCTGCCACTTGATCGACTTGGCGTTTTGGGCACTGGACCTGAAGTATCCGCTGACGGCCGAGGCGGTCGGCACGCCCGTGCATCCGGAGGGCACGCCGCTCTGGCTGATCGCCCGATGGGAGTTCGCCGCCCGCGGCGACCTGCCGCCGGTGACGCTCACCTGGCACGACGGCGGCAAGCGTCCGCCGCAGCAGAAGCAGTACAACATGCCCGACTGGCCGGAGGGCGTGCTTTTTGTGGGCAGCGAGGGGATGCTGATCTCGCACTGGGGCGTGAAGGAGCTGTTCCCCAAGGAGAAGTTCGCCGGTTTCCGCCCGCCGCCGCGGACGATCCCCGAGTCGATTGGCCACGCCCAGGAGTGGCTGGCGGCCTGCAAGACGCCCGGCCCGACCGGCTGCAACTTCGACTATACCGGCCCGCTCACCGAGACCGTGCTATTGGGAACGGTCGCCTACCGCGTGGGCAAGAAGATCGCGTGGGACCCGGGGAACTTGAAGGTCACGAACTGTCCGGAAGCCAACCCGCTGATCCGGTACGCCAAGCGCCCGGGTTGGACGTTGTAGTCTGGAGACTATGCGATGACACGAAGCACCATGCCGTGGAGATCCGGTTCGGGCGCTACCCTGCGCTGCGGCTTCACACTGATCGAGGTCCTCACGGCCACCGCCCTAACGCTGATGTTGATGGCCGCGGTGGTCACCATCTTCGGCTCGATCGGCGGCAGTATCAGCGACTCGCGGGCAACGCTGGAGGTCTCCGACGGCCTGCGCAACGTGGCCACGCGGCTGCAATTGGACCTCAACGGGCTGACGGTCACCCCCATCCCGCCGCGCGACCCGGCCGACGCCGAAGGCTACCTGGAGATCATCGAAGGCCCACGGCAAGTCGCGAGCTTGTTGGCACCTAGTGCCTCCGACATGGACGGCGCGATCGACGCCGACCCGGGCACAATCAGCGATATCGACACGACCGTGGGCGACAACGACGACATCTTGATGTGTACGATCCAAAGCCGGGGGCAGCCCTTTGTGGGCCGCTTCGGCCGCAACGGCTACATCGAATCGCGGTTTGCGGAGGTCTGTTGGTTCGTACGCGGGCGGACGCTCTATCGCCGCGAGTTGTTGATCGTGCCCGGGGCCCCGATCGACCACGCGCCGGCCGGCTTCTACGCCCGTTACGACGTCTCGGTCAAAGGGGGCGTCCGTGATGACGGGAGCAGGTGGATGGGGACCAACTCGCTGAGTGATCTGACGCGGCGCGAATGCCGCTACGCACACGCCGTGCATGAGCAGGGAAGGGACAGCTTTCCGTTCCACGCGACCGGCTGGGGGCAGTTGGGGCTGCCGACGTTGCGCGAGTGCTGCAGCCCCAACTGGACGGCCGGCAGCGTGCAGCCGATCTGGGCCTATAGCAACGACGGCATCGACTACTGGCGGAATCCTCACCCGTGGCCCGACGTCGACCCCGAGAGCGGAACGTTGACGCAGTACGACGACGGCCCGGCCAGGACCGACGACGTGATGCTCAACAACGTGATCGGTTTCGACGTGAAGCTCTGGGACCCGTTGGCCCAGGCGTACGTCGATCTGGGGGGCCCGAACGCGATCTCCTTCAAACACAAGAAGAACCGGGACGCCCTTGCCAACGGCAAACGGATCTATTGCACTTGGTCGAATCACTACAAGGTGGACAAGCCCCTCTCCCTGTTTCTCGCCGGGATGACCGACAAAGGCGCCAACGGCTTCGACGACAACGACAACGGCGCTGTCGACGACTATCTGGAGCGGGAGAGCCTGCCGCCGTACGCCGTCCCCTTGCGGGCGATCCAAGTCAAGATCCGCGTCTTCGAGCCCGACACGCGTCAGATCCGCGAGGTGACCGTGGCGGGAGACTTCTTGCCGAAGTAGGGGTATCGGGATCGGAGATTGGGGCCGGGAGCGACAAGGCACGAGTTCTCAGAAGTCGCTGGGGGCAATCAGCCGGGCGACACGGGAGGAACCAACGGATGATCAACGGCACCGGTCGTCAACCGGATCGGATTGCCTCGGCAGGCGAGCCCGAGGGAATCATCTGCCTTTGGAACGTCGACACCGGCACACTCATCCGCCGGATGCACCGTCACGCGGGCGCCGTCCGTTCTCTTGGTTGGAGCCCGGACGGCCGGCAGATGGCGTCGGCCGGGTGCGATCGCACCGTGAGGCTCTGGGACCCATCGACCGGAGCCGAAACGTTGGCCCTGGCCGGTCACGAAGCCCAGGTGTGGGACGTCGACTGGAGCGCCGACGGCATGCGGCTGGCGTCGGCCAGTTGGGTCGGCTCGCTGCGTATTTGAGATGCCACCAGGGGGTACCGGGCGCACTCGCAGACTACAACGAGACCTGGCCGCTAGTGAGATATGGAAGTACCACCGTTCGATCGACCTCCGCTCGCTCGACCTACTCTGCCTACTCCGCCAGAACTCGGGCACAACGGAAGCCGAAGCAGTCGTTCCGGAGGCCGGGCCCGAAGGGGTCGCGGAACGCCGAACGCACGACCCGCGCGTCGTCGAACCAACCGCCGCCACGCAACACCCCGTAGTAGCCCGAAGAAGGTCCAGTGGGATCAACTGTCGGGGAAGTCGCGTAGTAATCTCTACCATGCCGGTCCGCACACCATTCCCACACCCCCCCGTGCATGTCGAAAAGCCCCCAGCCGTTTGGCTTCTTCTGACCCACTCTTGGCGCATATTCCTTCGCGGTGTTTTCGCCGTACCAAGCGTAGTTGCCCAAGGCCAATGGACCGTCCCCGAAGCAGAAGCTGGTGGTGCTGCCCGCACGGCAGGCATACTCCCACTCCGCCTCCGTTGGCAGGCGATAGGTGCAGCCCTCAATGGCCGACAGCTTCTCGCAGAACGCCACCGCATCCTCCCAACTCACCCACGCCGCCGGGTAGTCCGGACCCTCCTTCACCAGCCACCTACCCTTCCACGGGCGAATGCCCATCACCGCCGCGTACTGCTCCTGCGTCACCTCATGGACGCCCAGATAGAAC
>CAYYNP010000403.1:0-7630 GCA_964472545.1 uncultured Planctomycetaceae bacterium | reverse complement strand
CGGTGGCGTCTTTGTCGGTTCCGTCGTCTTGCGGCTTGTCTTTGTCGGTGTCGGGTTCGTCGGCGGCGTCTTCTTCGGTGGCGTCTTTGTCGCTTCCGTCGTCAAGCGGCATCACCATGACCTCTTCCGGTTCGTCCTCGTCACGAAACTGCATCACGATGACCTCTTCCGGTTCGGCCACGTCGTCGAACTGCATGATGGTGACTTCTTCAGGCTCGGCCACGTCCTCGAACTGCATCAGCACGACTTCGTCCGGTTTCATCACGTCGCTGAATTGCATCAAGATGTACTCTTCTTCGTCTTCCGACTCTTCGAAGAGCGCCCGGATGATCTCCTCGACGCGATCGTCATCCGCCAGCTTCTCGATCTTGTCGGCCCGGTCGGAGTGATCCGCCAGTTTCTCCACCTTATCGGCCCGGTCGGCGTGATTGTTTCCGGGGCGAAGAAGCTTGACCCGCCCGGTGCATTTCTTCTGTTTGTAAACGGCCAGCCGCTGGACGACGTCTTCTGCTCGCCGCCGATCGGCCAACGTGAGCGTCTTTGTGGCCAACTCGTCGCTCGGGCCGTTCTGCTTGAGGACCTTGAATCCGGCGGCGCTATCGGATAGGTTGTACGTCTGGAGCTTTTTGACAAGCTCGATTCCGGGCTTGCGGCGTGCCAAGGCGATCGCCTCCAGCACCTGGTCGCGACGGCGGCGTTGCTCGACGGCGGCGAGCACGGCCTTGAGCTTCTCTTGGGCCTGCTCGAGTTCTTCGTCGTGTTGCTGCCGAATCATCGCCAGCACTTTCTGTGCCTTTTCCGCGTCGGAGGTTGCCAATCGCTGGGTTGCCAAGGCCCGTTGGACCTCTGCGGCCTTTCGGGAGGCTTCCTTCACGGCGTCGAGGTTGTGTTGGATCGTGCGGACGACGCGATCCATGTCGGCTAGTGCGTCGTGGGAAGCGGCGTCGTGCGAGGCGACCTCGGCCGGCGGCTCGACGTTGGCGGCGTATTGCCTCAGCCCGACGTGCAACACGCCAAAGCCGCCCAGCGCCGCGATGGGCCGGTAGTTCGCGTTGGCCTGCACCGCATCGTAGCGATCGGCGATGCTCTGAAGCCGCAGCGCGGCATCGGCGTCGGACGTCTCGGAATCTGTCGACCCGAGAAGTCGCAACAGCGGCCGCAGGTGCAGGTGCTTTGCCCAGCCGTCACCGTTGTCGCGGCGGCCAAGTTCTTCTTCCAAGCCAAGCACGGCCGAGACCAGCAGACGCCGCTGTTGGTCGGCCGAGAGCGCGGCGAATTGATCCGACGTGACTTCGACGCGCCGCGGTGGCGGCGGCACGGCGGGGCGCGTCTGGGGCCTGCCGGCATTCGGCCCGCGGTCGACGGTGTTCGGGGGCGGGATGAACCCCTCGATCAGCCGCTGGATGTCCTCCGGCCGCAGCGCGCCGGGCGGCAAACGGCCGGGTGGTATTCGCGGGGCCGGCTGCGTTTGCACGCGCGTGCGGCCCGGCTGAGCCGCGGCCGGTTGTGAAAACGGCAGCACCCACGGCTGCAGGTCGTTTCTTCTGACCGGCGGGTTCTGCCCAAACGTCGCTCCGGTCAAGAGCGTGATCAAAGCGGACCACGACGTGATGAAAGCTCGCATCGACATCGCACACCTCCGTGGCAAGCGAGAAACGGGTCGGGCGGGTGGCTGGGGCAAAGCGTAGCGGTACCCCAGATTGCCGGCGCCCGTGTCGTCTCGAACAACACTGGGGCACCGCTACGCTTTGCCCCAGCCACCCGGAAAGTTGCGCCACACAGAAAGTCACGTGGCACGACATACGTGCCCCAGTGGATTCTTCGGAGCCGTACGGCGTGCGGCAATGACGCCTGTTGTGCGTCTTGCCACGCCCAATGCGAGGGGCGCAGACTGGGGGCCGGCTCGGGAGGGTCCGCTGGCGTCGCGAAAGATGAGAGCCCTAATCGTCCGCCCGAAGTGCTTCGGCCGGCGTGATCACGCCGTCGCCGTTGAGATCGAAACGGCGGAACTCGGCAACCTTCGAGTCCGTCCACTGGCTGTGATACTCCCGCATGGCGACCTGGCCGTCGGCGTCGGCGTCCTTGTCTTTGAACCAGCCGGGGAGTCCGTCGTGATAGCGTTCGGCGGGCGTCAGCAGACGCGTGGGGCCGTCGTCCGTTTCGGCCTCTGCGCGAGATTTGTCGGAGGTGTCGCGGCGTTCGGAACGCTCCTTCTCGCGGGAGGCGCCCGCCTTCCAACGCCGTACGGTTCGGTCCGCCAATTCCTCGCGGGTGTATTGCCCGTCGCCGTTGCGGTCGTCTTGGCGCGGGTCTTCGGTCCAGCGGACGTGCCGGGCTTCGTCGGCTTCGAGCACGCCGTTGTGGTTGCGGTCGTGCGGTTTGATTATGTTCTCGTCGACGTATTCGAGCACCTTCGCGTCGTAGCGATCCTCCAGCCGGGTCGATCCGCCGGAAGCATCGGCAGCGGCCGTCGTCTCGATGCCGAAGCCGGGGATGGTCGCCGTAGACTTCGGCACTTTCTTGCCGTATTTCCAGCGCCGCACCAGCCGCGCCGCCATCTCCTCGCGGCTGAGACTGCCGTCGCCGTTACGGTCGTCCTGTTTCGGATCGTCGCCCCAGGGCACGCGCGGGACCTCCACCGGGTCGAGCCGGCCATTCTTATTGGCGTCGTAGCGGCCCAGCAACCGCTCGTCGACGTAATCGACGATCTTCTGGTCGTAAAGCTCCTCGAGCACGACCACCGGCCCAAAGCCGGGCACGGTCTCCTCGACACCGAAGCCGGGCACGGTCGGCTCGTCGGAATCGTCGGCCACCGACGGCACGGACAAGCCCCAAACCAAACCGACCGCCAGCACAAATCCGCCGGCAACGGTCCCGATCGGAAATCTTGTGACAGGCATGCTCGTTTTCCCGTAATTCGACGCAGTTTCCGTAGCGAGCCCAAACGCGGGATTGGGGCTGCCCGGTCCTCATATTCTACCCCGTTGAGCCGACGCGGTAACCCGAATTCACTCCGGCCGCGCGTCGGACGCCTGTACTTAACCCGGATGCGGGGCGTGTTCCCACCACGACGGCGGTGTCCGGGCGGCGAACCGCGGATTCACACACATCGAAAACCCCGTAGGTGGATTCGTAAGAACTCCGCAAGTATTTGAGTGTTGTCGCCGGATTCGTCGTCGGCTCGACTCGGCTGAATTGCGGCAAATCCGGCTACGCGAGGGTTGACCCCCAGCGCGATCATTGCCCCAGCGCGATCATCGCTCGCCAAGATCCTGCTCGAGTTCTTCCAGAGCCGTCTCGTATGCTTCGAGGTTCTCGTCGTCGGGCATGACTTCGCGGTGGATTTCGATCAGCGTGCGCAGCGTTTGGGCGTCCTCGACCAACAGCAGTGTTTCGGCAAACGTGATGAACCACAAGTCGGGGTCGTTCAGCCCGCGATAGAATTTGATCGCCGTTTGGCGTTGACCGACCGGCAACGTCTTGATCAGCCCGAGCACGTTGTCGCCGGAGAGCGGGTCGTCGTCCACGCCGCTGCGAAAGGCGGCCGCGGCAAAGTCAAATTGTCCCTTGCCGGCGTTAGGTTTCGCCGACGGCCGCGTAGTAGTCGGCGTCCTTGCCGAGAAACTCGGCGTAGCGATTGGTGTGCTCCTTGGCCTGCTCGAATTGTCCCAGTCCGTTGCTTGCGCAGGCGCAGATCAGATGCATCAACGGCAATTCGCGATTCAGCGCCAGCGCCCGCTTGGCCGCATTGAGGGCCTCTTCGTATTCCAGGCGCTGGTTGTGCAGCGCGGCCACCAGCATCAGTCTCAGCGACTCGATCACCGGGGGGAAGTCGACGCCGTCGAGTTGCTCGAAGGTCTGCAAGGCCTCGTCGACCTCGCCCATCTGCATCTGCTGCATTCCCGCCATCAACTTGGGGAATTGGCGGACCGAGGGGTCGTTGGCGTCGGCCATCTTGAGGCCGATCCCCATTGAGGTGGAGAATCGGATCGAGGTTTGCAGGTCCTCGAAATCGTATGCCCGCCACGTACCGTCTTCTTGAAACAGCCACCATCGCCTCTTGCTGGAGATATCGTCCGCGTCCCAGTGGCGCGCGTAGACGAGTGCTTCGGTCTCGTCTTGAATGAAACGGACCTGGCGGATCTCGTACCGGACCCAAGCCAGGCCGGTTATCGGATCGGACAGCCGCTTGGACACTTCCTTCTGCATTCCCTCGACCAGTTCGCCCTGTTTGCGGCGTATCGCTTTGGGCACCATGCCCTGCTGATCGAGCAAGCTGATCGTCATGCGGCAATCGAACAGTTGGCTGATGCGCGAGGCTTTGCGTTCTCTCAGGGCGGAGCCGAAATCGTCGAAGAACTGCTTGATCGACGCCGCGTGCTCCCCACCGTCGTCGGTCACTTCGCCGGTGAAACTGGCAATCACCTCGCGGTACTTTTGCGTCTTCGACTCGTTCTGGATCGTCGGTTCCTTCTGACAAGCGGCCGCCAGAAGAAACACGCCCGCCAGCATAACGCCGGCGATACTCCGTGATGGGACAACGCGCATGGAAGGCTCCTTGTCGCGGGGGAGGCCGGGTGGGTCGATTCCTCCATGAATCTTGTCAACTCACGCAGGAATAGCCGTTTTTGCAGTACCCGTCAACCGTCGGTACCAGTCAACCGTCGGCGCTCGTCGCAAGGGGGGCTTGGCTGGCCGGAAAAGGACGGCTCCCGAGTGGTTGGCGGCGGCCTGGATGTGTCGAGGCTCTCACACACGGCCATTGCTTTGCCGCAGCCACCCATATCCGTCGCGCATGCCGAGTGCCCCCCCTGAGAGGGCTACGACTGAATTGCTCGCCCTGTCGCGGCGGCAACCACGGCCAACGCGAATAAATCCACGCCGCTTCGCCGTGTGATTGATGAGCGGGTAAGGGCCCCGTTTTTGCTGTCTTTTGGAGGAGATCCCAAATGTCGACCGCCAAATCGGCCATGCGCGTAGCGATGTGGCCCGCAATTGCCGTTATTTTTGTCGTGGCGCTGGCCATGTTGTCGAACACGTCGCTGAATGCCCAGATCTTCGAGAGAACCCGTTCCGTCGGGGGGGTATCGGTGAATGCCGACGGCGTGCTCGCTACCGCCACGCTCGACGATCAAGGAAAACTGGCCCGGCTCAGTGCCCAGGCGCTACAGCATGTGCCGGGCGATCTGGCCGAGTTTGCCGATCTGCGGAAGATCTCGCTCCGCCGGCTTCAGGCAGCCATCGAAGAGGCGCTGAAGCACGATCGGCCGCTTCCCGACGAGATCAAGTACCTCGCCGGTTTGCAGCAAATCCGATACATCTTTGTCTACCCCGAGCAGAACGACATCGTGCTGGCCGGCCCCGGCGAGGGATGGAAGGTCGACGAGAAAGGCAACGTGGTGGGCGTCTCGACCGGCCGCCCGGTGATGTTGCTCGACGACCTGCTGGTCGCGCTGCAAACCGCCCGGCAATCGGCCCGCGGGGGCATAAGCTGCTCGATCGATCCCACGGCGGCCGGGCTGACCCGTCTGCGGCAACACGTCAGCACGCTGCGGACGATCGGCAACCCCCGGGCAACGGCCGCGGGCATCGAGCAGGTGCTCGGGCCGCAGCAGATTTCGGTCCACGGCGTGCCGGCCGGGAGCCACTTCGCCCGGGTGTTGGTGGCGTCCGACTACCGCATGAAACGTCTGGCGATGAACTTCGAGCCGGCCCCGATCGCCGGACTGCCGAGCTTCCTGACGATGTTTGCCGCCGCCGGACGCGGCATGGCCAACATGTTGCCGCGTTGGTGGCTGGAGCCCGACTACCAGCCGCTGCTGCGCGACGCCGACGGGTTGGCCTGGGAACTCCGCGGCGGATCGGTCAAGGCGATGACCGAGGAAGACTTCCTCACCGCCACCGGCAACCGCCAGCACACCGGCAAGGCCAGCCCCACCGCCCAACGCTGGGCCGACAACATGACGGCGAAGTACACGGAGTTGGCCGTGGCCGACCCGATCTTTGGCGAGCTGCGCAACTGCATGGAACTGGCCGTCGTCGGCGCGCTGCTCACCAAGGAGCGGCTAGCCGACAAGGCCGGGTTGCAACTCTCCACGCTGCTCGACCCGGCCGAGGTCGAGACGGAGCAGTTTCCCGCCCCCAAACAGGTCGACAGCCAGGCCAGCCTGATGAAGAAGGGACGCAATTGGGTGATTACCGCCTCCGGCGGCGTGCTGATCGAGCCCTGGGCGTTGATCGACAAGGTTGAGAAGAGCGACCGTCTGGCCCCCGTGCGCAACGGCGCCGGCGGCGCAGATCCCGACACCTGGTGGTGGAACTAAGCCACGAACGACAAGCGGCGGCAACCAATACGCCCACGAGCCGACACCTGCGCAACCGAGAAGAGCATTATGGTTACCTCCGTAGCCGACGACGCGTACCTGATTGCCGAGGCGCTCCGCGGCAGCGCCTCGGCGTTCGGGCAACTGGTGCGCAAGTATCGGCAACGTCTCGTTCGGGCCATGATCTGCCTCGCCGGCAGCCGCGAGGACGCCAACGACGTGGTGCAAAACGCCTTCGTGCGGGCCTACACCAAGCTGCACCGCTATCACGGCCGCGGCTCCTTCTACGCCTGGCTCTATCGGGTCGCCGCGAACGAGGCCTCGCACCATCGCGCACGCCGCCGGCCCGCGCTCTCGCTGGAGCGCAGCCGCGAGGCGCTCAACGCGGAGCCGGCCGACCCGCGGCCCGAGCCGGCCGAGCAACTCGAACAAGATCGCCGCTGCCGCAAGATCTATCAGGCCGTCGAGGACCTCGGCCACGACCAGCGAACCGTCTTGAAGCTGCGCGCTTTCGACGGCTGCCACTACGACGCCATCGCCCGGAAGCTGGGCCTCTCGGTGAGCACGGTCCGCGGCCGGCTGCACATGGCCCGCTCGACGCTACGGCGCGAGTTGGCGCCCGTGCTCAACGGCGACGGCTAATCGCCGCCGAGAAACTTCCGCAGCGTGTCGAGCGTTTCCGGATGATCGAGCCGCGCCTTGCCGAAGCCCAGTTCGGCGCCGGCGTCGACGGCCCGTTGCTGATGCTCCGGATAGTTGGTGATCAGCATCACCGGCACGTCGGCCAACTGCTCGTCGGCCTTCATCTGCCGGATAATCTCTACCCCGTCGCTTTGGTCCTGCACGAGCCGCCGGTTGATCGTCACCAGATCGAACCGCCCGGAGCGCAGCGCATCGAGCGCCTCCTCCGCGCTATGTGCCGGAACCACTTCCGCGGCGAGAGCCTCTTCGATCAAACGACGGATGTTGCCGTGATCGAACGAACAGTTGCCGACGTCGAGAACGCGTTTTGCCATGGCCGGATGATCCTCTCGAAATTCTGCGGGCACGGTCTGCGTGGTGTCTTCCGGTTGGAATCATACCCGCGAGCCGGGCACGTGGCGAGAGGTTGTCAGGCTTTGCACTGAGGAAGTTTGAGCAAGGTCAGCGGACGCGTCTGAGATTTCCGACAGGCGGCGACTTGCGTGGGGCAGACCTTTGTGGAGCCCGGTCGGTCGGATGACCGAGTTGACCACCATGGTCCGACTGGATATCAGGAGAACTGCAAAGTCGATTCGCGGGAGTGGAAAACGGGGACTGGCTCCGAG
>CAYYNP010000402.1:0-7654 GCA_964472545.1 uncultured Planctomycetaceae bacterium | reverse complement strand
TCGGAGCCAGTCCCCCTTTTCCACTCCCGCGAATCGACTTTGCAGTTCTCCTGCTACTGGCAACAGGGCGACTCTTCCACCTGGCAACAACACGAGCCCGTGCGTCCCAAGGCCCCGTTGATCACGGCGATTGCGCATCCCACGCCGGCGTTGACAGAAAGCGATTCTACCGGGCAGTTTCGAGCACAGGCGCCGCATTCCATGCAAGCGTCGCGGTCGGCGATGCGGGCTTTGCCTCGCTGAAGCGCAAAGACGGCGTGGGGACAGACGTCGACGCACGTGCCGCAGCCGGTACACTTCTCGACGTCGAGTTGCAGCGTGACCACGTCGCCGATGTATCGCAATGCGGGCATTTTGGTTTCCTCGTCAAACGTCCTGGCGCAATCGACGCGACACTAGACGAATCGTCCCACAATCCAGAGGACACCGCCAACCACCGTCCCGGCGAACTGCAACGGCACGGCAACGCGCATCTCGCGTCGCACGCCGGAGAGCGATGTGTACGTCGTCGCGCCGGAGAAGTTCATCGCCAGAAAGCTGGCCGTCACCAGGATGATCACGCACCACGCCGCAAAGCTCACCGCATTGCCGGTTAACTCGGGAACTTGCGCGTAACACGCCGCCAGCCCCGCCACAAACGCCCCACCAAGCCACAGGCCCTTCAGTGCCAGCGCCCGGCCGGGAAGCCACGGCAGGAGCGCGGGCACGAGGACGGCGCTTCCGAAGCACGTGGCCACCCAGAGCACGGCCGACGTGGTGCCGGAGTCGAGCACGCGCTGCCAGTCGAAGCCGTCGCGGCCGAGGCCGGCCAGCAAGAAGAAACCGACTGCGATCGCCGCCACGTACTTCGCCGAGAGCACCAACTCGACCGGTACCACGGCCAGCCGGTCGGCCAGGGCAAAGCGAACTTGGCGCATCGCGGGCGCGGCCTGCATGCCGGCGGCCAGAAAGGCGGGCAGGTCCTCCGCCCGAACGGGGCCGTAGACAACGCGAAAGCCGCTCCGCCGCCGGACTTCATGCGCAGCCACACCGGGGGCGCCCAGTTGCGGCACGATCAGCTTGCGATGCGAAACCACCTCGCCCAGCCGTTGCGACGCGATCCGGCCGACGAGTTCGTCGGTGCTGAAGGTGCCCTTGCCGGCGGCACACCAGACGTTGATCCCGCGCGTGTCGAGCACCAGGATCCAGGCGTCGAGTCTGCCGAGTTGCCCGCGTAGCCGGTCGAAGCTCATCTTGTAGTTGGCCGAGATCAGCACGGGTGAATCGGCCGTCGGGTTTCCCACGGCATAGAGCCCCGGCGAGATCGCGTAGTCCATCCGACGGATCGCCCAACGGGCCTTCCAAGTGCCCAGCCGATCGGCCGGTCGGAGTGAGGTAGCAACGCGGGGAACTTCGCCGCAAGGCGTTTCGACCGTACCGTCGATCCACGGCGCATCCACGTCGGGCGGCGCGCCGATCGGTTTCGGCGATTCCCCGCCGCAACGTGCTTGCGATGGCGGCCCGTTGGCCGACGGATCGCAACAACCGTTAATCCGGGGCAGCTCTTGCACAGTGTGTCCTACCGATCCGCGATCAGAGTACCCCGAAACAGTACATCAACGTGAAGTAGATCCCCACCACCAGGAACACCACCCCGGTGATCCAACGGGCCCATTTCTGGAAGTGGTTCAGTGCATTATACGCCTTGGCCACCGACTTCGCACTGAAGGCGATCAGCACGGCAAAACCGACCACCGGCAGGGCGGTACCGACGCCGTAGAGCGACGGCAGCACGACCTTCGAGTTGCTGGCGGTCAGCAACGCGAACAGGCTGATGAAGAAATACCCGGCCGAGATGGGGCAGAACGACAACGCGAAGAGGACCCCCAGCAACAGCGCCGCCCAGATGCCCCACTTCTCCACACGCTTTTGGAGTCTTTCGCTGATCGACGGGCCGGAGAAGTTCAGCCCGATCAACTCCAGCAAGACCATGCCCACGAGAATCAGGATGGGGCCGAGGATCTGATTGAGGTACGTGTGCAGAAACGACTCGACCCCACTGCGTGAAAGGCCGCCGATCAGCAGCACGGCCAAGATCACGTAGGTCGTTGCCCGTCCCAGCGCGTAGAGCAGCCCTGCGAGCAACACCTTCACGGGACTGTCGACCCGGCGGCCGATGAACGACACGGCGGCGATATTGGTGGCCATCGGACAGGGCTGCACGGACGTAATCACCCCCAGCCCCAGTGCGGCCGCCATCAACAGGGCGAAGGCGGTCCACTGGCCACGAAGGTACGCGCGGGTTTCGTACTGCAAGTATTCCGACAGCGTGCCGTCGTCGTCGCTGAGCGTGAACGCTTTGGGGAGCGACTTCCAGTCACCTATCTGACCGTCGCGGACTTCGCCCAGGATGAGGGCCGCACCGCTGACCTCGAACCGCCCGGCGAGGCCTGCCCGTTGCGGATCGACGGGATCGATCGAAAGCAAGACCAGCCGGCCGGTGTCCAGTTCCTTCGCCAGACTTTCGCGAAACGCCTTCTCGATCGCGGCAACCTGATCTCGGCCCGTCTTGTCATCCGCGGGGGCGTTGAACAGATAGACCACGGCTCCCCGCTCGGGCAGCGCGGTCGGGGAATCGGCCGGCAACGGCGCCTCATCGGCCACCGACACCGAAGCCACAAACACCACGGTGGCCGCCAGCGACCACGCCCCCAACGCCTTGATGGCGGTCCGCATCACTCCCCCTTCAGGTAATCGTTGACGCCGTCGCGAACGTACTCGAGGAACTTCGGCTTCTCGAAGACCAGGCTCCAGACCTCCGGCATCTTCTTCCACTGGGCCGCCTTGCCGTCGCGGGCTTCGGCGATGATCAGCGTGGGACCGTCGAGCTTGTAGGCCTTCGTGTACCTGGCGTTCTTGGCGTCCTGGAAGTCGATCATGTGCAGCGAAACGGTCGCCTGCTTCATCTCCTCGGCGAAGCCGTCCTTGACCGCTTCCTCCGTGTACTCGCTGATCGTCTTGCAGGTATCGCAGCGCTCGGTACGGTGGAAGTACATCACCACCACGCGATGGGCCGCTTTGGCCGCCGGTGCGTCGTCGGCGCGGGCATGGGGCGCGTTGTGGAACGGACCGGCCATGACGATCCACGCCACCGCGAAAGCGGCGGCAAGCAACGCCCAACGACTCCCCAAATGATCTCGTTTCATTCCTGTACTTCTCCTTCCGATTCTGCAAAAAACTCCTGCAAACCCTCGGTTACGTATTCGAGGCAAGCTTGTTTGTCGTCGGCCTTCATCAGCATCAACGGCAGTCGCTTGTGCTTGACGTCCACACCGTTATCCAATTTCGCCACCACGACCATGGGCAACGGCGCATCGTACTTCTGCTTGAAATGACGGTTTTCCGGCTCGTCGTAGTTGACCAACTGCCACTTCAGCCGCCCGTCGTCGAGCTGCTCGGCGTAAGCCGCCCGGACCGCCGCTTCCGCGTAGGCCTTGGCGTTAATGCATCGTTCGCACTGTTTCTGGCCGTGGAAGAAGTAAACGATGGTGCCGTCCGATACGGACACTGCGACGCCCGGCTCGCCGTCGGGGTCCTCCGATTCCGCCGGCGGTTCGACCGGGCGGAATTCCTTGATCGCCACGGCCACCACGCCGCCGGCAGCGAACAACAACAACACGGCGGTGATCAGCGTTTTGGGGTTCATCGGACGTGCTCCTTTGGGCCGAACAGGGCACCTTCGGGCTGAGCAGGGCTCGCGAGGCCGGCGTGGAACCTAGCCGTCGCCGGCACGGAACCGTTTAGCCGTCGCCGGTACGGAACCGTTTAGCCGTCGCCGGTACGGAACCGTTTAGCCGTCGCCGGTACGGCGACGTTCAGTACGGGTTCACGTCGCCGTGTCGGCGACGGATAAACGGCAACGGCAACAACGAAGCGGCAACCGTGGCCTCTTTCCAGTTCTCTATTCCAGCAGTTCCTTGATCTCATCGACCGACGGTACCTTGCCGACCGCCTTGACTTCGCCGTCGACCACCAATCCCGGCGTGGCCATCACGCCGAAGGAGACGATCTCGTTGATGTCGGTCACCTTCTCGACGCTCGCTTCCACGCCCGACTGATCGACCGCGGCTTGCGTGTTTTCGGCCAACTTGGCGCACTTCGGGCAGCCGGGGCCGAGGACTTGGAGTTTTTTCATTATGGGGCTCCTTGTAGGAAAGAATCAAGTGTGGACTGTTTGCCGGTTAGAAGAAGGCCCCGTAGATCATCCCCGTAATCGTGGCCATCACCACCACCAGCGCGGTAAAGACGAGCGTTTTCTTGTTGCCCATGATCGAGCGAATCACCAGGATGCTGGGGATCGACATCGCCGGCCCCGCCAATAGCAACGCCAACGCGGGTCCCTGCGCCATGCCCTTGCTGGTCAACGCCTGAAGGAACGGAATCTCGGTCAGCGTGGCGAAGTAGAAGAAGCAGCCGATCACCGAGGCCGTGAAGTTGGCCCTCAGGCTGCCGAAGAAGCCCTCGTCGACCAGATCCTGGCCGACCAAGGCTGCCACCTTGTCGTCGGGCAGAAGCGCCCCGAGGAACCCGGCCACAAACACCCCGCCGAAGAGCAGCGGAAATAACTGCTTGGCGAAGATCCACGTGTTCGACGTCCATTCGTTGATCTCGTCGCGGACGAACCATCGCCATGTCATCAACAGCACGGCCACTCCCATCGCCGCCGCCAGGTACCAGCGGATGTGATGGATGCGGACGACCCAGTTATCGACGTCTTCCACGTCGGCGATCGTCGATCGCTGCAACGTGATTACGTCGTCCACGTCGTGACCTTCATAGGGCTCCTTCAATTGGATCTGCATGGTCGTGCCGTCGACTTTGCGTTCCATGGCGGCCAGTTTGGTGCCGTCGTTGAGTTCCACGATCTTGTCGCCCGGGTTGAACCAGTCGCTGAAGACCAGAAATGCGATCATCGCCACGAAGAACGCGGCCGTTTGCCAAAACGAGCGGCGGGAGGCCGGCGGATCGGGCATCTGCATCGTGGCGGCCGTTCGAGCCTGTTCGTCACGGCGGAAGATCACCGCCATCAGGATACCGATCACCACGCCGAACACCATCGCCCCGATCGCTCGGGCAATACCGATCTCGACGCCCAACACGCTCGCGGTCAACACCAGCGCCAACACGTTAATCGCCGGTCCCGCATAGAGGAACGCCGAGGCGGGCCCCAATCCGGCTCCCACGCGGTAGATGCCGGCGAACATCGGCAGCACGCTGCACGAACAGACCGCCAGCACGGTACCCGACACCGAAGCTACGGAATAGGCCTCGACCTTGTTCGCCTTGGGCCCCAGATGCCGCAGCACGGCCTCCTTGGAGAAGAAGGTCGTGATCGCCCCGGCAATGAACATGGCCGGCACCACACAGGCCAACGTGTGCTTCTGCGCATACCACTGCAAGAGGCTGAACGCCTGCAACAGGGCGCTCTCCATCAGCGAGGCGTCCTCCGACGGCGCCGCCAGCGGCACGAAATAGGCCGCCAGAAAGGCGATCACAAACGCCGCAAAGATCTTACCTTCCCGTCCCATCAAAACGTTCCCTTCTCTTGCCAACGGCCTACTTCTGGCAATCGCATTTCACGTTGCCGGCAAGGATTTCCTTCCAGTCTGCGAGCACGTCGTGCGTCCAGCAGTCGTCGGCCCCGGCGGCCTCTCGCATCACCAGCGCCAGGATGTACGCCAACTCCTTCACGGTCGCTCCGGCCTCCAGCGCCTCTTTGAAGTGTTTCCGCACGCAGGGCGCCGAGCGGGCCTTTATCGACAGGGCGAAGCAGATGAACTGGTAGGTCTTCTCGTCGATCGAACGTCTCTCTCGATGAGAGAGTCCATCCCCTCGAGTTGCTCGGTGAACTCGGGAAAGAACTCGGCCAGTATTCGCATGAGTGTCTCCTTTGACGCTGCCTGGATTTCGTGAGGACGGCCAACCACGTCAAGTCAGCAATTCCTGCTGCTTCTCGGCGGTGCACCGCATTACCGACTCGACACAGTCGAAGAACTTCATCACGCACGGCACCCGAAGTGTGTAGTACACCTGGGCACCACGCCGTTGGTCCTCAATAATGCCGGCCGTGCGGAGAACGGAGAGGTGCTTCGAGACGGTCGACATGTCGGCCTCGATCATCTCGGTCAACTTGCAGACGCACTCCTCGCCCGCCTTCGAGAGGTGATCGACAATGAACAACCGAGTTGGGTGCGCCAGAGCCTTGACGACTCTCGCCCGGGCTTCGAATCGTGCTTGGGTTGCGGTGTCCATATGACGTCCTCTTCGGTCTTGGTTATTTGGCAGTTTAGCCAAATGGCCAAATAAGTCAACCCGAGTTAAATACGCTAGCTCTCCGGTTGTGTTTCCGTGCCCTCTCCACGCCCGGCGGCGCCACGCCCAACATATCGCGATTGCGTTGCTGTGAAGCTTCAACTAGCATCATGATGTGCCATATGTGGCTGCTGTCGGAGGATTGACGGACAGGACGTTCTCCGCCACGCCGCCTGGATTCGCCGAACACCAGCCGGAGGGAGACCCACAGCATGAACGGAGCCACCCTGATCCTCGTCGCGGTCGGTTGGAGCGCCGCCGCGTGTCCTGCCGCCAAAGGGAACGAGAAGCAGCCGTCTGCCCTGGACCTTGGCCACGGGGCGTCGCTCGAATTGGTCCGGATCCCTTCCGGCACGTTCCTGCTGGGCAGCCCCGAGAAGGAGCGGCTGCGTGCCCGTGACCCGTTTCACCAGCACGAAGTGACCATCGGCCGCGACTTCCTTCTCGGCCGTCACGAGATCACCCGCGGCCAGTTTGCGGCGTTTGTCGAAGCCGCCAAATACGAGACCGACGCCGAGCGCCAGCGCTGGGCCTTTGCCTGGGACGGCAAGAAATGGGACCGCGTCGAGAAGGCGTCGTGGAAGGCCCCCGGCTTCGACCAGGCCGACGACCATCCGGCCGTTTGCGTCAGCTTCAACGACGCGGTGGCGTTCTGCAAATGGTTGACGTGCAAATCGGGCAAGACCGTTCGCCTGCCCACCGAAGCCGAGTGGGAATACGCAGCCCGGGCCGGAACGACGACGGCGTATGTCTGGGGCGATGAGCCCGACGACGGCCAAGGGTGGTGCAACGTCGCCGATCTGACCGGCAAGGCCAGATTCCGCCCCTGGAAGACCTTCAAGTGGGAAGACGGCCACGTCTTCACCGCCCCGGTCGGCAGCTTCAAGCCCAACGCCTTCGGGCTGTTCGACGTACACGGCAACGTCTGGGAATGGTGTGCCGATTTTTACGCGGAGCAATACCCCGAGGGCAAACAGACCGATCCTCGCGGCCCCGACGAGGGTTCCCGGCGCGTGATCCGCGGCGGCTCCTGGCTGAGCACCACCGGGCGTGCTCGGTCGGCCGCCCGAGAGAGCTGTCCGCCGCCGGGCGGCGTGTGCGACCTGATTGTCGGTTTTCGAGTGGTAGTCGAACTGCCGTGTTGCTGCCCAGGCAAGGAAGAGCCGGCACGCTGCGACAAGACCGAACGATAGGCTGCCGCTGGGTGCCACTGCTGGCTTGCCCAGCAGTGCGGAGTTGAATCTAACGCAAGAACACTGCTGGGCAAGCCAGCAGTGGCACCCAACGGCGTTTACACTACAAT
>CAYYNP010000401.1:0-7654 GCA_964472545.1 uncultured Planctomycetaceae bacterium | reverse complement strand
ATCCGTTCGAGTCCCTTGCCCTCCGCTTGGGTGGTTAACACCACAACGTCATGCCTCGCAGGGCCTCGTGTCTTGCGAGGCTTTCGTATTGGTGTTCTGCCGCTTACGAGCCGATTCGTGCGGGTATCGTGCCAGTTTCTTTCTGTGCCGGTCTTTCTCGCTGCCCGATTCGGCAGTTGCCCATTTGATTCGCTCCACGCACGATTGAACGTCGGATTCGAGCGGACCGGTCGGCCTGCGAATCGTGTCGTAGAGGTCTTTGGGGCAGAACTCGAGAAGCTCCAACACCGTTCCGTCGAGGCGGCGGCGTAGGTTGCGGTCTGCGTCTGCGGGCGCTACTTGGTCGACAGATAGAACCCGTCGTTGGCGACGTCCGGAGCCGCCTCGAATCCGAGTTCGGTCTCTTCGCCAAAACGAGCCGGCACGGTCTTGTTGCCGCCGGTGATCTGGACGCGGTAGAACCCCAGGTAGATCATTCCCGGGTTGGCCTCTTCGTCGGGGCCTTGGACCACCACGTTGCCGTCGTCGTCGGTGGTTCCGGAGCAGGACTGATAGGCGTCGCCGAGGAAGGCCTCCGGCACGAAGGTCACCGTGGCGCCGGAGAGCGGCTCATCGTCGAGCGCGATCCGCGTGGCGCCAGACACCATGGCCGTGTCGGACTCGGTCCACGCCTTGACGCGGTCGGAGATCTCGGCGGTGGAGATCTTCTTGTCGCCGTCGGTATCGATCCGCGAGAGCGACGCCAATAGCGGTGGGCACTTCGCCAGTTCCTTCTCGTCGAGTTGGCCGTCGCCGCTGGAATCGACCTGGGCCATGGCAGCGGCGGCCACTGCGTCGGGATCGAGCGACGGCGCTTCGGCCGCCGGCGGAACTCCCGAACAGCTACACCCCGTCCAAACGATCAAACCGATCGCCACCGCCAACCAACCCGCTGCTCGCCCTTGCATCAATGAACCGCTCCTTCGACTACGAGACACTACCAAAGAGGCCGGCGTTACGGCTGCCTGAACGCACTCTTGTCAGGCGGCTGACCGTCGCGGCGATTGCCCAGCCGCATGTGGGCGTCCGAATGGATGTTGTAGTTGACCTGCTGGACCGAGAAGTCGCACATCACGACGTGGAAGCCGGAGTTGTGGGCGCTGCCGAAACGGCGGGCGTCGTCGACCATGGGGGTGTCGCGCCGCGGCTCCATCCCTCGTGCGGTCCAGCGGTTGTTGCTCCCGTCGTTGCCCTGATACGCCGAGTTCAAGTCGCCGGGCGACCGGCCCGACGCGTAATGCCTGGGGTTGAGGTACTTCTCGCCAATCAGATACGTGTTGCTATCGCCGTCGTCGACGTGTTCCGGCGTGATCCTGCTCCGCTCGCCAGAAATACCGCTGAAGTCTCGCCGCAGACGGTCGTCCGGGGTGCTCCAACTGCAGTTCGGGTACTGGTTCAGACAACTCGTTTCCGGGCCCGGGCCCTGCAAGACGACCGAGCCGCCGTTGGCCGCGTAGTCGGTCTTGGCCAGGTTGGTGGGCTGGCTGGCGTTGACACAGTTGCTGCCGCCGGGATAGCCGATCGGCCGGCGCCGGCTGGGGCAAATCAGCACCGCCAAGACCGAACCCCGCTGCCGCGCGAGTTCGGTGCGGTTGGCCACGGCACCGGCCCTGTTCACCTTGCCGATGTCGTGAATGTTCTGTTCTTCGAGATAGGGCAACAGGTTGAAGGCCCAGCCGCCGGGCTGTTTTTCGCGGAAACCCCGGTTGGGGTCACCGGTCCACCGCCCGCCCCATCCGCTGGAGGGGTAGTGGCCCTGGCTGGTCACGTGGTTTGTGGATGCCGTGCCCAATTCCTTGAGGTTGTTCACGCAGGTGGCTCGGCGGCCCGACTCGCGCACGGAGGCGATCGCAGGCATGATCAGCCCCACAAGAGTGCCGATGATGGCGATGACGACGAGCAACTCCACGAGCGTGAAACCGCTGGTTCTACGTACTCTGGCAGCCATGATAATCGACCTTTCGGAGAAATGCCCTTGAACGTTCCGACGGCCCAAAACGAGGTGACGGCGCAACGCCGGCGCTCGCTGGGCGCATGTTGATTATAGCCGGCTTGCGACCTGGCTGTCAAACTGGTCCCTCTTGGGGGATCACCTCGCGCCCTGGCCCCTTCGGCCGAACTTGCGACTCCCCCGCACGCCGAACGTTGCTGTATACTGTTTTCGGCCTCGGCACGAACCGCGGCCGACGACGAAGCTACGGACGACGGGCGGTCCAGCCGTTTGGCTTATCGAAACCAACGGGCAACGCCGATGCAAGATTCTTCCACAAAACCGCCGAAATGGCAACGGGAACTCGGACCGCTGCTGCGACCGTTGCAGCTTACGGCGGGAACCCTGATCGTGGGCTCCGTGGTGGCGATGGTCGTCGTGCTGGCCCGGTCGAGGGTTGCGCATGGATGGCCGCCGCACGCGATGACCTACGCGGCGTTCGCCATGGGAGCCGTGGCCTTGATCGCCCGGGCGATTGTGGGCCATCAGATGGTCGAACGGGGGAGGCGGTCGATCTTCGAGGGGACTTGGCGGCCGATCGGCCAGCAGCCGGCGAAACAAACCGAGTTTCGCCGGCGCCACGGCGACGCCGGCAACCTCGTAGCGCTCTATTCGACGGCCAGGATCCTCGCCTGGGCGCTGCTCGAAGGCGTAATCATCTTCCTGTTGATGGCGTATCTCTTGGAGCAGGTATTGCTGAGTCTGATCGTGGCCGTGGTGCTGATCCTCCGCTTGGCCTACGAGTTTCCCACACGCGCCCGGCTGGTCTACTGGGTCGACGATCAACTGGAAGAACTGGGGCGGATGCGGCAATTCGACAAGTAAACGCCGCCGCAAGCGACAGGAAACCTGCTTGGAGATGCTATGAAACGTCTGCTGCTGTTGGCTTGGCTGACCTTGCCGCTGACATTGCCGCTTGTGGATCGGGCCACTGCGTCGGAACTCGTCCTCGACGACTTCCGCTACACCACGGCCGAGGCCGTTCGCGCGGCGTGGCGGGCCGCCGAAGGCACGCCGCCGGTTGAGCTGATCCAGCCGGGACAGCCCGGCGGTATGAAGATCCGCGCTCCGTTCGCCGACGAGCCGGGCCTGCGACGAGTCGTGGTCGATCGCAAGCTGCACCTGGACCTCTCCGCTCCGGGCGAGTTCACGCTGGAAGTTGCCGGCGACGCACCGGCGGCCGTGGCCGAACTGACGTTCTACTTCCGCAGCGGCGACGGATGGTACACGGCCCGAGGGCTGTTACGAAAACAGACATGGCAAACGCTGCGATTCTCGAAGGCCTCGTTCCGCACCGAAGGCACACCGGCCGGCTGGCACCAGATCGACGGCGTGCGGATCGCCGCCTGGCGGGGCCGGGCGGAAAACGCTTGGTTGGCCGTGGGGCGATTGGCCGCCGTGTCGCACGACGTGGCCCTGGTGGTGCCCACCGCGTCGTCCCACGTTGGCGACCCGGAGTTTCGCACGGCGATGGATACGGCCGATCGTGTGGCCGGCATGCTGGGTGAACTGGGGTTGGGAACCGATGCGCTCAAGGAAGCGGCCGTCGCCAAGGGGGCGTTGGGCGATCGCCGCGTGGCCGTGCTGGCGTACAATCCACGCCTGGACGCACAGGCCGCCGCCGCGCTGGAGCAATTCGTCGAGGCCGGCGGTAAACTCCTCGTATGCTACCAACTCGCGCCGAATCTGGGCCGCCTGCTCGGCTTCGCCAACCCGCAATACGCCCGGCAGCAACGGCCCGGCGACTTCGCCGAGATACGCTTCGACGGCTCGATCCCCGGGCTGCCAAAGTCGGTACGCCAAGCCTCGTGGAACATCACCACCGCCGAGCCGGCCGGCCACGGCGCCCGGGTAATCGGCCATTGGCACGACGATTCGGGCCAGCCGGCCGGACATGCGGCCATGCTCGTTAGCGACCGCGGGGCCTTCTTCAGCCACATCTTTCTCGCCGACGATCGACAGAACAAGCGTCAGTTGCTCGCGGCGGTTCTCGGCCGGATGTCTCCGCCGTTGTGGCAGCAGATGGCCCAACATGCGCTCGATCGGGCCGCCGAGGTCGGGCATTGCGGAAACTGGCAGGAGGTTTCCAACCATGTGCGGCGTCACGGCGACCCGGCGGCGGTGGAATTGCTCGACGCCGCCGACAAGACGCGAGCCCTGGCCGCCGACCGCTCCGGACAGGCCGCTTACGCCGAGGCGGTCGAATCGGCCAATCGGGCCCACGCGCTGTTGGCCGAGGCATATCTGCGGGCGCAGCCCAGCCCAAAGAGCGAAGGCCGCGCCGTTTGGAACCATTCGGGCACCGGGGCCTACGCGGGCGATTGGGGCCGTTCGGCCCGGGAGTTGGCCGCCGCCGGGTTCAACATGGTGTTGCCCAACATGCTCTGGGCCGGCCGGGCCCACTACGCTAGCGACGTGTTGCCCCGTAGCGCTACCTTCCGCCAATACGGCGACCAAATCGCCCAATGTACGGCCGCAGCAAAGAAGCACGGCCTTCAGGTCCACGTCTGGAAGGTCAACTACAATCTGTCCGGGGCGCCGGCGGAGTTCGTCGAGAGCCTGCGTCGCGAAGGTCGGCTGCAAGTGACTTTTCGCGGTGAAACCCATCCGTGGCTTTGCCCGTCGCATCCGGCCAATCAACAGCTCGAGCTGGAGAGTATGCTCGAAGTGGCTCGCAAGTATCCGGTCGACGGGCTGCACTTCGACTACATCCGCTATCCCGGCAGCGAGACCTGCTATTGCGACGGCTGCCGCGAGCGGTTCGAGGCCGCCTCGGGCCGTCGGGTGGCCGATTGGCCGGCCGAATGCCATTCGGGCCGGCGAAAGCAGGAGTACAACGATTGGCGCTGCCGACAGATCACCACGCTGGTGGCGGCGGTGCATCGGGCGGGCAAGCAGTTGCGGCCGGACTTGAAGATCTCGGCGGCCGTCTTCGGCGCGTATCCGGCCTGCCGTGGATCGGTCGCCCAGGACTGGCCCGAGTGGGTCGCGGCGGGCTATCTCGATTTCGTCTGCCCGATGGATTACACGCCCAGCGACACGTACTTCGCCAGCCTGATCGAAAACCAGCAGAAGCTCGTCGGCGGCCGCATCCCGATCTATCCCGGCATCGGCGCCACCGCGTCGAACTCAACGCTCTCGGCCGACCGGGTCGTGGGGCAAATCCACCACGCCCGCCGGCTCGGCACGTCGGGCTTCACGATCTTCAACTTCCACCGCTCGACGGCCGAGTCGATCATCCCCGGCGTGGGGCTCGGGGCCGGGGCACAAAAGGCCGTGGCGCCGCATTGATTTCGGCGTGACGGTTTTGGTGGCGTAAGCTTCCAGCTTGCGTTTGACGCAGAATGCCGCAAGGCAAGCAGGATGCTTGCCCCACATCCTGATGTCGACAACACACCAACAGATCAAGCAGGTCACTCCGCTGCTACCACGATCCGCGTTGGTTGTTGTAGGCCTGGAGTGTGGCGTAGCTGCTGTAGGCGAGGTAGCCGAACAGCAGCGCTGCGAAGAGGTGCTTGCCCATCAGCGCGTAGATGGCGATGCCGGCGCCGCAGATAATCGAGAGCATCAACGAGCGGCGGATCCCTTCATGCGGATTGCCCAATAGGAACAGCTCACGGGAGATCTGGCCGCCGTCGAGCGGGTAGACCGGCATCAGGTTGAGGATGCCCCAGAGGAGGTTGACGTTCAGAAGATAGAAGACGAAGATCGTCAGCCGGAACGAACCGGGGATGAAAGCGCCGGCCGTGATTCCGTACGGAGGGCCGAATTCGACCGCCACGGGGTTGCCGCTGAGCATTACGATGCCCGCCACTGCCGCCGCCAACAAGAAGCCGGCCCCCGGCCCGGCCAGCGAAGTGAGGATCTTGCCCAGCGGCTCCGAGCCCTTCGAGCGGCCGTACAGCTCGCCGTGATGGCTGGCCAGCCCGCCGAGGCCGTAGAGCGTAATCCACGGGCGGAAGCCGTAGAGCCGCATCACCAGCGCGTGGCCCAGTTCGTGTACGAAGATCGAGACGCAGAAGGCGACCATCCAGATCAGCATCAGCATCACGACCGACTCGCCCAAGCCGCCACTCCGCCACGGCCCGAGCAGAAAGCCGACCAGCCAGAAGAAGGGATGCACCCGCACGGGGATCCCCAGGAAAGTGAAGTGCAGTTCTCCTTGTGACGGCGGCGGTTCACTCAGCAGCACCGGCGTGGCTCCCAGATGGGTTGGATTGCTTCATGATAGCGTAGTATACGGGCAGCGGGCATTGTAGCACATAGCCCCACCGACGCGCCGCCCGCGCTACACCTCTTGCGGCGAAGGCTCGACAGTCTTGGCACGAAGGAAATGCGGAGCGGCGAGCACGGCCGCCGGTTCGCCCAAGGCACCAAGGATATACTCCGCCGCCCGCCGCGACGCCCCGCCGGCGCCGACTTCGTGCTTCAATCGGGTCAACGCGTCCACCCGTGCGGCCCGTTTGGCCGGGTCCTCGAGCCACTCGATCACGTGCGCGGCGATCTCGGCCGACTTGTCCTCGCAGGTGAGATACTCCGGAAACAGCACCCGATCGGCATCCGGCTGCGAGGGGTCGAACGGCGTGACGTCTTTGGGGAACAACTCGTCGGCCGTCAGCAGATTGACCAGCGTGATGTACTTCACCTTGCGAAAGAACCGCTGCCCGAAATAGGCCGCCCGGTTGATCCAGTAGAGGATCACCGTCGGCTTGGCTTCGTATAGCAGCTCCAACGACACCGACCCGGAAACCGACATGCAGCAGTCGGCCAAGCGGATCAACTCCGGCGTCTTGCCCACGTGTACCTCGATCGGCAATCCCGTGGCGGCGGCCTGCTGCCGGGCGAACTCGGCCTGGCGGGCGCGAAACGACGCAATGGCAAATCGCACGCCGGGCACTTTGCGATGGACCTCGGCCGCGGCCTTGAGGAACCACTTCAGATTGTGCGTGACCTCTTGCGTCCGCGAGCCGGGCAAGATGGTAACTAACGGGCCGTCACGGTCCTGCTGCTCCGCCAGGAACCGTTCGTCGTATTCGTGCCGGCGTACTTCATCGAAGAACGGATGGCCCACGAACGTGGCGTGGCAGCCGTGGCTGCGGAACCAGCCTTCCTCGAACGGCAGACTGCACAACACGTGATCCACGAACCGCCGCATCTTCTTCACCCGCCAGCTTGCCCACGACCAGATCTGTGGCGGAGTGTAGTAGAAGACCGGGATGCCGTGGGCCTTTGCCCGGCGGGCGATCCACCAATTGAAGCCGGGATAGTCGATCAGCACCACGGCGTCGGGTTTGTGGTGGCGGAAGTAGCGGTCGGCCCGGCTGGCGAGGTCCCAAAACTTGTGCAGGTTTGCCAACGCCCGGGCAAACCACATCACGGCCAGCGCGGTCAGATCGGCGTGCAGCGAACAGCCGGCGGCCGCCATTCTCGGGCCGCCGTAGCCGACCACGCGGATGTCCGGGCGGCGGCTTCGCAGTTGCCGGATCAGGTTGGCCCCGTGCAAATCGCCGCTGGGCTCGCCGACGGAAAAGAAGATGGTCGGGGGTTTGGGTCTGCTCATACCGCTGGGGGGCTCGGGGCTGGGGACTCGGGGCTGGGGGGGCGGGGCTGGCCGGGGGCGGCGGG
>CAYYNP010000400.1:0-7682 GCA_964472545.1 uncultured Planctomycetaceae bacterium | reverse complement strand
CCCCACCCACCACTCCCCACTCACTCCCTCTCCCCTACCACCATCTCCGCGCGCATCCCCGGCCGCAGCAGCAGCTTCGGATTCTCGATCTCCGCCCACACGCGGACTTGCCCGTTGATCGGGTCGATTTCGGGACTGAGGAAGACCAGCTTGCCGTCGAACTCGGCCCCGGGGCGTCCGGGCAGATCGACTTTGAGTACGACGCTTTGGCCGGCAAGCTTTTCGCCGACCTGTTCGGCGTTGATGAAGCCTTCGGCCCGCAGACGGTCGAGGCGCAGAATGCGAACCACGGTCTGCCCCGGTTCGACCCACTCTCCGCGCCGTCGGCGAACGTCGACTACCATGCCGTCGATGGGCGCGACGATCTTCCGCCGCCGCAATTGTTGCTCGGCGGCCTGCAATGCGTTTTCTTTGACGCGTTGCGTGCAGGCCGCGATTTCGAATTCATGCTTCGCCTGTTCCACCTCGAGTTCGGCCCGATCAACGACCAATTGCAGCCGATCCATCTCGGTGTCGGAAATGCTCCGGGAGAACCTCTTTCGCGAATCGATCGAACGCTGCAATTCCGCCTTGGCGACCGCGGCGGATTTCGCCGCGTAGCGGACGTTGACGTCGATACTGGCACGCCGCCGGGCGATGTCCAGTTCTATCTCGGCACGCTGGAATCCCACGCGGGCGTCGTCGTCCACGATGCGCGCCAGCAGGTCGCCCTCGCTGACCATCGCGCCTTCCCGCACGGCGACTTCGGCCAACACGCCGGCCTCTTCGGCCGATACTTCGACCTGTTCGACCAACTTCACCAGCACGGAGCCGATCTCGATCCGCACGTCCGCTGCCTGGGCCGTGGCAGCAGAGCCAGCCGCCGCCAGGGCCAGTGCCACCGCAAACCGTAGTTGACCCATCGTCGGCCTCCCTTCAGCAAACAGCCCCGTCAAGGTAAATGGGCACGTCAAAACAGAAACCACAACTGCGCCGCGTCGATCAAATCGTGCAGCCAGACGTATCCGATCGGGCGGCGGCCACAGCGGATCTTGGCCACCACGGTCGCACCCGGTACGCGTTCGGGAAGTTCGTCGCGATCGACGTCGACGATGGCCGCCACGAATGCCTGCTGCGAGGGGCCGATCTCGGTCCGCGTGCCCACGCGCCGCAGCTTACCGTCGAGCTTTACGTCCGGTGCCGTGGCCAACACGAACGTCACGTCGAGATCCGCGTCGCAGTCGTCTCGGGCTGCCAACACGTGGGCGATCCGATCGTCGGGGATCTCCAACTCGAGCGCCCACGGGCCCTGCTTGTCGGCCACCGTCATCAAGGTCTGCCCTCGCTCGACCGGCCGTGAGCGAAGCCGCCTGTCGAGGTCCCAGGTGAGCACCTCTCCGTTGATCGGGCTGCAGATCTGAAGTGCCGTCTGCTGCGCGTCGATGATCTTCTGCTGCTCGGTCAGCCCTTCGATCAGCGCCTTCAGTTCTGCCTCTTGGGCCGTGAGTTGGGCCTCCTTGGCGGCAAGCTGCGCGTGGCGCTGGCGATCCCGCTCTTGCTCGCGGCGATTCAGCAGACGCTGGGCTTCGACCGTGCCGAGTTGCTTCTCGGCCGTGCGGATCTCACCCTCGATCCGCTCCCGCTCGAAGTCGAGCTGCGGGCTGTGCAACACGGCGAGCAGTTGCCCCGCATCGACCTCCCGAGCATGCTTCGCTTTCAGAGCGACCACCAGACCGTCGTCCGGGGCAAAGATCTCGCGGCGCTCGACCGGCTGCAGCGTACCCCGAGCCTCGATCTCGAAATCCGCCGGCACGGTGGCCAGGGCAATCGCGGCGGCAATCAAGGCAGACGTCGCCAGCAGTGTCTTGGGCAACTGCCGCGCACGAACAAACCAGCGGGCTTTGCCGACGGTTCGCAGCAACCGTCCGAAAGGCACGTTGCGCAGCTCCAACGCGTTGCACAGCGCCTGGGTACCATGGCGGCACACGGCATTCGTTGCCCGGCGTATCCGTTCGTCGCAGACACCTTGAAACCGTTCGACGACCAGCACGCCGATTACTTCCGGCCGTTGCGTGCGCTCTTCTTCTGCCGATGCTGCCAGCGGGATCACGCCCAGACTGCGCGCGTGGGAAACGTCGAGGTAGGCGCTGAGCCGATCTTCCACCTGGGGCGTCAACTCGCCGGGCAAGTCGGCCGCGTTCGGCTCCGCGGGGTGCGCCACGGGATACCAGATCGGCTCGCCGATGGTCGCGGTCGCTTTGCACAGTCGGCGCAGCCGGGCAGCCGTGTTGCTGCGATGGTTGATTTCGTCGGCTCCACTCACGGCCGCCAGCCGGCACCGCCGGCCGTGCATCACGGCCAGGCTCACACGATCGCATTCGATCAGCCGTCGTCCTTCGTTGACGATCCGAAAGGCGGTGGTCTTCAGGTCGAGGCTGCCGTGGATCTGGCCGACGAATTGTTCGAAGCCGCCGATCCGCTGTTGCTGGCGGCCAAACTCGCGCAGCCGCCGATGGCGCTCGAAGTCGGCTACCAGTTCCGCCACGGCCGTGAGCAAATGGAGATATCCCCGCTGGGCCGAGGGGCTCGTTTGCGGCCGCTGGAACAACTCGATCAGGCCGGCTCCGCCGCTCTCGTCTCCCGTGCTGCCAGGCGTTCCGTCGTCGAGCGTCCATGGAGCCACCACCAGGACGAATTCCGTTGGGTTGGCGGTCGCGTCGGCGTCGGCTGGCCCGGAGGCGGGGGGCACCACAGTGGCCCGCTGCGTTCGCAACACCTGCCGCAGCAGCTTGGCGTGCGAACGCCGCTCTGGGGAGTTCTCGCCCGAGAGGGAGCCCGGCAGGTTGACCCGATGCTCCAAACGAACCTCTTCGCGCTCTTCTCCGGGCAAACCACTCCAAATCGCGCCGCCAACCGCGGCCGTGGCCGACACGACCCGGTTGACCAACTCGGCATAGAACTCCTCCGGCGACAGCGCCGAAGTCGACAGCCCGGCGATCTGGTCGATCAGGTCGTCGAGCTCGCGCCAAGCTTCGGCGGTCGTCTCGCAAGAGGCCGGCTCGGGATGGGCCGGCTCGGGCTGGGGGTGAGAAGCATCGGGGGTCATCTCCCTCCAGTATACCGTTCGGTTCGGTTATGGGATGTTCGGAGAAGCTCAGGGATGGGTAATCTGGGCCAATAGGGTTGCGGGCGGTGAATAGGGAGGTCCGTCTGTAACGATTACGTCAAGAATTAGGAATAGGAGGGCCGCCGCTCTGCCGAAGAGAAGGAACACCGGCTACTTCCAGAGTGGCCGGTCCGCGCGGGCGGACTCTTGCCGGGCACAGTCCCGGCGAATCCAGCCCCGCGTTTCCGTCGTGGTAGACCTCGTCACCAAGGCTCGGCTGCCGATGAAACGAGTATTCGCTCCGCTAGCGTGGCTCTTAGCCGGCGCGTTGTTGGCGTCGCCGGGCTGCTTCGCGCGAAGGCCGACCTTTACCAGCGGCGACGATCTGGCCCACTACCGGGCACTGGCCACAGAGATCGAGCACCCGACCGTCCAGGCGCCCACCGATCCGGAGGTCGTGGGCGACTTCGAGCCCCACACCGTTCTCGATGCCCCGGTCGAACACTGGGACGTTTCGCTCGAAGAGGTCGTCCGCCTGGCCCTGATGCACTCGAAGGTGCTGCGCGACCTCGGCGGCACGGTGCTGCGCTCGCCGGAGAGCATCCAGACTTCGTACGAGCCGGGGATCCAGGAATCGGACCCGCGGTTCGGCCCGGAAGCCGCCCTGAGCGCCTTCGACGCCGAGTTTTCCACCGGCCTGTTCTTCGAGAACAACGACCGCCGGCTAAACAACCGCTTCCTCGGCGACTTGGGGTTCTATCAGCAGGATTACGACGTCTTCGAGACGGAAATCTCCAAGCAGGCCGCCACCGGCAGCCGTTTCACGCTGCGCAAGCACGTCGACTTCGACAACGAAACGGCGTTGGGCAACGAGTTTGCCGGCGGTGCTTGGAACGTCCATCTCGAGGGCGAAGTGCGGCATCCTCTGTTGCAGAGCAGCGGAATGCAATTCAATCGCATCGCCGGTCCCGATGGGAGCCCCGGGGCGCTAAACGGCGTGTTGATCGCACGGGTCCGCACCGACGTCAGCCTGGCGGAGTTTCAACTCGGGCTGCGAGACTTCATCAGCAACGTCGAGAACGCCTATTGGGATCTCTACTTCGCTTACCGCGACCTGGACGTGAAGGTTCGGGCACGCGACCTGAGCCTCGATACGTGGCGCCGGGTCGACGCGCTGTATCAGGCGGGGCGGCGCGGCGGCGAGGCCGAAAAGGAGGCGCAAGCCCGAGCGCAGTACTTCCAATTCGAGGAAGAAGTCCAAAACGCCCTGGCCGGCCGGCCGCTGGAAGGCACGCGAACCAACAACGGCAGCAGTTCCGGCACGTTTCGCGGCATCTCCGGCGTACACGTGGCCGAACGGCGTTTGCGGCTGTTGATCGGGCTGCCGCTGAACGGCCAACAACTCATCCGCCCGGCCGACGAACCGAGCATTTCGCCGATCGTTTTCGATTGGGGGCAAATCACCACCGAATCACTCGCCCGGCGGGCCGAGTTGCGGCGGCAGCGGTGGCGCGTCAAGGGGCACGAACTTCAATTGATCGCCCATCGCAACTTTCTCTTGCCCGACTTGGACGTGGTGGGCCGCTATCGCTGGCGGGGCTTCGGAGCGCATCTGATCGACTCGGACACCGACGGTGTCGCCCGTTTCGACAACGCCATGGCCGATCTGACGGGCGGCGATTTTCAGGAGTGGCAAATGGGGGTCGAGTTCTCGATGCCCATCGGCTATCGCCAAGCCCACGCGGCGGTGCGGAATTCCGAACTCAGTTTGGCGCGCGAGAAGACCGTCTTGCGGGAACAGGAGCGGCAAGTCGTCCACGATTTGAGCAACGCCGTGGCCGAGATGAAACGGGCGTATCAAGTGATGCAGATCGCGTTCAACCGCCGGCTGGCCGCCCAGCAGCAATTGGCGTCGTTGCAGGCGGCCTACGAAGACGACAAGGTCGAGTTCTTCGTGGTGCTCGACGCACTGCGGCGCTGCGCCGACGCCGAGAGCCGCTACTATCAGTCGATGGTCGAGTACACCCTGGCCCATCGCAACGTCCACTTCGAGAAGGGCACGCTGCTGGACTACTGTGGGGTGGCGCTGGCTGAAGGGCCGTGGCCGCGAAAGGCCTATCTCGACGCCGCCAAGCGGGAACGCTTGCGGGGGCGCCCCCGACCGATCGACTACGGCCACAACGACCCGCCGATCGTCAGCCGCGGCGTCCTTCCTCCGAGCAACCCCTTCCGCGACGAAGGCCTCTGATCGGCGGCTTCTGAGCGGGGGCGCTAGGGAAAATCGTGTAGCTGAACTCGCAAGGTTTCAGGCGCGATTCAAATCTCCCGGCCCTCTCCTCGGCGTCGGCCTCGCCACGGCTGAGCTGTTGCGAAACCGGGCCGCGACAAAGGTTAGTTTACTTATTAACTTTCGGATCAATCGAGTAGGGGTTGCCCAGCCGATACACGCCTTCACCTGCGGTCTAACAGAGCGAAAGTAGGGCCGATGCGGTCGGTTGCGCTATCGACACAGGGCTCGTCATTGAGTAACCTGGGGCTGGTTAGAGTACGGGGTTGGGGTGTAGATTATGCCTGCCTTGAGCCCACGCCGGATTGACCCACCCCTGAACTCCAACGATGTGACGCCGCCTCAGTGCGGCGAGGCGGCTTGACCGGGCATCCAGTGAAGGATGTTCGCGGCGTCGCGTCAGGGAAAGCAACAAGGAAAGCAGATGATCAGAAAAGAGTCCAGTGAGGGTGTCGGCTATGCGGTCGTCGGGCTTGACGGAACGCGTCACATCCTCGCCAGCGCCGTTCCCCGCCAGGGCGACGACTTGGACTCTCAGGCCCGCGACGCCCTGAACACCATCCAGGCCGTGATGGACGAAGAAGGCACGCGAGGTACGATCGTCCGGCAGGCCGTCTTCATGCGAGACATCGACCAGATCGGCGCGTGCCGGGAAATCATGAAGGATTTCTACGGCGACCAAATGCCCGCCACGATCTACATTCCCCAGGCGCCCTGCGGCGGCAAGCTGGTCGAGATCGAGGCCCTGGGCGTGGGAGGCGAGGGAGAGGCGCAGATCCAGCGGTTTTCCGAACGGATGGTGGCTTCCAGCCACGACGGCGTCGTCTGGGTCCACCTGGCCAACGTCTACCCCGAGACTGACTCTACGGCCGTTTACGACCGATCGCTGGAGATCTTCCGCCGTACGGCCGAGGAACTCGCAGCGAGGGGGTTCCGTTACGACCAGATCATTCGCACCTGGCTCTATCTGGGTGATATCGTCGGCCCCGAAGGCGACACGCAGCGCTACAAGGAATTGAATCGGGCCCGGACCGACTTCTACAACGAAATGGAGTTCGGCTCAGGCCGGGTGGTGCCGGGCATCGACAAGACGATCTACCCGGCCAGCACCGGAATCGGCACCAACGGCAAGGACGTCGTGATGTCGAGTTTGGCGCTGGTCAGCGACCGCAGCGACCTCTCGCTGTTGCCGTTGGAAAACCCCCAACAGACGTCGGCCTTTGACTATAGCGAGAAATACGGGTCGGAGAGTCCCAAGTTCGCCCGGGCGATGGCGATCGTGACGGGGAACCTGGCCACCACGTTCATCTCCGGCACGGCCAGCATCACCCACTCCGAGACGCGATTCATCGGCGACGTCGAGGGCCAGACCCATCAAACGCTGGACAATATCGCGGCGTTGATCGGCGAAGAGAACTTCAAGCAGCACGGCGTACCCGGCCTGGGTGCGACGCTGGACAATCTGGCCTTGGTACGCGTCTACATCAAGAACCAGGAAGACTACCCCAAGACCAAGGCCGTCTGCGAAGCCCGCTTCGGCGAGGTCCCCACGATCTACCTGGTGGCCGACGTCTGCCGGCCGGAGTTGCTGGTGGAGATCGAAGGGATCTCGTTCTCCTGGCGCGACGGCTAGGCCGACGATCGTAAAGTAGTCATCTTGCTCCGCAAGATGTCGTAACGGCTGCGTCTCGCGGAGCGAGACGGCTACTGTCTTAGGCTGCGTCTTGCGGAGCAAGACGCCTACTATCTCAGAACGTCCACCCGTCCGGCAGCGTCGTCTCTTTGGGCACCACCATGATCCCGTCGCGCACCATTGCGTGGGGTGTCTCTTCAGACGAATCGACGGCATCGCAGTTGATGATCCGCACGTTGCGCCCGATGCGGCAGTTCTTGTCGACGATGGCGCCTTCGATCTGCGTGCCGGCTCCCACGCCCAGCGGCGGACGGCCGTTCGACTTGCCTTCGGCCAGTTCGCCGGGCGCCTCGTAGTAGTCGTTGCCCATCAAGATCGAGTTGCGGATCTGCACGTCGCGGCCGATCAAACATCGCAGTCCGATGACGCTGTTTTCGATCACCGCGCCCTGTTCGATCACACAACCGTCGGCGATCAGGCTGCCGCGCATCGCGGCACCCTCACAACGCGAAGGTGGCAGGACCCTCGCACGCGAGTAGATCGGCGCATCGGCCAAGGCCAACTCGAACGGCGGATCCGGCGTGGCCAATTGCAGGTTGGCCTCGAAGAACGACTTGATCGTCCCGATGTCTTCCCAGTAGCCGTCGAACAGGTGAACCTGCACGTGCTGCGAACGG
>CAYYNP010000399.1:0-7684 GCA_964472545.1 uncultured Planctomycetaceae bacterium | reverse complement strand
TACGATCGCCCCCTCAAACGAAAGGGAGTTAAGACCTTTTCGGGATAATAGGATTCACAGGATAAGGAGGATCTGTTCGCCACTTATCCTGCCAATCCTGTAATCCTGTCGACGGTGTCCGCGTGTTTGGGATGTCAGATCACCACCTGCCGTTTAGGGAGTCACGCGACGGCTGCAATGGATTGGCGATCGAGGCCCGCGTAGATACCCCACAGGGGAGGGCGAGACGCCTTACGGAAGAGCAGACGCCCCGACGCGTCGCTGGCGGCTTCCTCCCTGAACGGGCCTGCCGGCAATGCCGGGAAAATGAGGTAGCCCTGTTTGTGAGCGCGCACGTCCTCGACCGGCGTTTGCGTCGTTGAATTCACCGTACGGAAGTCCGTCGTGTGAGCACCTCCGCTGAGCGCCGCCACGAGGAATAAGGCGATGGCCAACCGACACATCTCGTTCATGATCTACTCTTCCCAGTAGAATTCGCGGCAGGGTGTAGTGGCACGATCAGCCCGCGTCAACCGCAGTTGGCCAGCCAGTCGACCGCGACCGCTGTAACGCAGGCGGCGAGACCGGATTCCCTTGCGGGCCTACAGTGCTACAATGCCCCGATGCACGTCATCCCTCTTCAGTCCGGCAGTAGCGGCAACGCGATCTACGTCGAGGTCGAGGGTACCAGGCTCCTGTTCGACGCGGGAATCAGCGGCAAACAGGCCCAGGAGCGCCTGGCTCAGCAAGGCCGGGATATTTCCGCAGTCGACGCCGTGCTGATCTCGCACGATCACTCGGACCACGCGCGGTGCGCGGGAATCTACCAGCGCAAGTTCGGCCTGCCAATCTACATCACGCCCAAGACCCTCCGGGCGGCCGGGGGCAGAGGCAACCTCGGGCGCCTGGAGGACGTGCGCCACTTTCGGGCCGGAGAGACGCTCAAGTTTGGCCGAGTCTCGGTCGAGACGATCCCCACGCCTCACGACGCAGTCGACGGCGTCGTCTTCGTCGTCGACGGCCGTAAGCAGAGGCAGGGTATACAGAGATTGGGGATCCTGACCGATCTGGGGCACGTCTTCGGCGACCTGCACGCGGTGATCGGGTCGCTCGACGCCGTGGTGCTGGAGAGCAACCACGACCCAAAGATGCTTCGTGATGGGCCCTATCCGGCGTTCTTGAAGCGCCGCATTCGAGGCCCCGGCGGGCACATCTCCAACCTCGAATCGGCCGAACTCCTCGCGGCGGCCGCTTCCCGGCGGCTGCGATGGTGCTGTCTGGCCCATCTCTCCCGCACGAACAACACGCCGGAACTGGCCCTACGGACGCACCGCAAGATCCTCGGGGAGCGGTTTGCCCTCGATGTCGCAAGTCCAACGTAAACCGCAAAGGGCAGGTGTAACAGCCCGTTGAAGAGGTGGGAGTATGAGAATTCCGGTGCCGCTGCTGGGCAAGCCAGCAGTGTTACCCGGTGAGGGGGTGACAGACTCGACCGCGTGCAACGTCCACGTTCGTGATTGGGCTGCGGCGCGGTGGTTTGTTGGCCTCCTTTTCGGCTGAGCTAAGGTTCGCTTTCACGCTCAGACACCTTGTCCAGCAGTTGCCCTAGCTCTGCGTGGAGTATTCTCGCAGACTGCGGACTTCGAATGTCAAAGTCAGGCCGGCATGGCACGAACTCGGACCGCGAGCAGGCTAGCCAGCAAGGGTTGCCCTCCGGGACGTCAGAGAACTCGTCCCATTCGTGAAGGTCCGGCTCGATTCCCGCGCCCGTAATTTCCCCGGAGAAGTAAGACAGCCATACATCATGCATCTCTCGATCGGGGAAAGCGGCCTGCAGATTCTCGGTCAGCTTGTGTCCAATGAAAATCGTACCGAACTCCTCAATGGGTGCCCGCTCGTAGAGTTCCGCGAGTTGACGCAGGCTCGGTCGCGCGTCAAGAAGCAGCTGTCGATACGGGGCAGCCCAGAGAAAGGACCCGGCGTACTCGACGAGAAAGGCGAATTCTGGCCGGTACCACGTTCCCCGTTCCTCGACACAACGAACGTGCGTTGCCTCTAGCACCCGGAAACACTTCTGCTTCGTTTCCTCCGACATGACTTCCCAGTGGCGTCGAAAGCAATGGCGAAGCTCCTCCAGTGGGCCGTCAGCATTGAACATATCGGCGCTGCAGTGGGCCTCCTGTCGGAAATGCACGTAGCTGCAGAACATGCGAAACGCGACATCTTGGTTTCCAGAACGGGGGTCCGTGAAGCACTTTCCCGCATATGTCGTCATCCACCAGAGCCCGGTATTGGGTTCCTCAATCGGCACATACGGCCTGTCGAAGAGTTCTTCAATACACACTCTCGGGTCGAGTGCATGTGGTTCTCTTGCGTTCATGGTAGCGTCCAATCTCCTCCAAGCCGACAAGCGGCAGACGTTCTGCCACGCCGAGGATTACGCCAAACGCTAGAGGTGATAGCCAACCGGTGACGTAAAGAGAGCCGTGGCTACGTCTGTCACCTTGTCACCCCCTCACCTTGTCACCCCCTCACCTTGTCACCCCCTCATCCTCAAAACTCCACCGTCAGCATCCGCTTGTCGTCCTCCTTGACCGACCCCACGCCCTTGAAGATCTTGACCGCGCCGTCGGCGATGACCCGGACCGTGTAGACGCCCTCCTTGAAGACCTTCGGCCGCCAGGTGTCGCCGTTGATGCGCAGCGTGTAGACGATCTCGCCCAGGTCTTCGTCGATCACTTGCACCACGGGCTCCTCTTCGCCGGTAATCTTCAGCGTCGGCAAGTAGGCCAGCGGTGCCCGATTGTAGTTGTCCTCCTGGTCGATGGTGATCGGCCAGCCGGGCATCTGCTTGGCGTCGGGCTTGGTGACGTCGACGTGCCGCGGCCAGCATTCGATGGTGATCTTGCGGGTCGACTTGCGAAACCGCACCAGCCCGTAGCCGGCGGCGTTGTAGTTCTCGGTCGTGGGGTTGGCATAGGCATGCATTGTTAGCTTGTTGCCCAGGCCGTCGTAGAATCGTCCGGTGAATGGCAGCGGGCTATCCGGGTCGTGGTTCTGCGGCTCTTCCAGCGGCCACCACCAGCGGCCGTAATAGTTGACGATCGACGGCACGCCGAACGAGTAGATCGAGTCTTCCCAGGAGTGGATGCCGTGATGGATCACGGTCGACAGGTGCTGGTCGCCGCCGATGTGGAAGCCGAAGCAGCGGCGGATCTCCTTCAGCGCCCGGGCCCGGCCCGACTGCGGCCAGCCGTTGCTGTCCAGGTCGGCCAGCAGGCGTCCCTTGTGGCCGCCGTGGATATGGGCCCCGCCGCCGAAGATGGTCTGCGAGAGGACGGCCTTCATCTCGACGCCTTGCCACTGCTTGCCCCATTCGTGCAGGAAGCGGAGTTGGCGTTTGCCCAGCAGCCGCGCCTCGGGCACGTCGACCGAAGCGCGGTCGTAGGCCGGATCGTTGATATGGTCGGGCCGCGGTCCTTGCCGGGGGATCAGCCCGGCCGGTCCGGTCTTGAACTTGCGGTCTTCGATCACCGCGAAATCGACCCCACCGATGTTCAGCGACGTGTAGTAGACCGTGATGCCCTGCTTGACCGGTGTAGGATCAAACGGATCGGGCAAGTGGGCCGTCTGTGCCCGCTGAACCATGTTCACGTAGTCGGCCAGCATGGTATAGCCGCCGTCGGCCCCGCCGCCAAGACGCGACACCTTGCCGCCTTCGCCCCAGAGATTGCCCTGGCCGACGTCGTGGTCGTCGGGGATGGCCACCGTGGGACGATCCTTGATGATCTCGCCGAACTGCCGGCCGAACAGCAGCCAGGCCGCCGTGTGGGCGCGGTGGTCGTAGCTCTGATCGCCGGAGAAGAACAGCAGGTCGGGGTTTTGGGCCTTGATGTTGCGGATGATGTCGGGCCGCATACTGCGGTCGGAATTCGAGTTGCCGGTGAAGCCGGCCACCACGATCTCGTCCTTGTCGGTCGGGTCTTTGCGGATCAGCCCTTCGTAGCGGGCGCCGCCGGAATGGGTGACGCGATAGGGGTAATCCTTCGAATGGTCCCAGTCTTCGACGCGAAACGTTGCCAGCCAGCCGGCTTCGTCGGCCCGGGCCTTGGCTGCGGTTTTCCAGTCGCCGCCGGCTTGAATCTGAAGCGTGACGTCGCGCGATTCGCCTTCTTCGAGCGGGTAGAGTTGGGCACTGAGTTTCAGTACCCCGCTTTGCACGGTGTAGAGCGCGAAGCAGATCACCTCATCGCGCGGCACGTCCGGAATCGTCACCTTTCCGCCCTTCCGCTCGATGCGGATCGGGGCCGGCCCTTCGGCCGGCTCGTCTTGGGCACGTATCTCAGGCGGGCTAAGAAGGCAGACGCAAACGACCAGAACGAAAGCAGCAATCAGCGTGGGGCGAAACGCCATGTCGAGTTTCTCCTGCGTGGGCGGGTGACGTCGGAAATCGCCGCGGTCCGTTGGCCCGGGCAGGAGCATTCTACTTCGGGCCACAAAGGCCGTGCAAGCGGGTCGCTGCCCGCGTTGCATCCCAACGGAGCGACTTCCCATTGCACGCATAGCAAGAGCCTCGCCACCGAGCCGGGGCGGAAGCCCCCGGACGGTCCACAGATTCTACAACCTGCAACGGACCATCTTCTGCGACAGCTTCGATAGAGCGCATTTGATAGAGCGAGGATCTAGACGCTGCAAACCCTCCGGGAGCTTCCGCCCCCGGCTAGCGTCGAATGCGATGGTTGCGGCAATGGTCGAGGGCGACGGTTACGGCTCGGCGTCCGCGTCTCCGTCGCCCGCGTCTCCGTCGCCCGCGTCTCCGTCGTCCGTCTCCTCATCGCCCGGAATCCCCTCGCTGATGAATTCCTCGACCTGCGCGGCGCTTTGTCCGCCGACCAGCGCGCGGCGTTTCCAGCCATCCTGCGTCTTGCGATACATGACCAACTGGGGGATGGTCGAGCTGCCTTTCGTTACCTGGTGGGCCAGCCGCTGCTGACGGTCCGGATCGACCACCGCAAACGCAACCTGCTTCAATACGCCGCGGCGGCGAACCTCCGGGATAACGCTCTTCTTCATCGTCTGACACGGGGCACACCACTCGGTGCTCACCAGCACCAACATCAGCTTCCCGCGAAGGGCCTCGCGATGGGCGTCGGCGTACGTGTCCGCATAGGTGTCGGCCGGTCCGGTCAGGAGCGTGGTTTGCAAGAGGGCGGCAAGGGCGAGACTGGTCACAAACAACCTCCGGTAGTGCAAGAAACGTGGGAGACGGGCGAGGAATCGGTTGGGTTAAAGGGGGGCGAGGATATGGTGGGGCGGGCTCGCCGGCAGGTCCTTTTCGGCACGTCCGCTGCAACGCGCCGCATGTTGGCCCCTGCTGCCTACGGGGGAATCTTCTAGTGTAATTGGGCATTCTCTACGTTCAAGGGCGGCGGCGCGAATTACGACGGTTTGAGCGTCCTTGCGGATTGCACGGCCCAATTGGCCCCCCGGCACGCGGCCCGCCCCGGGATCTGTTGAATCCCGTAGAACGGGTGGCTTGGATAACTTCCAATTCTCGCCGGTTGTCTCGCCGGCCAGTTGGCCGATATAGTCATGGGGCCCCCATCGTGCGTCGAGCGAAACACCTCTTGCAACGGAAACCTCCCCATGAAGCTCCGCGTTGGTCTGGTCGGACTGGGAGATGCATGGCGGCAGCGGCACGGGCCGGCCTTGCGAGCCCTGGCCGACCGGATCGAGGTGCGGGCGGTGGGCGACCAAGTCGGCCATCGTGCGGAACAGGCTGCCATCGAGTTGGGGGCCGTGGCCGTCGACGGTTTTCGAGGACTAGCGCGTCGCGAAGATATCGACGCGGTGCTGATCCTGGCACCGCAGTGGTATCGGGCCTTGCCGATTCTGGCGGCCTGCGACGCGGGCAAGGCGGTCTATTGCGCCGCCGGACTGGATCTCGACGCCGAAGAAGCGGAGCGGGTCAAACAACGCATCGAGCGGGCGCAGATCGCGTTTATGGCCGAATTCCCCCGCCGACTGGCACCGGCAACCCTTCGTTTGAAGGAGCTTGTTGCCACTCGGCTGGGTCCCCCGCGGCTGCTATTCTGCCACCAGCGATCTCCCGCGCCCGGCGAAGCAAACCGCCGAGACCACCGGGCACCGACGGCCATCAATGCGGGGGAGTTGGTCGAACTGGTCGACTGGTGCCGCTATGTGGTAGGCCGCGAGCCAACCTCGGTGACCGGGCTGATGCACCACAGCGGCAGCTCGGCCCGCGATGATGACTATCAGATGATGAGCCTCGACTTTTCCGAGGCAACACGCCCGGGCACCGGGCCGATGGCCCAGATTAGCTGTGGAAGCTACATCCCGGAAGGATGGCAAGAGGCGAGCACGTATCGGCCGCTGGCCTCGCTGCAAATCCGCTGTGAACAAGGCATTGCGTTCGTCGATCTGCCCTCGACGCTGATCTGGTTCGACGAGGCCGGACGTCATCAGGAATCGCTCGAAAGTGAGCGCCCCGTTGGCGAGCAACTCCTGACGCAGTTTCATCTTACGGCGACCGGCGTGTGTTCGAGCCCCTGCGGTGTGGAGGACGCCTATCGGGCCCTGCAGGTCGTCCAGCAGGCCCGATCAAGCCACACGCAAGGGCGGCGAATCGTGATTTAGCCCGGCATTCAGCAGCCGCCGTGGAGGAATTCGCCAGAATTCGGCGTGCTCCCCATGCTGGCCTTTCACGGCGCTGGCCAAAGAGTCTGACGATTTCGGCCACGGTAGGCGGCTGCCAGAGACCGCCTCCTCGATATTTGCCTTTCGCCACCCCCTGTTGCGGTGGTGTGGGGCGCCGCAGTGGCCGTGCCGGCGACGCCGGACATTTCGCAGGAACTACGTAACCGGGCCCTAGACTTGGGGTTTAATCCAACTGGCAGGCTTAACTGCGGTTAAGTAGTATGGTTAAGAATCGGGCGGTGCGATTGCGCACTCCCGCAGGAGAAGAGGTCGCAGTTTTCTGGAGCGGTTGCAATGAAATATGTCGGTTCCGTCACGCGAAGGCCGTTGACCTTCCTGGGCGTGGTTGTAATTCTGTCCGTCTTGTCGCTGCCTGCGATGTCTGCCGAGAAGGAATTCGTCGGCATGTTGGCTTTGCTCGAAGAGCAGGGCGTGATCGACGAGTTGAAGCTGAGCGATAGTCAGCAGCAACAGATTCGGCAAGTGATTGCCGATCGAGAGGGCTCCGAGGAACTGATCGAGTTGATCCTCGATATCAAGGACCTGCCGGACGACGAGCGCGATCGGCGGCTGGGGCCGTACCGTCAAGCGTCGGAGTCGCAAGGGCTGGTTTTGCTCAGCACGCTGCAACGCTCCCGGCTGGAAGCGATCCGCGTTCGCCGGGCGGGGTATAGCTCGCTGACCGATCCGAAAGTGGCAGTGCAGATCGGGTTGACAGATCAACAAAAGGCGACCATCGCCGATCTGCTCAAACGCCGCGATGCCCAACTCGCCGACGCCGACGAAGCCGCGGCCAAGACCATTCGCGATCAGTCACAAAACGAGATTTCCCGCGTGCTCACCGACGTGCAGCGCAGCGCATGGACCCAACTGGCCCAAAGCGATCCCCGTGCCGCCGTAGACCCGGTCGCGCCCGATCCGGCCGTGCCTGTAGACCCGCCCGTCGATCCGACTGTGCCTGTAGACCCGCCCGTCGACCCGCCTGTAG
>CAYYNP010000398.1:0-7685 GCA_964472545.1 uncultured Planctomycetaceae bacterium | reverse complement strand
TCGACGGAGCCAGTCCCCTTTTTCGGGCTCCCGCACACTTTGCAGTTCTCCTGCGTCGGTAGCCGGTACAACGGCCTTCCCAACCCGCCGATACACGGCCAGCCCCGAACGGCCAACCGATGGAATCACGTGAGGCATGGGTGCCCGCAAACACGGGGCAACGCGAACTGTACGCAGATGCCGCATGTTGGTAGAATGGCACCCAGCAGCCACGCCCCGCTTCGCTGGCGGCAACCGCGTTTGCCCACGTCCTGATCGGGAGAGTGAAACGATGCAGCGGACTTCACGTCGCAACCTGGCCGTCGCAGTTTGTCTGGCGACGGTCCTCCTGTTTACGCTTTCCGCCGCCGGCAACGAACCGGCAGAGCCCCCAACAAACCTCGCGCAAACCGCCCGCGTTACCGCCAGCGACGAATACAACGGCGACTATCTGGCCACGTTCGCCGTCGACGGCAAGGTGCCCGGCCTGCTCAGCGGCGAAGACCGCCGGGCGGCTTGGGTCGTCAACGGCGGGCGGACGAGTTATCGCGGCGAGTTCACGCTCGCGTGGGAGAAACCGGTCGACGTGGCCGAGATCATCTACTGCGGCCGTACCGCGATGGCCGCCGAAGAGTGCTTCAAGGACTATGAGGTCTATCTCGACGACGCCGAGACGCCGGTCGTTCGGGGAGCTTTCGAATTGCGTCACGGCCCGCAGCGGATTCGCGTCCCGAAAACGTCGGCCAAGAAACTGACGCTGAAGTTCCTTACCGCCCACACGTCGCGATACAACCCCGGCGCGTCGGAGATCGCCGTCTTCTCGGCCCCGGTTTCCGAGGAATACCTGGCCAACTTCACTCTGCCGCCTTCGGAGCGAACACCCGAGGCCCGCAAATTGGCCGAGGATCTTCGCCGCGGCGCGATGGGCTTCCGCGGCGTATTGGCCATCCATCGTCATCCGTTGCGGCTTTCGCACGTCTACACGTATCACGTCGAAGGCTATCGGCCCGGCGGCGGGTTGGTCGTCTATACGCCGGCTGTCGACGGCGGTCAGCTCCGCCAGTTGGTCGACTCGCCCGACGGTGAGATCATCGACTGCGACCTGTCGTACGACGGCCGCGAGGTCGTCTTCTCCTGGAAACGCGGCGGGGTCGAGATGGCCCGGCCGAATCAAGTGATCGATGAAATCTCCCGCGACACGCCGGACGACAACTACCAGATCTATCGCGTGAACGTCGACGGCACCGGCCTGACACAATTGACCGACGCGCCGCACAACAACCTCAACGCCTGTTGGCTGCCCGACGGCGGCATCGCGTTCATCTCCGACCGCAAGCCGGCCTACGCCTATTGCTTCGTGACCACGTCGCCGGTGCTCTATCGCATGGATCGCGACGGCACCAAGCAGCGGCGGATCTCGGCCAATTACCTGATGGACTTTACGCCCTCGGTGCTGACCGACGGCCGGATCATCTTCACCCGTTGGGAATACGTCGACCGGCCCGCGTGCCCCATCCAAAGCCTTTGGTCGATCAATCCCGACGGCACCGGCTTGGCCGGCTATTACGGCAATCGCGTGCTCGCCCCGGGCACCTTCATGGACGCCCAACCGATCCCCGGCACGCAGAAGATCCTCTGCCTGGCGACCAACCACAACGGCGACTGCCGCGGCGGGATCTGCGTGATCGACCGTTCGCACGGGGCCAACGCCCGGGAGTCGGTCCGCAACGTCACGCCGGAGGTCGACATCTATCGCGTCGGCGGCGTCTACGGCAACGGGCTGAGCGGGCCGTACGAAAAGCCGTTTCCTATCGACGACGGCCGCTACTTCGTCTCCAACGGCAACGTGCTGCAACTACGCGACTACGACGGCAACAGCGTCACCGTATTGGCCCCCCGCGACGGCATGGGCTTCTACAGCGCCCAGCCGGTTCGCGCCGTCAAGCCGCCGCCGGTAGTCTCGACCGTTCGGCTGGACGATTCCGTGAAACTGGCCGAAGACGGCAGCGTCTCCGGCTCGCTGGCGACCGTCGTGCTGCAAGACGTCTATCAAGGCCTGCTGCCGCACGTCCGCCGCGGCGAGGTGAAGCAGATCTGCGTGGTCCAGGAGATCGAAAAGAGCACCTATACGCCGCTGATCCACGAGGTGCCCACCGGTAAGGGCTACGCCTCGAACACCGCCTTCGGGTACCAGTTCCCGCTGGTCTCCTGCGGGGCGACCTACTCGCCCAAAAAGGTCTGGGGCTACGCCGACGTGGCCGAAGACGGCTCGGCCTGTTTCCAGGTGCCCTCGGAGGTGCCTATCTACTTCATGGCCCTCGACGCCGAAGGCCGCGCCGTGCAGCGGATGCGGTCGTTCACACACATGATGCCCGGCGAGGTGCAGGGGTGCGTCGGATGCCACGCCGACCGCAACGACCGCGTGCCGCACCCGATGGGCGACTTGGCCTTGATGCGGCGTCCGCAGAAGCTCCAACCGCCGTCGTGGGGCGTGGGCGGGTTTCAGTATCCCGCGGTGGTGCAGCCCGTGTTGGATCGTTATTGCATCGAGTGCCACAACGAGCGCGAGCAGCCCGGCGGCATCGATCTCTCCGGCGACAAGACCGATTTCTTCAGCGTCTCGTACGACGTGCTGGCGCGGATGGGCACCATGGGCGAGACCCGCCCGCAGCAGCACAACGCCCGGCTCGACAGCGGCGAGGAAGGCAGCAGCCCGTTTACGAGTTGGATCTGGACCATCAACGGCACCGAACGCAACATCCTGCAAACGGATCCCAAGACCTGGGGCTCGCCCGCCAGCCGCTTAGCCGAGATCCTCCGCACCGGCCACCCGGACGAAGCCGGCAAACCACGGATCGACGTTCCCGAGGCCGACCGCCGCCGGGTCTATCTCTGGATCGACTTGAACGTACCCTACTACGGCACCTCCGCCTCAAACCACCCGGGCCGCATGGGCAGCCGGCGGATGTTGTCGCCGGAGTTGGCGCCGGTGTTGGCGGCAGTCGCCACGCGGCGTTGTGCGAGTTGCCACGAGTCGGGCGTGCCGCGAACGTTCTACACGCGGATGCTCAAGCCCGAGAACAATGCCTTTCTGCTCGCCCCGCTCGCCCGCGACGCCGGCGGCACGGAAGCCTGCGGTCGGGCCGTCTTCCCGTCGAAAGACGACCCCGACTACCGCCGCATTCTCGAAGTCTTCGGTCCGGTGCAGGATCTCCTCGAACAACTCCCGCGTGCCGACATGCCCGGTTTCGTGATGCCGCCGTGTAGTGCGTTGCAGCCGTTGGCCGGCACATAAAGCCGCGACCGGTGGTCGCGCCGGGGCATCAGAATCCCGTTCTGCGGTATTCCTTGCCCGCTCGGCGAAGGCTGCCTGGTCTGAGTAAGTCGAATTTCGGTCCAGCGTCACCCCCAACTAATTCGGCCCGGGGTGACAAAAACCTGTCACCGCTATCTGCTATCGTGCATCAGCCCACGGTCCATAGACAATCGTGTCAGGGCCTGCCTGGGAGTTGAGGGGCATATCGTCCCTCAGATTCCGTGACTTCGCGGAGATCCTGACATCGTCCACACAAGGAGAACAAGTAGTGAGCAGTCTACCGGTCTTTCTCTCCTGGTCTGGGGAGCTGAGTGAACTCGTTGCCAGCAAGTTCCGGACTTGGCTGAAGACGATCTTCGGCGACACCGTGAAGCCGTTTTTCTCCAGAGATATTCCACCGGGTGAACGGGGGATTCGCGATATCGAGGCAGCGCTCCGCGAGGCGAATCATGTAATCGTATTCTTGACACGCGAGAATCGAGGCAGCGAGTGGATTGCCTTCGAGAGCGGCGCCGTCGGGAAGGACCCTGGCGAGTCGTATGTCTATCCAATTCTTGTGAACTTCCCTGTTGGCGAGCTTGCCGAACCTCTGAAGCTCTTTCAGATAGCGCACGTTTCAGAGGAGTCCAAGATCCTGGAGGTGTTTGACCGAATCTCCCACGCTGCTCGCGGTGCTGGACTCAACTCGGCAGAGAAGGAGGATCTAAGAGAGTGGATCGTCGCACTTAACACGGAAGTTGCTCGGTACGTCGCCACGACACTTGAAGGTAGCCCGTACTGGGCGAATACGACACTGACAAAGGTGTCGTCGGATACGGCAAACTCGCCGTTTCAGGCCGAGGATGCCCTTCGCGTTGCTCGCAGGCGAGTCGTGTTTGTGGGCCAGAACATGTACAGCTTCACGCAACCACAGTACTGGGACGGAATCAGGGACTTCCTCTTGCGCAAGAGGAAGTTTGAACACGGTGCATCCGCGAAAGACCGCAGCGTCGACATACTCTTCATGGCACCCGACGACCCTGACAAACCAGACGTGGTCCAGGCACTCGTGGACGCTTGGGCGTACACGGTGGCCGCAAACCCTGGAGACTTTCGGGACAATCTAGAGCAATCAGTCGCCGCGTGGCAGGATCGCAAGAACGAGGCTGTTGCGGACGGTTACGGTGATCGCATTAAGGTCAGGCTCGCTCGAAACTTCATACCCTTGTCGCAGTCGTTCGTTGATCCGGACGAAAGCCACGGCGATGGCAAGCTCTTCTTGAGACCATTCTACCGCGACCCTGTGGCTGCGAGGCGTCCAATTGTGTTTCTGACCCAGAAGGACAACCAAGCGGCGTTCGACTTCTATTGGAGTACGCACAACGGATTGTGGACGAACAACACTGCCACTCGGCCACTCTAGGGACTACTTCCGAAGAGTGCCTTTCAGATAAGACCAAGCAACGGCTGCGGCAGACGAATCTCCAAGGCTCATCTCTGTGCTCTCTGGGGTTCGACTACGATAAAGTCAGCCCCATTGGCCGCTAGCGCCACCGGCAGCCGCAGCATCTCGTCTGCCCCAACCGTATGCCGCGACTCACCCGTAACCCGCAACTGCGACAACTCCCTCACCCGATCCACCTCCTCCACGCCATAACACGGCTTGCGGGCCTGAATCTCCGCGGCGGCCGTTTCGATGGCCGTGCGGATCTCGTCGTGCGGCGTTTGTTCGTGGAGCTTTGAGGCGGCCATCAGAACTTCGCCGGGCAGGTCGCGCAGCGTGGCGGCGCGGCGGATGGCGGCGAGTTGGGCTTGAAGGTCGTCGCTTGTCAGGGCGGCGATCAACTCGTCGACCTCGCCCGGGCGGCAACGGCGAAGGGAAGCGCCGCCGCCGGGATTCTCGCGCAGCTTCCGCCCGAGACGGTAGTACGAATTGTGGTCCTTGTCGAAGCGATACTCCCGCACGCGAACCTCCCGCCACGGCAGCGGGCCGACGTCGAGCGTGATCTGAAACGTGGCTCGCGAACGGGACTCGACGTCGTACGCATGATGCGAATAGAGCAACACGCTGGCCGACTTCTCGCCAACCGACGCGAAGCCGGAGACGACGTGTCCACCCACGGTCTGCTCCGGCAATACGCGATACTCGTCGCCCATTGACGACAGCAACCCAAGGAAATGCAGTATCGGCATCGCCACCGTCTCCTCACGATCCGGCTTGCCGTCGCCGTCTTCGTCGACGGGGATCACCCGGGTGGCCGCGTTGTGTCCGCCGAAACCCTGGTTTGGCCACGGCCAGAACGTGAGGATCGTCTCGCCGAACGCGTATCGCCCGTCGTCGGCCGCCTGCTGCAACTGACGCCGGGTGACGTCGGCACACCAGGTGGGGAAGTAGCCGTTGCCCAAGTAACTGTCGGCCGCGGCCACGTCCGGCGGCGGCGCCCAATTCGGGCACGACTCGAACGAACTGACCCACAAGTCGTCGTAGTAGTCGGCGTCGATTTGCAGCGCGAGCTGTTTCGCCCGGGCGAGCTTGGCGGCCGTCATGCGCGACTCGTTATAGCTGTGGATCGAAATGAAATCGCAGGGACTCCCCCGGCCGTCGTGCTTGCGGCAGAGTCCCTCCACCCGCCGCGAACGTTGCCCATCCAAACGCCGATCGGCAAACGCCGCGTTCTGCGGCAGGGCGTCGGCGTGCGTGGCCGTCGGCGAACAGTGGGTGAGAAACCGCTTGAGCACGGGCCCTTCGATGTGCGTGCCGAAGATGGCCCCGATTTCCAAGCCGCCGACCATCACGCGGCGCGAATCGTAACCCGCCTCCTCGAAGCTCCGCAGTATGCCGTCGACCGTGTAGTCGTAGAACCTTTGCAGTTCGTCCCAGTCGCCGCTGCGCCAGAAGAGCCGGGCCAGGTCGGGCTCGTTGAACACGCTCCAGGTGAAGTCCAAGCAGGCGTCGCCGTAACGCTCGATCAGATGCGTCGTGTACGCGCGGACCACGCGATGATACTCCGCATAGTCCTTCGGATAGGTCCAATTGCCGCCGTCGACCGACAAATCGCCCGGCGCCTCGGCGAAGTTGACCACCAACCGGCGGCCGAAACGGCGATGGGCGATGTCCCACTCCTTGTCTAACCGGCCCCAATAGTAACACGGCGTGCCGGCGGGGCGGAACTTCCGCAAGTAGCATCCCCCCGGCGGAAAGAGCCCGGGTGCGGCGGGGTCCTCTGCCTCCGGCAGCGGGCCGGAGTAGGCGAGCTTCCATCCGGCCGGGGGCTCGTCGAGCAGCGTTACCAACAGGCTCCTCGCGTCGGCCGAATCGTCGACCACCGCCAAGACCTTCGCCCGCGCATGGCTTACCCCGTCGGCGATCAGCACCTCGTCGCTCGGATGATAGTCGTCGGCCAGCGGGCGTCCAGAGGCGATTCCGTACTGCCGGTGTCCGAAGAAGTCCTCGACCGACAACAGCGTTCCCCGCTCGCGTCGCTCGATTGCCACGATCCGTCGCGTCTCCCGCTCGCGGACCACGTTCGGCGGTCGGTTGGAAAGGAACCGCGGCTGGTGTTCCATGCCGGTCATGGTGAAGTCGCGCTGCAGGCTCCAAGCCTTCGGGTAGCGCTTTCGCACGGCGTCCATCAACTCGTATCCCTTGATGCGATTCGAGGCACTGGTACAGAAGCTCGGCTTGCAGAAACCCGTGAAGAAGCCGCCGTGCCAACGGACCGCCGGCTTTGACGTATCGAGCCGAAATCGCAGTGCGTGCGAGGTGGCGGCCGCTGCGGTGGTGAATCGCCACGTGCCGGCGGCCGGGCGAAGCACGCCGCCGTTGCGCGAGCGGGCCGCGACCGTTACCGTGTAGGTCGTCGACGGCCGCAGTCCGACGCCCCCGTCGATATAGACCGCCAAGGCCGAGCCACGGCGTTTGTCGGCCGTGAACTTGCCGTGGTAGCCGTCGGCGAAACGCCGCCGGGGCCTCAACAACTCGATCGGCGAAACGCCCTCGGCCTCGATTCGCACGGCCACGGAGTCCTCCAACACGGCGTCGTTCGTCTGCTTGTCGTCGAAGCCCAACTCGAAGAAGAGGCTCGTCCCGACCGGAACGTCTACCGCCCCGGGCGCCGGACGCGGATAGCCGTAAGGGTCCAGCTTCATGCGGAGCAGACGGATCGGTGGCACGGCGTCGGACGAGTCGGCAGCCTGCGCTAGAGGCGTCGCCATCGTCAAGCCGAACGTCGCCGCGATCAGCAGTTCATATCGGATCGTTCTTCGCATGATGTCCTCCTTTGGATTGACCGTCACGTCGCTTCGACCATTCTACCGCCTCTTAAGCGCGCCGTCACACCGTCGTGCGATCCGAACGCGAGCCGGTTGCGTTGTTGCGTCTTGGATGTTGGCGAGAGGGGGTGGGGGCGGC
>CAYYNP010000397.1:0-7696 GCA_964472545.1 uncultured Planctomycetaceae bacterium | reverse complement strand
TGCGAAGCACCCTTCGGGCCGTTCCGGCAAATTGGACCTGTCCCCTTTTCGTTGCCCGGCTGTATCGAGACGCCGCTCAACTTCTCTTAGGCGTGCGCTTGCAGAGCAGAATCCAGAACCCGGTCCCTACGGCTGCGCCCAGCAGGTTTTCGGCCAGGTCTTTCATCTCGACGGTGCGCGGCGGCATGAAGTGTTGCAGCAGTTCCACGGTTAGCGCGTAGCAGGCCAGCATGCCGCCGGGAAGCCAAGGGCGCCACGGAAGCTGGCTGGCCGCGATCAGCGCGCCCAACACCGCGAAACATGCGAAATGCACGCCAATGCCCTGGCTGTCGACCGGTAGCCGTTTGATCCCCAGCAGTGCCAGTGGGTCCGGTGCCAACAACAGCAGCGTCAACAGCGACGCGTAGGCCGCGCAAACCCAGCGCGCCGCCGCCACGCGGCGGTTCGGTTTTCCGCCGCCGGCGGAAGGCTCTTCAGATTGGCGGTGCGGTTCGCAGTCCATTGCCGAAGCTCGCGTCAGCACGGCGTCGAGTTGCTTCCCGGCCTACTTCTCGGCCTACTATTCGGCGGGAAGCTCGCGCAAGTAGACGTTCTTGAAGTAGAGCGTATTCCCGTGGTTTTGCAGCTCGATCTGACCGCTGGGATAGATCGGCTTGCCGCGCTCCCAGTAGTTCTCCATCACCACGTTGTCGACGACCAGTTCGCCGTTGAGCTTCACGGTGACCCGCTCGCCGACCATCTTGATGTAGAACGTGTTCCACTCGCCGATCGGCTTGTCGGCAATCTTGCTCGGCTGGGAAGGGTTTTCCTTGTTGTTGTAGAGCCCGCCGGAGCCGACGTTACGGCTGCCGGCGTCCCAGATCTGTACTTGCGGCGTGCCGCGAAGGTAGATCCCGCTGTCGCCCTTGGGCAGGATCTTCCAGTCGACGTACATCTCGAAGTCGGCGTAGTCTTTCGCGGTGCAGAGGCTCTTGCCCTTGCCGTCGAAGACCAACGCGCCGTCGGCCACGCTCCAATGGGCTCGCATCGATTCGTCGGCCTTGGCCTGCTCCTGGGCCAACTTGTCGGCCGACATCTCCGCCCGGGCCTTCGGATTGGCCACCAGGCCCTTCCAGCCGGTGAGGTCTTTGCCGTTGAACAGCGCAGTGAAACCTTCCGGCGGCGTGTTGTCGGCGGCCGGACACGGGACGGCGGCGGCCGCCATCAGGCAGAGTAAGGCAACGGTGCAGATGGTTCGCATTGTCAGGTCTCCTTGGTAGGCGGGGATTGGAAGTCGGGGGGCTGGGGACTCGGGGCCAACTTGAACGCACTAGTCTGCGCTGGCTTTCACCGGCTCGACGAAATCGGCACACAAGGCGGCCGCTTCTTCGACGGTCATCTCGCCGTCCTGTAGCCAAATGCGGTAGTTGATCACCAGGTCGTTGCCTTCGTTGTCATTGCCCCCGTCGAGTTCGTATTCAAAATACGAGCCGAACCGGCCGTAGGAGCGTTCGCTGTAGCGGGCTTCCTTGGGATTGCCGGGGTGGTCGAGATAGACGGCCGTGTAGCGCTTGCCCTCGATCACAAAGCTCATCGCGTTCCACGGCCGGTTGGCACATTCGTCGTTGCCGCGGCCCCAGTTGCGGGTTTCGCCCGGCTGGCCTTGGCCATCGGTGCGGAGGTAATAGGTCGCCTTCTGGTCGCCGGCGGCCACGTCCTGGGCGGCACGAAACTGGAAGCCTGCGTGCTGCGGGTCGCCGTCGAGCTTGACCTTGCCCACCGTGCTGCTAAGCCGCGAAGCGAACTCGACCATCTGGCCGCCCGGCACGTTGTAGATGGTCAACTCACGCCGCTCTTTCGCGAAGATCTTCGACGGCGTGCCGTGCCAATCGACGTTGAGTTGGTGACGTCCGAGCACCGCACCGGCCGCTTCGGCCACGAGGCCCTCGTGCGACTGGTGTGTGTCGCCGCTGCAATGCCAGATGTCGGCCCGGCCGCCGTCGTAGCTGACGCGGTTGAAGCCGTAGAAGATGCCGCGGTGGTGCGTGAATTGTCCGCCCGGCCCCTTGGTCACGAACCGCGTGCCGGCCGGATCGTAGAGGTGATGGAACACCTTGTAGGTCTGTTCGCGCTGGTCGAGATCCAACGGCCGGCACATATATCGCAACACCGGCCGGTCGCCGAAGCTCAACTCGGCGTATTGCTTCGGCTCCTGCTTCCAGGCGAATCCGCCTTTGGCTTCATCGTCAGAGAGGACGGCCTTGAGTTTCGTCGACTCGCCCTTGGCCAGCTTCGGCAGGATGAAGTGCAACTCGCGAACGACTTGTCCGGACCCCGCGTCTCTCTCGCTGAGCAACCCGGGCGGAGTCAATTGGGCCGGCAGCACCACGCCGGCGGTGTCGGTCAGTGTGACCGATTGGGCACCTTCGAGCATCACCGGGTCGAGATTGGCCTGTTGTTGGGCCTCGACCAGCAGCACCTTCACCGGCACGTTGACCCGATCGTGCCCGCCGGCCTCGACGGTCACCTCGTACGTCAATCCGGCGGCCGGCGCTTGCCCCGCACCGAGACACAACATCAACACGGCACACAGAACGACTCGTCGAACAACGAAATTCACGGCAGCGACTCCTTCGAGGCAAGAGGAGGGTTTGGTCGGGGGGTGCGTCGGCTGCCGCAGTGGGCGGTTCCAACATCATCAGCCTAGCACGGGCAGGCGCGGTGTGCAACTAAGAAGGCCCCAGCGTTTCACCCTGTCACCCCCTCACCCCGTCACCTTGTCACGCCCTCACCCCAAGTGACCCCTTTCTCGCCTTCCTCGATCTGCCCGATCGCCCAACTCTCGAGCCCGCAGCGCTTCAACTGCGTGCGGATGCTCTCGGCATAGAACGGGCTGACCACCAGCAGCAGGCCGATGCCCATGTTGAAGACGCGGTCCATCTCGTCCGGCTCGACCTCGCCGAGGCGCTGTAGCCAACCGAAGATCGGCGGGATCGTCCACGCGTGGCGGTCGATCTTCGCGTGGGTCCCCTCGGGCATGATCCGCTCGAGGTTTTCCAGCAGCCCGCCGCCGGTGACGTGGGCGATGCCGTGGACGACGTTCTTGACCTTATAGTAGTTCAACACCTGGCGGACCGGCCGGACGTAGATCCGCGTCGGCTCCAACAGGGCCTCGGCGACCGTCTGATCGAGTTCCTCGACGTGCTGGTCGGCCGAAAGCCCGGCGATCTCGAAGACGATTTTTCGCACCAGGCTGAAGCCGTTGGAGTGCAATCCGGCCGAGGCGGCCCCGAGGACCACGTCGCCCGGCGCAATCGCCGAGCCGTCGATGACGTGCTTCCGCTCGACCACGCCCACGCAGAACCCGGCCAGGTCGTAATCGCCCGGGGCGTAGAGGTCCGGCATGATCGCCGTCTCGCCGCCGAGCAGCGACGCGTCGCTCTGCAGGCAGCCGGCGACGATGCCCTCAACGATCTTCTCCAACAGCGGCGGGTCGTCTTTCGACATGGCCACATAGTCGAGGAAGAACAGTGGCTCGGCCCCGCAGCAGATGGCGTCGTTTACGCTCATGGCCACCAGGTCGATGCCGACCGTGTGGTGGACGTCGGCCATCGTGGCCACCTTGAGCTTGGTCCCCACGCCGTCGGTGCAGGAGACCAACACCGGATCGCGGTAGTTTCGGGCGAAGAGGTGGTTGGAAAAATCGAGCTTAAACAGCCCGGCGAAACCGGCGTCCAGCCGCAACACGCGAGGCGTATGCGTGCGATTGACCAGCCGCGGCAGCCGGGCCATCGACTCCGCATAGACGTCCAGATCGACGCCGGCGTCTTTGTAGGTTGCTTTGGCCATGGATGGAGTCACTCGCCTGATTGGGGGAGGCTCCATTGTAGACACGGCCCGTCCGCAGGGGGAGCCCCGCTTGTGGGGGCGGGGGTCGAGCGCAGTGGTGTCCCGGTAGCCGATGCCTGGGGCGCCGCTGCGCTCTGCCCCAGCCGCACCGCCACCAAGATCGACGGTAAGCAATCGCCCAACCCGTTCGTAGTGCCGCGATTCATCGGGGCCGTGCAGCGGAATCCCGTGAAAGACCGCATGAATGCGGTCACTACGAACGGCTCTTGACGGGTTCGGCGAATGAGTACGATCGACAACCATGCGGCCGCTATAGATGCCACGGCTGGCGGTACGCCCGTATCAGCCGGCGTGATGCCCGTTGGTCGCCGAGGATTGTTTCCCGGGCCGGATCCCAGACGATCTTCCTGCCCGAGCGGATGGCGACGTCGGCGACGGTGCTGATGAAGTTGCTGCGCGCCGCGTCGTCGATGTTACTGACCGGGTCGCGGCGGCTCTTGACCGACTCGGCAAAGTTCAGGCCGTGGTTACGGCTTTCGGGCAAATGCACGTCGTTCTCTTTCAACTCGATCGAAAGCAGCGAGGGCGGGTCGGCTTTGATCCACTCGCGTGCGATGCTGATCGATCCCTCGGTTCCGATGAACGTGGTGCAGTTGTTCCCGGCCCATTGCGCCTCGCCAGACCTGACGTTCAGCGTTACGCCGTCGCCGAAGCGGAAGTCGACGTCGTATTGCATGACCGTGTCGGTGCGGCCTTCGGTGGGGATCCACCCCGTACCTTCGACCTCCCACGGCCCGGCCAGATGCGAATCGTATCCCCATTGGAGAATATCCAGCGGATGTGCCCCGCAGCCGGCGATATAGCCGAGGCAATAGTCGTAGGTGAAGGCCCAACCGTTGCCGTCGCCGTAGTGGGCCTGTTCGCAGTACGGCCGCCAGCGCGCCGGGCCAAGCCACCGATCGTAATCGAGCCACTCCGGCACCGGCTTCGGTTCGATCGACCCGCCAGGGCGGCCGTCGGGTACGAGAACCCGAATCTGCCGGATCTGGCCGATGTAGCCGCTACGGACCAACTCGCAACCGTAGCGGCAATGGGCGGCGGAACGCTGTTGGGTGCCGTACTGGAAGACGCGGCCGTAGCGGCGAATCGCGTCGCGGCAGGCCTGATCCTCGCCGACCGTCAGGCCCAGGGGCTTCTCGCAGTACACATCCTTCCCGGCCCTGGCTGCGGCCACCGCGATGGGCACGTGCCAGTGGTCGGGCGTGGCGATCGCGACCGCGTCGACGTCGTCGCGTGTGAGCACGTCTCGGAAATCGACGTAGGCCGGACATTTCGCGCGCGCGGCCCAACGCTCTCATCGGTCCTTCCACGGATCGCAAGCCGCCACTACCTGGCCGCCGACGCCGCCGATTCCGCTGCCCCGGCCGCCGCAGCCGATCTTGCCGACCGTCACGCGCTCGCTGGCCGGCGGGGTTTGCGGCGTGCCCAGCGCCGTCGAGGTGATCGCGCAAGGTGCCACGACGGAAAGCCCTGCGCCTCGAAGGAAGCCGCGGCGTGAGATCTTGCGGTTCCGTGTTCTCATGGTCATTGTCCTTCCAGGCGTTGTCGTCTCTCCAGGCGTTGTCGTCTCTCTGGGCGTTGTCGTCTCTCTGGGCGTTGTCGCCTCTCTGGGCATTGTCGTCTCTCTGAGCAATGTCGCCGTCACTTCGTCAGTTCCTTGATCGCAATGTCCTTGAACGACACCCTAAAGGCATGCGCCGACCAACTATGGAACTGCAATCCGACGCTTCCCGTTCTCGGAATCCGCGTATCCTCCTCGACGTAATCCAGCGTCTGGTGCCCGTTGACCCAATACTGGATGCGCGGTCCTACACAGCGAATGCGGCAGTCGACCCATCCGCTTGGGTCCCAGCCGGGTGGCATGCTCTGCTGTGCCATGCCGATGATCCGGGTGCCGCGTTCGTCGTAGAGCATCCCCCATAGGCCTCCGCCGACGTCGAACTGGTAGCCGTGGGCGTCCACGCTTCCCGGTTCGCGATGAGCGCGAAAGTAGATTCCCGAGTTGCCGCCCTGCATCTTGACCTTCAACGTCAACTCGAAGTCTCCGTACTGCTCGTCGGTCAGCAGGTAGTGGCACGCCCTCTCGTTAGTTTCGCCCGAGGTGACAATCGCGCCGTCTTCGACCCGGAACTTGGCCACCGAGCAGTTCCAGCCGATCAGCGTCTTGCCGTCGAACAGCGGCGCGCCGTTGACGTCGGCAAAGGGATCGTCGGAGTCGGGTTCTCCTGATTGGGCGCGGTAATGGCTCGGGTTGTTGCGGAGATTAGCCTGACAGAGACAGTGCAACGGCTCGCCGCCGTCGTCCGGCCGCTTCAGTCGCACGCGCAGCAGCCAGGGTCCTTGCTGGGGCCGCCGCGCCTTGATCTGAATCGGAGTCGGGCCCGCCAGTTCGACCTCTGCTTCGAGCTGGACCGGCTCGTAGGACCGGGCGTCGGCCCGCGATACGACTACCGTTTCCCGAACCTTCACTTCCACGCCGCCGCTGCTGCCGACCTGAAGCGTCACCCGGTTCTTGGGGCTCGCATACGTCGGCGCGGGCGTTCGCAGTTGGACTCGTGCGTCGAGCACGGCTTCCGTCACCTCGTCGCCGAGCACCTTGTCCAACGCAAAGGCCGACGGGTGCTGCGGATCGACGCCGGTGGTCAACAGCCGTCCGTCGGACACGGCCACCGTCAGCGTACCCCACGGCACCTCGCGGCAGCAGGACTCTTCCGCGGCGGCCGGCGGGGCGATCGCCGCGAACAGAAGGCAGCAACCCCACGCAACCGTTCCTCCGGCAAGGGCAGCATCTCTTTCGTTACTCACTCGACCCATGTTCCATCCTCCCGGTGTGAAGTGAAATCGACCGCCGTTGCCCAGCCGCTTCTCCGGCTGGCCGATTCTCGCCGCCGCCCCACGCCAGAGTAGTTGATTCCGCCACCAAGCTCAACTCAGTGGATGCGAAAGGACAGTTTCCCCCAAGACACGCCCGCGTTGACCTATCCTTGCGATGGGGATTTTGGAGGGGAACTCGCCGCACCAAACGGCCGCATAATCGCTACAGAAAGACATGACGCCTTCGGCCCCATCACCGAAATGCTCGCCGACCGGCCGCACGCAGCGCGACCTGTTCGTCTGGTCGTTGCTGGCCGCGGTCGTGATGCTGGCGGCGATGGCCGGGCCGTTTCTGGCCGGACGCGTCTACACCCGCGACGACTTGGGAGCCTTCCATCTGCCCACCCGGGCATTCTACGCCGAGCAGCTTGCCCGCGGCGAGCCGTTCGATTGGATGCCGCAACTCCACTCGGGCTTCTATCTCACCGGCGAGGGGCAGGCCGGCACGTACCATCCGGTGCATCGCTTGTTGTATGGACATTTGCCGCTGCAAGTCGCCCTGGGTTGCGAGTGGCTGCTGCCGTACCCGGTCATGCTGGCCGGCACGTACTTGCTTCTGCGCCGCCGGCTGGGCCGCCGTGATGCGGCCATGTTCGGTGGCTTGTTGTTTGCCTTCTCGAGCTTCAACCTGCTGCACTTCGTCCATCCCAACGCCATCGCCATCGTGGCCCATATTCCGTGGATGCTGTTGGCGATCGACGTGCTGTTGACGACTTCGCGGCGTCGTCAGGCGGCCGTGGCCCAGTTGAGTATCGTGCTGTTGACCGGTTCGCAGTTGCTGTTGGGCTATCCGCAGTACGTCTGGTTCTCGTTGCTGGCCGAGGTGGCTTATGTAGGCTTCGTGTTCTATTGTAGGCATCTCGCTCCGCGAGATGCACCAGATAGTCGTCGTCTCGCTCCGCGAGACGGACCCACGTCTTGCAAATTGACGTCT
>CAYYNP010000396.1:0-7710 GCA_964472545.1 uncultured Planctomycetaceae bacterium | reverse complement strand
GGGCGATTAAATCGACAGGCCCTGAATGCGGTCACTACGAACGGCTCTTGACGGGCTCGGCGAATGAGTACGCAAACAATGCCGCAACCCGCTGCAAGGCAACGATTTACCACTTTGCAAACGGCGTCCACTGTACCTCATGCCGCGATTATGTCAACCGACCGTAACCGCAGTTCCCACAACGACTTACGCCCCATTCCTGCCCCATCACCCACCCGGCCGCAGGCCTTCTGCTGGCAACAATTCACCCGGCCAACAACGCCCCGGTTCGCGAGGCTGTTGGGGCGAGTGCTACGTTTCATCAGCGACGATCTACGCTCATGGGCCGATCGACCCGATTCGCTTCGGTGCCGCCCGGATCGCTTGTGGAGATTGCCGGATGAACCACGTTTCGGATTACCCGCCGGAGCACGGCTGCGAACCGACGCTGCCGCCGTCGGTGCTGGGGGCCGATACCGACGCCGACCTCGAGGCAACGCTCGCTCCGGCCGACGCTCAGGCCGCAGCAAGCGCCGGTGTGAGCCGATTTGCCGGCTGTGAATTGCTGCAAGAGATCGCCCGGGGAGGGATGGGGGTCGTCTACAAGGCGCGGCAGTCGACGCCGGATCGCGTTGTCGCGCTGAAGACGATCCTCGCCGGCCAACTCGCCAGCCGCGGCGACGTCGAGCGGTTTCGAGCAGAAGCCGAGGCGGCCGCCAACCTCGACCATCCCGGCATCGTGCCGATCTATGAGGTCGGCCAGGACGACGGCTTGCAGTATATCCTGATGGGATTCGTCGACGGAGAGAGCCTCGCCGCGAAGGTGGCCGACGGGCCGCTCGAGCCGGCCGACGCCGCCGGGCTGACCGAACAGATCGCCCAAGCCGTCGCCTACGCCCACGAGCGGGGCGTGATCCATCGCGATCTGAAGCCGGCCAACGTCCTGCTCGACGAAACCGGCCGGCCGCGCGTCACCGACTTCGGGCTCGCCAAGCGTACCGAAGCCGACAGCAAGTTAACCGCCACCGGCCAGGTCATCGGCACGCCCAGCTACATGCCGCCCGAACAGGCCACGGGCCGAGCCGACGACGTCCACCCGGCGGCCGACGTCTATTCACTGGGGGCGATCTTCTACTGCTTGCTGACCGGGCACCCGCCCTTCCAGGCGGCCGACATTGCGGCCACGTTGCGGCAGGTCGTCGAACAAGAGCCGATCTCGCCGCGGCAACTCAATCCGGCGGTGGATCGAGATCTCGAAACGATCTGCCTAAAATGTCTTCAGAAGGAACCGGCCCGGCGATATTCCTCGGCGGCCGAGTTGGCGGCCGAACTGAATCGCTTCCTCGACGGCCGCCCGATTCACGCCCGGCCCGTATCGCGGATCGAGCGGGCCTGGCGGTGGTGCCGTCGAAATCCGCTGGTCAGCGGCTTAGCGGCGACCGCCGTCGTCTTGCTGACGGCCATCTCGGTGCTGGCCACCGTGGGCTACTTTCGAGAAAGCGAGCTGAAACAACAGGCCGTTGCCGCCCGCGAGTTGGCCGACCAGAGCGCCCAACACGCCGAACGGCAGAGCGTATTGGCCTTGCAGGTGCTCGAGTCGGTCGTGTTCGGCATCCAGCACGACCTGAAGGACGCGCCCGGGGCACAGCAGGTGCGGCAAGACCTGCTGACAAAAGCCATCGGGCAATTGCAGGACGTGGCCCGAAGCCTGGAAACGGCCCCGCGGGCGGATCGAAATCTGGCGGCGGCCCACGTACAGCTTGGGGATATCTTCCGGGTGATCGGCGGCGCAGGACAAGCCGACAACGCAGAACAGACCGACGCCACACGGCAGGCTCAACGGCAATACGGGCTGGCCCATCAGATCAGCCGGCGCCTGGCCGAAGCCGATCCCCAAAACAGACTGGCACAATACAACCTCTCGGTGACCCACGAGAAGCTCGGCGAGGTGAGCCTGCTACTCGGCAACGTCGACGCGGCGGCGGAGGCCTACCGGAGCAGCTTCGCCATCACGCAGAGGCTGGCCGCACGGCAGCCGAACGGCGCCAAGGCCCAACAGGGCCTGGCCCGGGCACACGAGAAACTCGGCGACGTGCAAATGAAGCTGGGCGATGCATCCGCGGCACGCGACGCCTATCGAGAGTCGCTGCACGTTACGCGGGCGTTGGCCGCCGAGGATCCGAGTTATCGGCGCGGTTTGCCCAATGCACTGAACAAGGTCGGCGACGCAAGCCTGAAGCTCGCCGAGGCCTCAGAGGCGGCGGAGTTCTATCTCCAGGGGCTCGCGATTGCCCGGGAACTGGCCGCGGCGAACTTGGACGACGTCTCGCTCAAGCGCGATCTGTCCGTTTCGTACTACAAGTTGGGCAAGACCAGCCTGCAAGCCGGCGAGGTCTCGGCCGCGCTCGACTACGCGGAAAAGCACCTGAGGATCTCAAAGCAACTGGCCGCGCAAGATCCGGCCAATCGCCAACTCCGACGTGGGCTGGCGGCTTCCTACGATCAGATCGGCAGCATTCGACTGCAAACCGGCGACGTGGCGGCCGCCCGGGATGCCTATGCGCGGAGTCTGGAGATCCGAAGCAAGCTGGCCGCAAGCGACCCGGCCAACGTCGACCTTCAACGGGCGCTGGCCATTTCACACCAGCGACTCGGCGACGCGAGTTCGCTGCTCGGCGATCTGACATCGGCCCGGGCGGCGTTTCAAGAGGATCTGGAGATCTGCCGGAAGTTGGCCCAGCTCGCCCCGGCCGACGTCGACGTACGGCGCAGCCTGGCCATCGCCCATGGAAACGTCGGCGACGTGAGCCTGAAGCTTGGCGATACGTTGGCCGCCCGCGAGCACTTCCAGGCGGATCTCGAGATCACGCAAGAGTTGGCCCGGCGCGACTCCACGGGCGGCGAAACCCGGCGCGATCTGTCGGCCTCGTACGACAACCTGGCCGCCGCAGAGGCCAAGTTGGGCAACGTGACGGCGGCACGCCGCGCCTACGTGCAGAGCATGCAGCTTCGGGAGGAACTCCTCGGACGCGACCCGGACAACCTGCAAGCCCTGCGCGACTTGTCGACGTCGCACGACAAACTCAGCGAGTTGAGCCTGCAAACGGGCGATCCGGCGACGGCACGCCAATACGCCGGCAAGGCGCTCGAGATCGCCGAGAAGCTGGCCGGACTCGACGCGGCCGACCTTTGGAGCCGACGCGACCTGTCGGTCGCCTACGGGCGCTTTGGCGATGCCAGCCTGCAACAGGGTGACGCACGGGCCGCCAAGGATGCGTACGGCAAGAGCCTGGCAATCGCCGAGCAACTCGCCGAATCCGACCCGTCCGACGCCCGCACGCGCCGCGATCTGGCTACGTCCTATCACCGCCTGGGCAATCTCTATTGCGCATCGGGCGATCTGGCGGCGGCTGAAGACGCCTACGAGCAATGTCTGAAGTTGACCCAAACGGCCGCCGCTGCCGATCCGGCCGATGTGACGGCCCAACGCGAGCTCGCCGTCTCGTACAACACGCTGGCCGACGTGAAGCTCGCCACCGGCGACGCGGCCGGTGCGCAGGAAGCTCAGCAAGCTGCCCTGAAGATTCGCACTTCGCTGGCCCAGCGCGACCCGGGCAACGCGGTAGCGAGGCGTGATCTGTCGGTGTCGCACGAGAGAATCGGCGACTTTCAGTGGCAATCGGGCAAGATGGACGCCGCCGAGAACCATTACCGGAGCTGTCTCGAACTGCGGCAGGAACTCGCCGCGGCCGATCCGGCCAACGCCCAGGCCCAACGCGACTTGGCGGTCGCCTACGACCGGCTGGGCAACCTCTGCCGCGACACGTCGAACCTGCCAGCCGCCGGCGGCCACTATCGGAAGAGCCTGGACATCGAACGCGAACTGGTCGACGCCGACCCGAACAACGTCGCTGCCCAAACCGACCTGATCGCCACCAGCCTGAAGCTCGGCCAGGCATGGCAGCACCAATTCGAAATCGGCGAGGCGCTGATGACGTATCGCTTCGGCCTGCGTGTGGTCGAGCAACTGCAAGCGGCCGGGCAACTCCCACCGCGTTTCGACGGCGTCGAGCAACAGCTCGGATTCTACATCTCCATCTGCGAAGACGCTCTGTGGGATTCGCAGCCGGCCTCCACTCAATAGGCAGCCGTCGGACGAGACGGCCGTCGGACGCCGGTCTCAATCACGCAGCAGGAGCGCCCAGAGGAAGTTGTCGTCGGCAAAGGCCCGATCCCAGCTCCCTTCAACACGGCAGAGCGGCAACTGCGTGAACCTCTTGATCGCTGGCGGCTCTAATCTATAGTGACAGCAACTCGCCCGATCCATAGAGGGTTTTTGTGATGCCCCACCCTCGAAAGCTCGTGAAATGCCGGTTCCTGCCGTTTCGCCAGGTGCGAACTTCCTCGCCACCGCTGGGCACCCTTTGGGTGGACGTCAGCAGCGACGCCGACGAGCCGTACAACCAACTGAGTCCCTTTTATCCCCATGGCGGCATTCCGGTTCCGGGGATGTCCGGCAGAGTCTCCGACTCCGTCGAAGGCATCTGGCAGGGCCTCAAGGTGATCCGATCCAAGATCGCGCCGCGGTATTTTGAAGGCGTCGGCCGGAAGCGAGGCGGGAAGCCCGTCGGACACCGGCTTGGCGATCAGAAACGGCTGTTGGGACTGGTCGAAGCGCGAGAGAAGATCTACATCCCGGCCTATCAGTGGATGCTGGGCAATCGGGTCGATTCCGCCGTCCTCGAAGAGATCATCGGCCGAGCATTTCGCGGTGTGCCTCAGTTCCTCTACGACAAGGAGGACAACGGCTCGATCCACAAGGACGGCCCCATGGCGCATGCCAGTGTGCTGGTGCGTTACGTCAATCGGCTGATCGAGGAGCGACTTGCGTGAGAGGGCGGACGATTCGACAGCTACCGCCCGCACACGCAGAACTCACCGAACCAACACAATCTGATCCAACCCCAGCGGGATCTCGAATTCGATCAGTCCCGTGTATCCCTCGGCTCGCTGCTGGGGCGTGCTGGGAACGGACGTGAAGGGAACGGCCGTTCGCGGGTCGTCGGCCGTGTAGACCCGCGAGACCGGTCGCCGGACGGGCAGCTTCACGGCGAGCTTCTCGATCTTCTCGTAGGTGAAGTTCGCCAGCACGAGGGCCATGCCCTCGGGACCTTCGAACACGCCGGTCTCGACCACCGGGTGCGAGAGTTCCACCTGCGGCAGGGCGCCGGCGGCCCGGGCTGCGGCGTTGATGAACCGGCGGTGGGCGGCGGGCCACTTCTCCTTGAGTTCGGCGGCAACGAACTTGGCGTCTTTGGTGTAGCTGATGCCCGGCGTGGCGGCGACGCAGAGGGCGCGGCCTTTGCCAAAGCGGTGGGCAATCACCGCCGGCGATCCGTCGGCGAAGCGTCCAAGGACGTCACCGCGATCGGCCGCAACGTCGGTCTTGATGCCGATTACGGCGAAACCCGGCCCGAGATCCCCGGCTTCATCGCCCTCGAAAGCGATCCGGTCCATGTGCGGAATCTTGTTCAGTTGCGCCCGAACCCGGTAGACGCCGTGTTGCATCGTCGCCTTCGCGCCGGCCTTTACGCCCAGTGCTTCGGCCAATCCGGCCACCGGCTCGTTGAATTCGTTGCGCGTGCCGGCGTTGCCCAAGGCGAACAGATGCCCGCCGCCGCGTACCCAGCCGAGAATACGTTGAGTGGCCTGCGACGTAACGTTCGGGCCGGTGGCGTAGAGCACTTTGTAGTCGCTTAGCCGGCCGGCCTCGACGTCTTGTTCCGTGAGCATGTCGACCAGGTACTGGCCGTGGACCAGCGACAGGTAGATCCCACGCCGCTCGAGCATGCTCCGGTAGCCGTAGGGCTGCCAGAGATCGGAACTGATGCTATAGAGCAGGGCCACCCGCGTCGGCCGGTGCCGGGCGGGAAACAACACCTCTTCCGCCGCGGCCAGTTGGCTCGTCACCCGGGCGATGCCGTCGTACGCCCCGCGCAAATCAGACCAGTAGTTCTCTGTGCCGGTGGCAGTGGGGCCGTACGTCCAATAGAAGAAATGCTTGGCGCCCTGGCACAAGGCCGAGTGCGATTTGAGCCTCAGGTTCGTTTCGTCGCTGGGCGTGATCCAGGCGATGATCGGCACGTCTTGGTTGCCGCCGCCGCTGCGAAACATGGCGGCCTGGAACCCCATCAGTTGAAAACCCTCCCAGGTGGAGTTGGGGCCGTACATGTATTGCAGGCCCATCCAATCCTCGATGCCGAACAGGTCCACGGCCTTGCGGCGGGCCATGTCGAACCAGTCGAGCGCCAGCGGCGCGCCGCCCCAGGTCGAATTCGGCACCATGCCCATGCCCAATCCCGTGCCGCCGAAATACGGGTGGTCGGCCACGAGCGTGGTGGTGATGATCCCCTTGGGGAAATGACGGCGAAACGACTCGGTGTGCCAACGGATGCGTTGCGTGCCGGCCTCCTGGCGGAAGCGGCTGGTGTAGTAGAAGACCCGAGCCGCGGCGGCCGGATCGATCTTGGCCGCTTCGCGGAAAGCCTCCGGGGTCTCCAGCGGCACCACGTCGGTGAGCTCCCGCACGCCCAGGTCCTTTGCCGCGATGCCTTTCTCTTCGAGCCACGCTTGCAGATGCGCCCGGGCTTGGGCGTCGTCGCCGATGCGTGGCCGGGCGCAGATCTCGTCGGCAAATCCGAAGGGTGTGCCGGCCTCCAGCGGAGTCTTCTGCTTCTCGGCGTGGCCTTTGACCAACGCGTCGATGCCCTGCCGCGTATTGGCCGGGCCGAAACCGACGTGGTGCGTGTGGCCGGGGACCTTCAAGTGCGGAAAGGCCTCGCGGACTTCCGGCCGTTGGCCGCCCACGACGTTGAAGCCCAGCAGATGCAGCACCCGGGCCTCTTGGACGTTCAACTGGGGGCGCTGTGGCGACCAGAAGGAAGTCTGGATGATGTGACGCTTCGGTGAGGACCGCTTTCCCTTCGTGGCCTTCTGCGCCCAGGCCAAGCGGCGCGCCGTCATCTGCGCCGCCGTTTCCAGGCTATCGGCATCGCTGTGCAAATCGGGCGATACCAGGAAGCTGGTCAGGTCGCCGTCGAACGACTCTTCGAATCGCTTCACCACCGACGCCACATCCGGCTTGTCGGCCAACTCGATCACGACCTTGCGCCTACCCGCCGGCTCGTCGGTCACGAACTGCGCCGTAACGTTTGGAAACTCCGCCACGCCGCCGGCCCGGTTCAGCCGCTTGTGCAGCAACTCGCCGGCGTGGGCCTTCAGATCGAACCACTCGGAGAACTCGCCCGACTTCAACTGCCTGGTCTTGTCCTTGTCGGCCCCAATCGGCACGGTTGCTTTGGGCAAGTACCAGTTGGCCACGTGAATGTAGCCGCCCAGACGTACGTGCCAGGAAGCCTCGGCCGGTTCGATAAGCCGGAAGCGGACGAAGACGCCGGAGGTGTCTTGGGCTTCGGCAACAACCGCAGAGCCGATCAGCAGCCATATGGCAAGCATGGGGCGAAACATGTGTGGTCCTTTCGATTTCCGGGGGCCGAGTCGTCGCGAGATTGCCGTCGTCACGGGATCGATTGCCCGCTATTGTGGCACTTCGATCCGGTGCTGGCAATCGACAACCGCGTAACGGAAGGTCGCCGGCCGGATGCAGGAGAACTGCACAGTGTGCGGGAGCCCGAAAAAGGGGACTGGCTCCGTCGACGATCGATGTGGCTG
>CAYYNP010000395.1:0-7712 GCA_964472545.1 uncultured Planctomycetaceae bacterium | reverse complement strand
ATCTCGCGGAGCGAGATGACTACAATGTTACAACTGGTTCCTACTGCGCACCTACTTCGTGTCGCCGCCACCGGCGAAGCACCTGACCTTGCCGTCGGCCGTGGAAAGATACAATCGGCCGCCGGCGGCGATCAGTCCGTCGAAGGTGGGTGGAGAATCGAGCGGATACCGCGCCAGCCGCTTGCCATCGGCCGGCGAAACGGCCCACAATTCGGCACGGTCGGCCGGTTTGACGGGCGGATCGAGAGCGACGCCCGTCTTCATCTCGATTGCGACCGAGTCGTGCCATCCGGCCAGAAACAGCACGTCGGGCGTAAGCACCATGGCACGCACCTGCAACGGCACGCGCATCGCCCACCGCTGGCCGACGGAGTGTGATTCGAGGTTCTTCCCGGGTGGGGGCCCCTGCTGCCGTGTTTCCCGCTTTCCGTCGCCCTCCGTCACCGGCCTTTGCTTTGCGAACAGCCGAACACCCACGGGAAAGTGCCGCGGTTCGTACGTGGCGTACTTCTGGTGCAACTCGCCTTCATGCCAGGCCGGCCACATCGACCGGGTGTGTTTCAGATAGGAGTAGTACGACTGAACGCCATAGGCATATTGTTCGTCGAACACGATCAGCTTGCCCATGGGATGGCGCGTCCGCATGCCCTCGCGCGTGCCGCCGACGGGATCCCCGCCGCCGACAAACTGCTCGCAGCCGAGCGACCAGTTGTGCCGATGCGCCCAACAATCCTCCAGCAGCCCGGTCGTGGAAAAGAGCGTGTGCAGGGGGCCGGGGCCGCATCGGGCTAAAGAGCGGTCGAATTGGACTTGCCGCATGTTGATCTGCCGGCCGTCGGAAACGAGCACGTCGGGCAACGCCGCAGCGGGCGTCTCCTCGCGGCGGTCGTTGCCCGGTTCGTGGGGCAAGGCCGCCAGCGACGTGTGGTAGCGTTGCCGGCCGGTGTGTGCATCGAGGCCGAAGACGTCGATTCCGCCGTCGAGATACGAAGAGCGGCCGGCGGCAAAATAGACGACCCCTTCAGGTTCGGCGTTCGCCTTCTCGGCCACGTCGGCCGCCAGCGGAAGCACCAACACACTTCCGTGGATCGGCCATACCGATTCCAGGCGGCCGTCGACGCAAATCCGCCGATCGATCGCGGCCCCGCGGAAACGCCAGACCAGCTTGCCGTCGGCAAGCCGCACGGCGTAGACGTGGCCGTCGCGCGAGCCAAAGATGGCCAACTGGCCGAAGATCGTCGGCGGCGAATCGACCGGGCCGTTGGCGACGAATCGCCAACAGGGTTCGCCCGTCTCGGCATCCAAACAGGATACGGTGTGTTGGTTCGTCGACGCGGTCAGCAACTTGCCGTCGGCCACGACCGGGCTGCTGGCATTGCTGCCGACGTCCGTGGCCCAAAGCCGGCGAACGTCGGACGGAACGCGCGTTGTTGTCGATCCGCTGCGGGTGGCGTCGTGGCGATACGTGGGCCACTCGTCCGAACCCCGATCGGTGGATAGTAGTGGATCGGTGGATAGTAGTCGTCTCGCTCCGCGAGACGACATGACATCTCGCGGAGCGAGATGACTACTATGGGCTTTGCCGCTACGGATCGACGTCTCGTCCAGCGAATTGCCCGCAGCCAGCGCATAGAATCCGTCGACCTTGACGAAGTTGAAACACGTACACGGGTCCGGCGGTACGTACGTCAGTCCGTTGCAGGGCAACACGCCGTACTGGCATTCGCCGCGAATCCACCAGTTGTGGACGTGCCGCCGGCCCGTCAGGCTGATGTACTCCAGGCCGCGCCGCCCGGTGACGAGGTATTGTTCGGTGGCCTTGTTGCGGTAGCAACGATGATGATGCCCGCCGGGCCACACCTGGTCCTGGACAAAGGTCTTCTCCATGGTGCCGCTGCGCAAATCGATGCCCCAAAAATCGTTGTTCCCGGTGGCCGGAAGCGTCCAGGCCACGGAACCGATGACGAACAGGTCTCCCGGCGACGCATAGCCGCGGTTTCCGCCGTCCTTGTGCCACAACGGCTTGCCGTCGACAGCGGAGAACGCGGCCAGACGTTTCGCCGTCAAGACGACGACGGCGTCCTCATGCACGACCAAGGTCGGTGTGTAGTTGCGTCGGAAGCGGCCTTCGATCGGGCAAGGCGCATTCCAGAGGTCCTTGCCGGTATGCAAATCGACGCAGCAGAGGTGCTCTTGGTCGAGAAAGAACGCTCTACGGCCGGCGGCGGCCAGCGAAAGGGGCACGAGATACGCCAGGTTGTCGGCGGTCTTCTTCCAGAGGACGTCGCCCGTGCCGGCTCGATAGGCGACGATCGTTTTGGCGGCAGGCGTTTGCCCGTCGGCGCGTCGCGGCCAGTAGTTCCAGGTCGTATCCGACTCGCGGTTCAAGAGGTCCGGGTCGCCAATCGCAGCCAGCAACACGCCGTCGTGACAGATGATCTCCTCGGTCTTCTCGGAGCCGGCAAAGGTCAGCAACGTTTGCCCGGTGGCCGCGTCGAGCATCGTCACCGGGGCCTCGATGCCGAGCGTCACGTAGACCCGATCGCCGATCGAGACCAGCCGCCGAGGCAACTGCACGTGGCCGGACCAGAAGTAATAGAGATGCGTCAGCCACGATCCGATCTCGCGCCGCCAGAGCACGGTTCCGTTGAACGCGTCGCGCGCGACCAGCCGCCATTGGGCAGCGTGGTGGATCAACGAAACGGGCCCCTCATCGCAGATCTGAAACAGCCGGCCGTTGCTCGACGTCATGGCACTGAGGCTGGCCAACGCGTCGTGGTCGCGCGATCTGGCCGGCGCAGCCGCCCACTGGACGTGACGCGGCGGCCCAACCTTGCTGTCCTTGGCAACCGCGTTGCCGCTAGCGTCGTATAGAAAATGCGTCCACTGATCGATCTCCTCCGGCCACGGCTTGACGGTCTTCTTCCATTGGCCGCCCTGCTCGATCATTGCCACGCCGCCGGGCGAAAGCACTCGCATCACCTCGCTGATCGGTATTCCGGCCGGGTCTTGGCAAACGACCAGGTTCACCAGATTGTCCGTATACGGCAAGCGGTCGTCCGTCCAGTGCTCGACGGACACGCTGCCGTCGAGGCCTCGCGATCGGAACGTCCGCCGGGCCGCTTCGATGCCGGCCGGATCGGTGCCGAGCCCGTGAATCGTGTAGCCTTCGCCCGCCCTTAGCGCAGCGGTCAGTTTGCCGTCGCCGCAGCCAAGGTGAACGATCAAACCGCCTCGAACGCCGGCTTCGGCAAGAAGAGTTTGGGCGGCGGCCCGGGCCGTCGCGCCGCTCTCTTCGGCGGCACGGCACGCGGCGGCGGCATGCCAACCGATGACCAGCACGGCCAACGCGCAGGTGGTGAACTTGGTCGTTGAAGGAACCATGGTTGTATCGCTCTTCTCCCAGTACGGTCGAAAACGGGCAATTACCTCTGCCGCCATGTCGACTTGCGTCGCGCTGGCAGTATACTTGGGACGACGCCCAGAAGAAAGATCGCCGCATCGCCGAGATTCCACGCGTGCCGACGCGGTTTCCCGTTCGTAGCATCGAGCGCGCCCGCCCTGTGGCACCCCGCCGACCCGTCGAATACAATAGAGTTTCTGCGAATCAGTTCAACGTCGGGCGGCAACGGCGCCAGAACGGGACACAAACCGCACCCCCAAAGAAGGATTGTCGATGAAGACGGAGACGAGTACGACGCCGCTTATCCACTGGAGATTCACAACCCGATTGGTCATCTTGGCGTGTTTGCTGGCGCCGTTCGGCTCAGGCGTTTTCGGCCAAGAACAAGAAGAAGAGCCCCTGCCGACGCTTGAGGACGAGCTACTCAAGGAAGACCCGGCGGAACTGGCAAAGGCAGCCCGGCAGCAGGGTGAGGCAGCCCGCGGGGCGATCCTCTTCTATCAGGAGCACCTCACCTGCCGCAAGTGCCACACCTTCGAGGAAGAAGACTCGCCGTTGGGGCCGAACCTGACGAAGCCCGATCCGGAGCAGACGATCACCGACACGTTCCTCGTGCAGTCGCTTCTGGACCCGTCGAAAGATATCCGCAAGGGATTCGAGTCGGTGGTGGTCTATACCGACGACGGGCTCTCGATCACCGGGCTGCTGGTCAGCGAAGACGACGACAAGCTCGTGTTGCGCGACCCGAACGACGACGGCAAGGAAGTCAGCATCGACATGGACACGGTCGAAGACTGGGCCGAAAGCACGCAATCGATCATGCCGCCGGAGTTGGTCAACCAACTGGCCGATCGTCAGCAGTTTCTGGATCTGCTGCGCTACGTGATCGAGATCATCGAAGGCGGTCCGCGGCGGGCGTTGGAACTCGAGCCGGAGCCGTCGTTGTACGCCCGGCCGCCGTTGCCGGAATACGAAAAGCACGTCGATCACGCGGGGATGATCGCGGACCTGGACCAAGAGAGTTTCAAGCGGGGCGAGGCGATCTACAACCGGCTGTGTGTGAACTGCCACGGCACGCACGAGGAGCCCGGATCGCTGCCCACTTCGCTGCGTTTTGCCACCGACAAGTTCCGCAACGGCAGCGGCCCGCACGCGATGTACAAAACGCTCACCAACGGCTTCGGTCTGATGGTGCCGCAGACCTGGATGGTGCCCAAGCAGAAATACGACGTGGTGCATTACATCCGCGAGGCGTATTTGAAGGAAGACAACGCCAGCCAGTACGTGGACGCCGACGAAACCTATCTCGCTAAACTGCCCGAGGGCGACACCCGCGGCCCGGAGCCGGTGAAATACGAGCCCTGGGTGGCGATGGATTACGGTCCGAACCTGACCGCGTCGTACGAGATCGGCACCAATGCCTCGAACTTTGCTTACAAGGGGATGGCCATTCGCCTCGATCCGGGAGCCGGCGGCGTGACGCGCGGGCGCTATTGGGTGATCTACGACGAGGACACGCTGCGCGTGGCCGCCGGCTGGAGCGGCGAGGAGTTCATCGACTACAACGCGATCATGCTTAACGGCCGCCACGCGATCCATCCGCGGCTGGTCGGCCAGGTCCACTTCGAGAACAAGACGGGCCCCGGCTGGGCCAACCCGGAAGACGGCAGCTTCGAGGACCCTCGCTTTCTCGGCCGGGACGATCGCCCCTACGGCCCCTTGCCGCGCGACTGGGCCCATTACAAGGGGATGTATCATCAGGGCAACCGGGTGATTGTCTCGTATACGGTCGGCGACACGGCCGTGTTGGAGATGCCGGCGGTCGACGCCTCTACCGACGAAGCGATCTTCACGCGAACGATGAACATCGGGCCTCGAAGTCGCGAGATGATCCTGCAAGTGGCCGAACAGCGCGGGGCCGACGTGGGGTTGCTTTCGCTGGACGATGTCGCTTCGGAGGCCGATGCGGCAGACGGACGGATCACCGTCTTCGGCCCCGGGGGAGCGCTGGTTGTCGAGGAGCCCGACCCCACGGAAGACCCGGCGACGCCCGGAGATCTGCCCCCGGCTACGCCGCTCTCGTTCGACGGCAAGACGCGCGTCGAAATTGCCAAAGCAGGCAAGTTGAATATGTCGTTGGCGGACTACACCATCTGTGCGCGGATTCGCACGAAGCAAGACGGCACGATTCTCGCCAAGACCGCCGCGGGCGGGAACTGGCCCCGCGGCGGACAGTCGCTCTTCGTTCGCAGCGGCAAGCTGGCGTTCGACATTGGTTTCGTGGGCGTCGTCGGCGGACGCACCGCGGTCAACGATAATCGCTGGCACGAAGTGGCCATGATCTACGAACACGCCACGAACCGCATCCGCCTGTTCGTCGACGGCAAGCTCGACGGCGAGCGAAACATGAAGCCGCTCGGCGGAGATCAGGCGTTTGTCGTGCGGCTGGGATATACGTGTCCGAATTTCCCGCAGAAGCCGTTCTATAGCGGCCAGATGTCGCACGTGGCGTTCTACGGCCGGGCACTCAGCGACGCCGAGATCGCCAAGGCCACCGCCGAGAGCGGTCCGAACGACGGCCTGGTTGCCCGATGGCAGGCCGACCGTGCCCATGGCACGACGGTCGTCGACGTCACCAAACATGGCCACGACGGCCAGGTTCTCAAGGGCCGCCCGAAGGGTGCGCCGGCCGCGCCGGCCAGCGCCGTCGGCGGTGTGATGGTGGCCGGCATCTCCCAGCCGATCGAAGGTGCCCAGTGGCTGGCTACCGAGGACGGCCAACTGCGGCTGAAGATCCCCGCCGGCAAGAAGCCGTTGAAGTTCACGCTTTCGCTGGCTCGCGTGGAGAAGGTCGCGCAAGTCGCGCCGACCGTCGAACGGCTGGCCGGCAACACGTCGGCCATGGACCTTTCGCCGTTGACTCGCGGCGGCCCGCCGCGTTGGCCCGGCGAGTTGGTCATGCAGGATACGGTCGGCAGCGACGACGGCCCCTTCGCCATCGACGTGCTCACGCGCCCGGCCAACAACCCCTGGCTCTGCCGCGTGCGCCCCACCGGTTTCGACTTCATGCCCGACGGCAAACGGGCGGTGGTGGCCTGTTGGGACGGCGACGTGTGGATGGTCTCCGGGCTCGATCGCCCGGGGGAGAAGATCACCTGGCAGCGGATCGCTTCAGGTTTGTTCCAGCCGTTGGGCTTGAAGTTCCTCGACGGCAAGATCTACGTCGGTTGCCGCGACCAGATTGCGATCTTGCACGATCTCAACGGCGACGGTGAGATCGACTACTACGAGAACTTCAACAACGACCATCAGGTGACCGAGCACTTTCACGAGTTCGCCATGGGCTTGCAGACCGACCCCGAGGGGAACTTCTACTATGCCAAGTCGGCCCGACACGCCAAGGCGGCCCTGGTGCCACATCACGGTACGCTCTTGCGGGTGAGCAAGGACGGCTCGCGGACCGACATCCTGGCCACGGGTTTTCGCGCGGCCAACGGTGTTTGCATCAACCCCGACGGCACCTTTTTCGTCACCGACCAGGAAGGCCACTGGATGCCCAAGAACCGCATCAACTGGGTGCCCGGCAAGGGTGGCTACTACGGCAACGCCTTCGGCTACCACGACGTGACCGACACGTCCGATGAGGCGATGCGGCAGCCGCTCTGCTGGATCACCAACAGCTTCGACCGCTCGCCCGCCGAGCTGATGTGGGTCACCAGTGACAAATGGGGCCCGTTGAAGGGAACGCTGCTGAACACCTCGTACGGCTACGGCATGGTCTACGTGGTGCCGCACGAGCGGATCGACGGCCAGGCGCAAGGCGGCATGTGCCGCCTGCCGATTCCGGCGTTCCCCACCGGCGTGATGCGCGGGCGGTTCCATCCCGGCGACGGCCAACTCTACCTTTGCGGCATGTTCTCCTGGGCCGGCTCGCGAACCCAGCCCGGCGGCTTCTACCGGATGCGCTATACGGGCAAGCCGGTCCACCTGCCGCTCGACCTGGCCGCCAAACGCACAAGCATGCAGATCACCTTCAGCGGACCGCTCGATCGCGAGATCGCCGAGAAGGCCGAGAACTACTCGGTGAAGATCTGGGCCCTGCGCCGCTCGGCCAACTACGGCTCACCCCACGTCAACGAGCGCAGCCTGCCGGTCACCAAGGCCGCGCTCCAACCCGACGGCCAAACCGTGGTGCTAACCATTCCCGACCTCGAACCGACCTGGGGCATGGAGATCCGCTACCGTCTGAAGGGCGCGGGTGGCGAGCCGGTCGATAGTATGATCCACAATAGTATCTTTCGGTTTGGGG
>CAYYNP010000394.1:0-7778 GCA_964472545.1 uncultured Planctomycetaceae bacterium | reverse complement strand
GTAAGGATTCGCAGTGCCGACGGTGCCTGTCCCCTTTCTTCGGGCGGCGACATTGGGGCACCGTGGAAAAGGGGGACAGGCACCGAGCCGGGAACTTCGTCGGCAGGTTCCGTGTTGATTCTGGCTCGGAGCCGGTCCCCGTTTTCCACTCCCGCGAATCGACTTTGCAGTTCTCCTGCAAGCTGAGGCGGGGACTCGCCGAGTAGCCATTCGGGGGGTCATCGACGGCAAGGGGGATTACCGGTGCACGCGAGCACGTAGCGAGCGACCCCGCCGCTGTGGCTTGGCCGCAACTCCATCAACGAGCCACAGCGGGGACAGTAGTCGGGTTCGGTGGGGGCACGGCCCGACTCCTCGTTCTGCTGGCAAGCCGCGCAGCGTGTCGTACCGGGGAGAATCGCCAGGCGTTCTTCGGGAATCGGTGTGGAGCAGGTGTCGCAAGTCACGGCCTCCGGCCAATCGCCGAAATCTTCCGCGCAGGGCGACGCCAACAGCCCCACGCGGCCACACTCCGGACAGGCGAGCGTCTCGGCTGCGGCCAAGAGCAGTTCGATCAGGATCTCCGATTCCGGTTCCTTGCCGGGATGGACCTTCCGTACCCGTCGAAGCCACGCGGCAATCTGCGGCGGGCCGCAGACTTCTGTCCACGAACAGCCCGAACATCGCAGTTCCAGGTAGCGAATCGATACACCCATGGTCGGCTTTCTCTTGTGCGTCGGCATCGAGCGTTTAGCAGTCGCCGGCACGGCGACTTGGACGCCGACTCATAGTCGCCGTGCCGGCGACTGCTAAACGCTCGATGCAATCTCTACGCGAATTCTAACCCTAACGTCCTTCGTATTCTTTCAAGTGTCCCAATCGCCCCACGCCGACGATCAGTCCGCTCAGTTCGTCGCGCGACTTGCGCCGGCCGATCAGCAGGCTCAGCAGATAGCCAACGGCCAGTGTCATACCTAACGCCACTAGCATCGGCCAAAACGGCCCGTCGAAGGGCCACACTGGACCTAATGCCTCGCTTCCGAAATGGCCGAAACTCGTCCCCAGCGCCGCCAGCACGCCGCATCCCAGCGCAATCGACGCCGCCAGGCCGGTTGTGCGGCGGGTGAACAGCCCGAGCAGGAAGACGCCCAGCAGCGGCCCCGCCACGACGTTCATCACGCCAAGAAGGTAGCCCAAACCACCGTCCAGCGCCGCCACCGCCAACGACACGACCACGATCGCCGCCCCGAAAACGAGCGTCAGCGGCCGGGCCAGAGTCAACTCGTCGACCTGGTCCAGCTCCTCCGGTGTTTTGCCGCGCCGCCGAGCCAGCGCGCGTTCGCCCCAGCCGTGGCGGCGGTGGAAATCGACGACTGCCAGCGTGGTCAACGCGGTGATGCCGGAGCCGAACGCAGCCATGGCCGCCGCTGCCATCGCGGCCAACACGAGGCCGCCCAGCGCCAACGGCGATAGATGTCGCCAAACAAATTGGGCGAACATCCGGTCGCCGCCGCGGCGGATCAGCGGGTCGCCTCGCTTGGACCGGGGACGACGCGTCGCCAAACGCAGTACGTTCGGATCCCCTTCGGGAGTCACGAAGGCGGTGGATTCCGGACCCTGTCGGATCGGTCTATCCAAAGTTGGATCGAGAATCGCCCCGCGCGCGACGAGGTCGCCAAATGCCTCACGATCGACGGGAGTCTCCACGTCGATCAACGGCTCGCCGGTCTTTCGATCGACGGCGCTGTTGACGATCCAACTCGGTGGGATCTCCTCTTGAGGGCTGTCTTGATAGACGGCCAGCAGCCCCATGCCCACGAAGGTCGCCGCCACGACCATGACGCTCAGCAGCCCCATGCCGAGCAGGAAGGAGTAGGCCCGATCTCGATACGCTCGAGCGGCGAAGAACCGCTGCAACGTGGCCTGATCGGCGACGAAGAAGAACATCGAGATGACTGCCAGATACGGCACGACGGCCCAAATCGACCAGTGCGCGGTCCAAAATGACCACCGCTGCCGGGCGGCCGACCATTCCGGCGGCCCATCAGGCATCGGCTCGACCATATCGGTCCGTCCCAGTTCGCCGGCCACTTCCCAAATCCGCGACGGTCCTTCCCCCGGCTTCAGATGGACGACCACAGCGACCAATACGACCGCCAGGGCAACGGCCACCAGCGCGGATTGTACGGCGCCGGTCCAAACTCCCCCCCTGATCCCGCCAAGAAACGCGATCAGCGTGGCAGCGCCACCGGTGGCGACCAGCAGAAAGAGGGTCGTGAAGCTCAAACCGGTACGGGGATACAAGGCCGCGCAAGGCAACACCAGCACGCCGCCGAGCCAAAGCACCATCCCCACGATGTAGAGCCCGCCGGCGATCGCGCGGGTGGTCGCGTCGAAACGGAGTTCCAGGTATTCGTAGACCGACTCCAGCCGTAGCGTGCCGTAGAGCGGGATGACGCACCATAGCGCAATCGGCAACGCGGCCCAGAGCAGCAGCGGAAACAGCAGGAACTTCGCCCCGGCCCAATAGGCCTCGTTGGGAATTCCGCAACAGAAGATCGCCGCGAAACCCGCCAAGGCGAGACTCAGCCCGGTTGGCCACCACGCGAGCGAACGATCGGCCAGTAGAAACTCGTCGCTAGTCGCCTGGCGACGTCCCACCCGCGCAGCCAGTGCCACGAGGGCCGCCAAGACGGCGCCCAACACGAGGTAGTCCCAGACGGCGAAATGGCTGGTCAAAGGATGATCCAAAGCGAGGGCAAGTCCTCGCACTGCGAACAGGCGAGTCTAATGAACGTAGGCCTACAAGCAGTCCAGGTCAATCGCGGATGTGTGTCACAGTGACAACGGTCGTGTAGTCTATGTGATGGCGCCTCGGCGTGCGTTTGCGAACAACCGGACGGTTCACTCCTGATGTAACCTCTTTTATGGGTATGTCTTATGCGATCTTCCCGGCGCTGCGGCACGGAACCTGCATTGCTAGAAACCACAGGATCGATCCGTCCCCTCTACTCGAAAGGAAGATATTATGAGCCGCGTCACGTTGTCGTTGGCCGTATTGGGGTTGTTCGCACTGCCGGTCGCGGAAACCGAGGCGGCCCACCGGCCACACTCGCGTTCGGTCGGCATCCACGCGGGCGTTTCGCACGGTGTCCACTCGATGCACGGACTGCACGGGAGCCGATATCATGGCTCTTTTCACCGCAGTCCGGTCATCGTACGGCCGCCGGTCTGCGTGCATCCGCGAGTGGTGGTCCCCTACCGGACATACGCTCCCTACGCGTATCCACCGAGCTACGGCTATCACGGCCAATACTACCGCCCGTATAGCGGCTTCCAGTACCACAGCCCTGGCTTCTCGCTGAGGATCGGGTTTTAGGCAACGGCCTGCCCTCCTCCTGGGGCGGTCCCGGCACTGCGGGGCCGCCCCTTTTTGTGTCCACCACAGCATCCGAGTGTGCCGGGTGCCATGCCCACGCTTGCGTGGGCATGGCACCCGTGGATCTAGGATCGAAACACCACTAAGGGCCTGTCCGGAAACAACTTCGCAGTTTTTCGGGCGAATCATCACAGGGAGTGTGATGGCTACCATGAAGCGGACGAAGTTGTTTCCGGACAAGCCCTAAGCACTTTCTGCCGAAGCGATAGCACTGCTGACATTGCTGCAACTCTCTCGCGTGCTTGACCCGTTTTCGCCTGAGCGATATAATCACGCTCGCCGTTGCAGGAAGTCGGCCTCAGGAAGCTCGCCTCTTGGGGCCGCCCTTATCTGGCCTGCAAGGCAATCAACACGGCAAATGGATTTGTCGACCTGTGGTTTGTGCATGCGAAACGGAATTCGCCAAGATCGCCGCCGGGGAGTTGATGGTGTCGAGCGGATCGCCCGTTGACGACAAAGAGATGGTCCGGCAGGCGGTCGACATCGTCGATCTGGTCGGCTCCCACGTCCAGTTGCGCCGTCAAGGCCGTAACTACGTGGCCCATTGCCCCTGGCACGACGACTCTCGCCCCAGTCTGCAGGTCAATCCCGAGCGTCAATCGTGGCGCTGTTGGGTCTGCGACATCGGCGGCGACGTATTCAGCTTCGTGATGCAGATCGAAGGCGTCGAGTTCCGCGAAGCGTTGGAGATGCTCGCCGAGCGGGCGGGCATCGAGCTGCGGCGTTTTCGGCCGGCCCACTTTGCGCCCTCGCAAGGCGCGGCAGGACAGGACGCTCCGGAAGCCAGCCCACCGCCCGTCTCCGGCAAAGGCAAGCAGAAGCTCTTCAAGGCCATGCAGTGGGCCGAATCGCAATATCACAAGTGTCTACTCGAATCGCCCGACGGCGAAATCGCCAGGAAGTACCTCGCCGAGCGCCGCATCACGCGCGAGAGCATCGAGCGATTTTATATCGGCCTGTCGCCCAATCGGCACGATTGGCTCCTGGAGCAAGTAGGACGCGATCCGAATCGGGCGAAGATCCTCGAGACCGTGGGCATCCTGGCGCGATCGCAAGAGGGCGGCAAACTCTACGATCGATTCCGCGGTCGGCTGCTGTTTTCGATCCGCGACACTCAGGGCCGGCCGGTGGCGTTCGGTGGGCGCGTGTTGCCCGAGAGCGGCACGACCAGCCGGGCAAAGTACGTTAACTCGAACGAGACACCGCTGTTCCACAAGAGCAACCTGCTTTACGGTCTGGACGTCGCCAAGGAAGCGCTACGAAAACAGCGGCAAAAGGAGAAGTTCGCCACCGCGTTGGTGATGGAGGGCTACACCGATGTCGTCGTCGCCCACCAATACGGATTCGGTAACGCCGTGGCCGTCATGGGGACCGCGCTGGGCGAGGGCCACATCAAGGTGCTGAAGCGTTTCGCCGACCGCATCGTACTGATACTCGACGGCGACGAAGCGGGCCAGAGCCGGACGACCCAAGTGCTGGGGTTGTTTGTCGCCGAACAGGTCGACCTGCAAATCCTCACGCTGCCGGAAGGCTCCGATCCGTGCGATTTCCTGCACGAACACGGGCCGGAAGCCTTTGCCGAGATGGTCCAGAACAACGCGGTCGAGGCGCTGGACCATGCGTTCGAGGCAAAGACCCGCGGCGTGGACCTCGAGCGCGACGTGCATCGTGCCAGCCAGGCCTTGGAGGAACTGGTCGAGATCGTTGCCCGAGCGCCGCGACTACGGCAAGACACGACGCGCGAAGACCGCTTTCGGGAAGAGAAGATTCTGCAGCGGCTCTCGGCCTGGTTTCGCGTGGACGAGGCGGAAGTCCGGCAGCGTCTGACGGCCCTGCGCCGGCAGCAGCGCAACCGTCGGCCGTCGCCGCGCCCTGAGTCGGCACGGCCCGAAGTGCCTCCGCCGCCAACCGAAGAAGACGGCTTGACGGCGCCGGACGATTTCGATCCGCAAGCGTACGACGCCGAGCAGTTCGCCTCGCAGCCACTCGGACCGGCACAGCAGGAACTGTTGGAGATCCTCGTGCAGCACCCGCAATGTCTGGCCGAGGTCCGCAGCGAAATCGAACCGCAGTGGATTCCGCCGGGGCCCGCCAAGGAGATCTACGATACAATCTGTCGGTTGGCCGACGACGGCGAGACGCCCGACTTCGACCGGCTGATGCTCAGCTTCGACCGGCCGGCGACCAAGAGCCTGCTGGTCGAGTTGGACGAACAACGACGGGGCAAACAAGACCCAGAGCACGATCCCGCCGCGTTGGCGCGGGAATTGGTAGAAACGATTCAACAACAGGAGGCACAGCGACGGCGCCCGGGCCAGCTAGTGACGCTCCGCGAAGGAGGACTGGACGACGACCGGGCGACCGCACTGCTGGAGCAGATGATCCGGCAGGAGCGAATCCGGCAAGGTATTTCCGAACCCACGGACGGGTAAGGATACCACCGCCGGGCGATCGCCTCCCCGACCCATCGGATTCTTCGGGAGGAAAGGCAAGATCGCAGAGGATACGCAGAGCGCGTTTGTCGCGAGAAAGGAGTCACGCGGTGGACCTTTTCAACACCGACCTCAAGGAGATGGTCTCCAAGGGCAAGTCGCAGGGATATCTCACCTACGACGAAGTCAACGAGTACCTGCCGGACGAGGAAGTCGATCCCTATCGGCTCGACAATCTATTGATCGCCCTGGAAGAGCAGGGAATCGAACTGGTCGAAGCGCCGCGGCCGGAGTTCTTCGACGCGGCCGAACCGGCCGCCGACGCTAGCCCGGCCGAAGGGGCGCCGGCCAAAGGCCAAGCGGCCGGCGTGCCGGCCAGTGCGCCCCCGCCGCCTCCGCCGGACGACGTCGTCAAGTGGAGCAGCGATCCGATCCGCTTGTATCTCTCACAGATGGCCGAGATCCCGCTGCTCAGCCGCGAAGAGGAGATCTCGCTGGCCAAGAAGATCGAGGTCACCCGAAAACGCTTCCGGCGGACCGTAATCGGCTGCAATCAGGCGATGCGGGCGACGCTGGGCACGTTGACGAAGGTCCATCGCGGCGCGCTGCCCTTCGACCGCACGATCAAGGTTTCGCTGACCGAGCGGTTGACTAAGGAGCAGATCATCGCGCGGATGCCGCACAACCTGAGGACGCTCAAGAGCCTCAGCGAGGCCAACGCCCGCGACTTCAACCGGCTGCTGAATCGCCGCACGCCCGTCGAACTGCGGCCGGATATCCGCAAGCGGTTTATCCGCCGGCGCCGCAAGATGCTCACGTTGATCGAGGAGTTGAGCCTCCGCACGCGGCGGGTGCAGTCGATGATGCGGCAGATGGACGAAGTGCTCAGCCGGATGGATCAGATCCGCGCCCAATTGCGGCGTCTGATCGATACGCCGGCCACGAAGGACAAACGGGCCAACCTGCGTCGCGAGCTCCGCGACCTGATGGTGCTCACCCAGGAAACGCCGGGAAGCCTGCGAAAACGTTGCCAGCGGATGCGATCGCAATACCGCGACTACGAACTGGTCAAGCGGCAGCTCTCCGGCGGCAATCTGCGGCTGGTCGTCTCGATCGCCAAGAAATACCGCAATCGGGGGCTCAGCTTCCTGGACCTGATCCAGGAGGGCAACACGGGCCTCATGCGGGCGGTCGACAAATATGAGTATCGTCGGGGATTCAAGTTCTCGACCTATGCCACCTGGTGGATTCGCCAGGCGATTACCCGGGCAATCGCCGATCAGGCACGCACAATCCGCATTCCCGTGCATATGATCGACGTGCTCAGCAAGCTCCGCGGTGCGGCGAAACGGCTCCAGCAGGAATTGGGCCGAGACCCCACGACTGAGGAAACCGCGCGGGCCGCTGAATTGAGCATGGACGAGACCCGACGGGTTTTGGCCATGGGACGCCACCCGGTAAGCCTTGACCGGCCGGTCGGAGAAAGCGAAGATAGTTGTTTCGGCGAGTTCATCGAGGACGGTGGGCTGCCGCGACCCGAAAAAGCTGCCGGAAATGGCCTACTTCGAGACAAGATCGAGGCGTTGCTCAAGACGCTCACCTATCGTGAGCGGGAGATTATACGTCTGCGGTATGGTCTGGGAGACGGCTACACCTACACGCTCGAAGAGGTGGGCCGGATCTTCAAGGTCACCCGGGAACGGGTCCGGCAGATCGAGGCCAAAGCGGTGCGGAAGCTCCAGCACCCGGTACGCAGCCAACAACTCGCCGGCTTCATCGAGCGAGTGGCAAGCTGACGCACATCCGTCAAACCGCCGGTCAAGTGACCGGCGGTTTTTTTTGGTTCTTGGGGCCCGTTGGTCTGTGGCTTCGGCGGCGCGTGGAATAAAGCGTCGACAACGGCAAACGGGGCTGGGGACTGGGGGCTG
>CAYYNP010000393.1:3392-7780 GCA_964472545.1 uncultured Planctomycetaceae bacterium | reverse complement strand
GCCCGCAACAACCAGACCAACTTCCTCACGGCGCTTAGGTTGATCGACCTGGGCGACGTGCAGGGGCAACAGCAAGCCTCTGCCGCCAGCGCTACGCCCGCGTTGTTAGCCTGGCTATCTGAGTTGGCTGCAACCGGCAGCGAGACGCCCGATTCTGATGCTCCCGCCGCCGCTGCGGTCGATGCGCTGTTGGACACGTATGGAGCGTGAGTCGCGTAGAAGGCGAGCTGCCGGCGATCGACTCGACAGACGCTTCGACCGCCGCGATGCCTGCGCATGCCATGCCCCGTGCAGCCGTTCGTGGCGTAGAATCAGGCCGCTCTGCGCGGTTGGGCCGCCGTCGACTCGGCGTCGCGATAGCCCCAGGCATCGAGAAACGGTCCCAATTCGGCGTCGATTTCCCGCTGGGTATGCTCTGGCAGTTCTCGATGGCGGTTCTTCTTGTAGCCGCTAACGCTTTGGAGATAGGCCGTCAAGCGCCGCTCTAGCCGGGCGTCGAACTCGAGCCCCAGTTCGGCGTAGATCCTGCGCACTTGACCGACCGGATCCCGTTCGAGGTCCTCGAACCGCACTCGGGCCACGTCGCCGGAGGGCAACTCGGCGGCGTCTCGGGCGAAGGTCTCCTCCAACTCACGGTAATTGGCGAGGAACCGCGTGGCGTAGGAGTCGGCCTGGTCCGGGTCCTGGAGTTGAAAGACGACCAACCCCTGCTCGGCCATGTGCATATTCGACTTGTAGACCGTGTACGGATGACGGCAGATGTGTACGAACTTTGCCCGGGGGTACAGCTTTCGCAGCGCCGCCACGCGGCCCGTGTTGTACGGGCTTTTCAACAGCGGCTGCTTGCGCGACCAGAAGGTGAGCTTGCTGAGGAAGAGCATGTACGCCCGTTGCCACGTCTTGAGTTCCTTAGGCCGCATGGCGTCGGGGAATATATAGCGGTCGTACTCGGCACCGCGTTGCGGGAAGGTCATGCCCCAGTAGGGCGACTGCCGGCACATTCCGGCCACCGCAAACTCTTCTTCCTGTGGGGCGAAGATGGTCAACTGCACGTTGTCCATCGGGCGCTTCCAGGTCATAAACGGCCCGAACAGCGGCGTGGTCAGCCAGCCGCCGGTGATCCACCCCACCGGATTGATGATGTGATAGGTTTTCGGCGCAACGAAACGTGGATCGAGCGAGAGCAGATTGTGCAAGTGGGTCGTGCCGCTACGATGCACGCCGACGATGAACACCGGCTCTTCCTCGCGGCGCCGCAGCCGCAACAGCCACGGGGCAATCAGCCGCTCGGGCAGCGAGAGGATCGTGTTGAAGGTCGAGAAGACGAGGATCGCGATCAACCGCGGGATGTACTTCAGCCCCACGCGGAATCGGGCGTCGAACAGCCGCGTTAGCCAGAGGTCCAACGGGGCCAAGGCGTTGAGGTTCGAGAAGGGCATGATCCGCTTGAAGCTGGCGTCCAGCGCCGGCTGGTCGGCCGCCGCTCGGTGCTCGCCGTGACGGCGCAAGAAGTAATAGGCGATGCCGATGCCCACGGCCAGGAATGCCCAGAGGAAGGGCGCCTGCCGTGGATCGCGGCCGGGCATCATCCAGGCGCTGAGGTCACTCTCGCCGGAAAGGGCCACCAGCGAGGTCTTCTTGAGCATCCGCCGTACAAAGATCCAACCGGCCAGCAAACCGGCCGGGAAGGGGATGCTGCCGAACCGCAAGCGCAGGATGCCCAGCAGTGTGCCGATCAGGAAAAACCCGGCCGCCAACGGGAGGCCTTCGCCGGAGAGCAGTGCGGCCGGTTTGTCCAACTGGGAAAGCACGGCGAACAACACGGCCGACACTAACACGGCCACCATGGGCCGATAGCGGTCGCGCAGCGAACTGAGCATGTAGCCGCTGAAGATCACTTGTTGGGTGACGGCCACGGGAATCGCGGTCATTGCGCCGGCGGTGGCCGAGAAGCAGCGATAGGTGCTCAGCGAATCGGTTTGCACGGTCCACGCCCCGCCCAGCCACGCCAACGCGCAATAGGCCGAGTAGGTCACGATGCCGAGCCCCAGCCCGCCGAACCAGTGTCGCGCCCAATCGCCGCCGATGGCCAGACCGTAATCGGCAGCCGGGCGCCGGTCGGCGGCCATCAAGACGAGTAGCGTGGCCAGGGCCAATGCCAATAGTACACCGCGTCCGCCGCCGCCTTGCGAGAGGATGTCGAAATCGGCCGAAATCAGCCAGCCGATCGCCTGCACGGCGGCCGCCGAGACGACGATCGCCAAGACCCAGAGCCCAAGCTTCAGCAACGGATGATAGGATGGAAAGCCGCGAAAGAGCTGCATCGGTCGAGTGACTCCCGGCGTACGCTGACCGCCCGATAGAGTGGCGAGATCATGGAAGATGCGGAGCTTAGCGATATTGCGGTTTTGTGGCTAGGCCAGAAGTGGAGGAGGAGAGTGGGAAGCGAAGGCAGGTATCCAGTTCCTTTGCCGCGTTTCGATGGATCTCGATGTGGAAGTGGCGTTTTCTGTCCGTTTCGCCCTTTCCGCCCCGACCGGATCGGTGGCAGCGAGCGATCCTCCACAACCTTTCAAGCGGAGGCAGCGCCGCACGAACCCCACCTAAAAAGGGTATCGCCCGGCAGGGTCGAACTACTGAAGTATCTTGGACAAAACGCCCCTTGCAGAGAGCTGCTACGTCAGGTCAAATGGAATGGCTGTCCTGGTGTGGTCCAGTGGCTTTTCAAAGACCCTCCTGGGTCGAGATGAATGCCGCGGTTTCTACCTAACGGGGTTGTGAAGAACCGCTGAGCCAGCACAGGGGTGAATCTTCTGAGGGAGCACAGACTTTCTGCAGTAGGGACTTCTCGTCAAGGGGCCCACGCTCAATGTCTCGCGGCTGAAGGAGGTTGTCATGGGAACCGACCTTTCTCGTCATCGACCCGAGCGGAAGCGGGGGGAACTCTTCGGGCGATCCACTCTTTCGCTCTGCCGGCGCCGGCTCCGCGTTGAAGTACTGGAGGATCGACGCCTGTTGACCTGCCCAGTGTTCCAAAGCGGCCAACCGCCGGCCGACGTCGAAGCGGAACCGTTGCCCGTGAACGACGGATCGGACAGCGTGATCTACGGTCCGCAGCAGGTTGCGGAGAGCGCAACGCCTCTTCTGTCCGGTAGCTTGGCCCGACCGATCAGCCAGCCATCCCTTCCCGAGTACGAATCAGGAGAGTCTCCCCTTGACGATGCAGCCAGCGGCGGGGCAGATGGGCCCATCGGTGATCGGTCCCCGGGGGCGCCCTCGCAGCAGAAAGAGGTGCACGCTTCACGCGCGACTTCGAGCGTGCTGGCTTCAGACACGCAGGATTCTCTTTATGGCGTGGTAACCAACAATCGGGTTGTTGATATTCTCAAGATCAATCCATCCGACGGAAACCAAGTTGTGAAGTTCAACAATGTCTTCTACGCCGATCACACGATCGGCGGATTGGCGTATGGCGAGGGATATCTGTGGGCGGTGGTAACCAACAACAGGGTTGTTGATATTCTCAAGATCAATCCATCCGACGGAAATCACGTTGTGAAGTTCAACAATGTCTTCTACGCCGATCACACGATCGGCGGATTGGCGTACGAGGACGGCACTCCGCCGCAATGTGTTTCCGTCGCGATCAACGAGGATGGCAACTACACGAAAGCCCGTTCAATAGACCTCAGCCTCTCGGCGGCCGACAGCAGCGGCTCGGCCTTGACGATGCGGTTCAGCGATAACGGCTCGACTTGGCACGCTTGGGAGAACTACGCGACGAGCAAGGCGTGGACGTTGCCGTCCGGTGACGGCGTGAAGACCGTCTACGTGCAGTTCCGCGACGAGGCCGGGAACTTCACGCAGTGCTCGGATACGACCACACTGGATACCACACCGCCACCATGTAGGTCTTTCACGATCGACAGTGGTGCCTCCTACGCAGACTCCACTTCAGGTACCCTCACGCTCTCGGCAACCGATAACATCAGTTCAGCCTTGACCATGCGGTTCAGCAACAATGGCTCGACTTGGAGCGCTTGGGAGAACTACACGGCGAGCAAGGCGTGGACGCTCGCGTCCGGTGATGGAGTGAAGACGGTCTACGTGCAGTTCCGCGATGAGGCGGGAAACTCTACGCAGTGCTCGGATACGATCACGCTGGATACCACGCCGCCACAATGTAACACCGTCACGATCAACGAGGGCAGCAAGTACACGAAATCCCGTTCAATAGACCTCAGGCTCTCGGCGACCGATAGCAGCGGCTCGGCCTTGACAATGCGGTTCAGCGGCAACGGCTCGACTTGGAGCGCTTGGGAGAACTACGCGACGAGCAAGGCGTGGACGCTCGCGTCCGGTGATGGAGTGAAGACGGTCTACGTGCA
>CAYYNP010000393.1:0-3292 GCA_964472545.1 uncultured Planctomycetaceae bacterium | reverse complement strand
GTTCCGCGACGAGGCCGGCAATTCTACGCAGTGCTCGGATACGATCACACTGGATACCACACCGCCACACGCGCCAATTGTGCAGGGTGAAACACCCGCCAACGACAGAACGCCTACGTGGTCCTGGGCCGCCGGGGGTGGGGGAAACGGTACTTTTCGATACAAGCTTGACGACAGCGATCTCGATTCAGGGGCCTCGGCTACTACGAAGCTGAGCTTTACGCCGGCGTCACCTCTGCCCCTAGGCGACCACGTCCTGTACGTGCAGGAGCAAGACGAGGCAGGACTATGGTCTGCTTCCGGATCGATGACTATCGCTGTCATGGCCACCGTTGCCGGCCGGTACACCTTCTACCACGACTCGTCGTGGGACACGCCAACGGCCGAGCACGCCGACTTCAACAACGACGACGTGATCGCGCCGGACAAAGTGGCCCTGACGCCGGGGCAGACCGCCACGTTCGCCAACTACACAAGCTACAGCCGGGGTATCAACGGGATTATGGTCGACGTTGCCCATCTGCCGGAGGGGGTAGAAGATCTGACGGCCGCAGACTTTGAGTTCCGCGTCGGAAACGACTCGACCCCGGACGCTTGGCCTCTGGCTCCCGCCCCTTCGGACATCGACGTGCAACACGGCGAGGGATTGGACGGCTCTGACCGTGTTACGATCATCTGGGCGGACAATGCCATCGAGAAACAGTGGCTGCAGGTTACCGTGAAGGCAACCGCCAACACCGGCTTGATGCAAGAGGACATCTTCTACTTCGGCAACGCCATCGGCGAAAGCGGCAACTCGGCGACCGACGCATTCGTCAATGCCACCGACCAGATCGACGCGAGGAACAACCCCCACTTCTTCTTCGACCCTGCACCAATCGACGACCGGTGCGACCACGATCGCGACCGAAACGTCAATGCCACGGATCAGATAATCGCCAGGAACAACTCGACGTCCTTCTTCAATGCGTTGAAGTTGATCAGCGTTCCGGGGATTGAGGGTTTGAGTGAGGGTGGCGCGAAGGAACTCCACGCCCCGAACGTCTCGCTCACCGATATTGACTGGCTTTGCGAGGTCGGCCCAACGAGCCTCCGACCGGAGCAGCATGCGAATTCCAGCTCGGCTAACGAGGCTGTCGATACGTTCCTGGCGGACTACTGGCCGTTGGCGCCTAGCTAGTCCGGGCGTCGCCGACGGAGTCGAGGAACTTCGTAGCTGCGCAGTACGCAATGAGCGAGGAAACGTGAGGAGAGAAGTGGGTGGCCGATCAGAGTGGTCGGCGCGATCAACCGCAGCGCCGGATTCTCCGCCTCGCGTTCGCTGTGGCACTGCCGCCGTGCAGTAGTTACACTGGAGGGCTGAAACTGCGGCGAAGACGGTGGGTATCAGGGCTGCAACCTTGCCAAGGAGAGACGGGTGATGTCGAGAATCAGGTTGTCTGGAGCGTGGAAATCGCGATGTGTAGGGATCGGCGTCGCCGCGGCTTTGCTGGTTCTGATAGGGGGGGTGATGTCGCCGGCGTGGGCCGACGAGCCGGACGAAACGGCCCCGGTTGCCGCCGCCGACTCTGCCGACAAACCCGCTGCGGCAGCCGAGCCATGTCCAACAGGTCCAGCAGTCCCCCCTGAAAAGAAGCCCGACGCAGAGAAACCGGGCGAGAAGCCCCCCGAGCCTTGCATCACCGACCCGTCGAAGGGCCCTACGATCGATACCAGCAAAATTCCGCGTTTTGCCGAGAATTCCCCGTTTGACGAGAACTACAAACCGCCGGCGGTGAAGAAGGAGAGGCGGCTCTGGGCACAGTCGTGGCGTTGGGCCAAGGCGCCGGAGTTGGAGGTCGAGGAGTGGATCACGGCGGAGCCGAAGACCGAGGGCAAATACGTGCTGATCGAGTTCTGGGCCACCTGGTGCCCGCCCTGCCGCCGCTCGATCGCGCTGCTGAACACGTTTCACAAGAAGTACGGCGACGAATTGGTCGTGATCGGCATCTCGCAGGAAACGGCCGAAGAAGTACGGAAACTCAATCAAAAGCACCCGGAAATCCCCAAGATCGAGTTCTTCAGTGGCGTCGACACCCAAGAGCGGACCAAGAACAAGCTTGGCGTCTTCGGCATCCCCCACGTAATCCTGCTCGAGCCGGACGGCTACGTCATCTGGGAGGGCTTCCCGCTGCAAGAGGGTTTTGAGTTGACCGACGAAATTGTGGATAGGATTCTCGAGATCGGCAGGAAGCTCAAGGCGAAGCGGGCCGCGGAGACACCGGGGCAGTGAACAACCACATGAACGTCGACCGAGTTCTCGAAACGCTCAACGCGAGACAGGTGCGGTACTTGCTCATCGGCGGAGTGAACTACGGGCTGCGCCACGCGCCCGTGTTGACCTACGATCTGGACGTCTGGATCGAGGACACCGCCGAGAATCTGCGCAGATGTGAAGAGGCCTTGGCAGAGCTTCATGCCGAATGGGGGCGCGTTGAGGACGAATGGAAGCCGGTGGCCGAGTTGAAGCCGGGTTGGCTGACCCGTCAGGGTGTGTTTTGCCTGACGAGCCCCCATGCGGCGATCGACGTGTTTCGATCGGTCGAGGGACTCACGTCATGGGCAGAATGTCATGAGAGAGCGGTGACCGAGCATACGGCGTCCGGCGTGGCCTACGCGGGATTGTCGGACGACGACATGCTACAATGCCAATTGGCTTTGCCTGAAGAGGAACAGAATCGCCAGCGAATCCGGGACTTGAGGAGACTGCTGGGAGGCGAAGATGAGTCGTGACATGGCCGACGGCGAATTGAAGCAGTTTGAGGAGCAAAAGCGCGAGGCCGCTTGGGACCCGGCCCAGCGCTGGCGGGTGTTCCAGGAAACGATCGCGTGGATGGATGCGCAAGCCGCCGTTCCGCGCAATTCGCCGCAGGGGTGTCTCCGTAGCGAACGCATCCAGCTCGCGCGGCTCCGGAAGACCCCATAGCGCGGCCGGCAGAGACTCTCCGGGAACGGCGTGGCGGGCGTCGCTCGACCTTCCCAATTGGGCCTACGTCTGCTAAGCTGAAGCGGTACACTTTGCCTCCCGTGCGTCGATGGGGTGCGCTGTGGCCGCGGCTTTCTCCTTGGCGCGGAAAAGGGCCCTTACGCCGTTGAGAATAGCAGAAGCGGGGCCGGGCGGGAAGGTGAGGGGGTGACGGGGAGAAGACAAGCCGAGGTTTAGAAGCAGTGGGAGCAAGGCGCTACCCGCTCACCTCTTCACCCCCGCCCCCCGTGCAGCCCCCCCACCCCGCGAGCCCCCCCCCCCGCCCCG
>CAYYNP010000392.1:0-7801 GCA_964472545.1 uncultured Planctomycetaceae bacterium | reverse complement strand
CATTACTACTTGGAGGACGAATCCCCGGCCGATCTGACCTAAGTCGGGCCGGCCGATTGTCGGCCGCTTCCTGCGAAGTCGGACGCCTTTCACAACTCCTCAGTCACCGCTCGTCTATGCTACCGCTGGTCGATACGCACTGTCATCTTCTCGCCGGTTTCGACGATGGCCCGCCCACGTTGGACGAAGCCGTGGCGATGTGCCGCATGGCTTGGGAAGACGGCACGCGCGTGCTGGCGGCGACGTCCCACGTTAGCGAGCGCTGGCCGGAGGTCACGTCCGAGAGGATTCGCGAGGGTACCGCACGACTCGTCGCAGCCCTGGCCGACACCGGTCTGCGGATGACCGTTTATCCCTGTGCGGAGGTGACCGTGCAACCCGGCTTGGAGGAAATGTGGGCCCGCGGAGAACTGCTGGGAATGGCCGGACGCGACGCGTACCTGCTGATCGAATTGCCCGTGGGCGTGTTTCTCGATCTGCGGCAGACGGTCCGCGGCCTTGTGGACTTGGGCGTGCGTCCCGTCTTGGCACATCCGGAACGGCGGCCGGAGTACCTCCACGACCGGGGCGTGATCGAGCAACTGATCGAACTTGGCTGCCTGGTGCAGGTCACGTCGGACGGGGTGACAGCCCCGCCCAGCCGCGAGGACGCCCGGGCGCTGCGGAATTGGTTTCGCCGGGGGATCGTCCACTTGGTCGCCTCCGACGGCCACTCGACGACCTCTCGACTGCCGCACATGGCCGAGGCCTATCGACGGATCGTCGACTGGGCCGGTGGCGGCGTGGCCGACCGCGTTTGTGGTATCAACGGTCTGACGGTACTCGAAGGCTCACCGCTGCGCGTGCCCGACCCCGAGCCGCCGCGGAAGAAGTGGTTCGCGCTGTTCAGATAGACGGCCACGCGTTTCTCTTGCGTGCGATCCAGCCGCGTGCGTTTCCTCGTTTAGCAGCCGGCGGTACGGCGGCTTCGAATACGTTATCCACTTCGACGTCAAGCCGCCGTGCCGGCGGCTGCTAGACGTTCGATTGCCGGCGGCTACCAGACGTTCGATAGCAGCCGTTCGGCGTGGTTGCGTCAGCCGGTCCTCACGGCCGCCGGACGGTCACGTGGCTGATGACCAACTCCCCGTCGACGCATGCGAAACGGAAATCGCAGTTGTTGGCCCGGTCGGCAAATCGAGCGTGTGGGATGCGAAACGTCGCTTCCTTCCACGTCCGGCTGCGTTCGATCGGCTGTGTGCCGCCGTCGCGAAACTGCTGCTTCAGGCCCTTCAGTTCCGGATCGGCCGAGTCGTAGTGCAGCGTGAAGGCCTTCGGCCCGTCGTCGAAGTAGCCTACGACGACCTCGAGCGTCTCGTCCGCGTCATAGGCGAACGAGTAATCGGCGTCGAAGTAGAGGTAGCGCTGGTCGGGTGAGTGGCGATTTTGCGTCGTACACCACGCCCGCCTGCCGGCCACCTCTTGCTCGACCACCGGGCCGTCGCCGTCGGACAACGGCACCAGCTTCAGCCCGTCCGAGTTGGCCGGCGTTGCCGAGACCTCCTTTCGCACCGCCTGGCCCTGCGATAGGTCGATCCGCCGCCGCGCGTGGAAGACGTCCGTATACTTTCGGGTCAGTTCGATATACTCCCGGCCGTACTCCAACGTCTCGCAGATCTCGGTGCCTTCGTGAAACTCGTTCCACGTCTCGAGATGGACCAGCCACGGCCGTCGAGCCGGATCCATCGCCAATAGCCGCCGCCAGCCGAAGGAATAGAACCGTCCGTCGTCGCGCTTGCGCACCAACGGACTGCGGCCCGGGACGGCCGAGTGATCGTAGCCGGGCCCAATCCCGGCCGTGTCGTGAAGCTGCGGGGCTAACGCGGCGCCCCATTGATACTCGCTGTCGGACTGGCCGGGCCAGTCGCGCATCTTGACCAGGTAGAGGTCCGTGCCGAAATCCTTGCGGAACATCTCTCGCACTGCCGGAAACAGCGTCTGGTCGACCTTGGCCGCGAAGTGGGCCGAATAGAGCAACACCAGCGGCCGGCCGTCGATCCGGGCGCGGTGCCTTGGGGGGATGTACGAGAAGAAGTTGCGGATCGTGCCGTAGAACCAGCGCTGGCCGGCCGGCGTCGTCAGGTCGACGTGATAGCGCCGGCCGTTGTGGGCCAGCGTGCTGGTGTCGTAGAACATGCCGATGGCCGGAGGCGATTTGCCCGCCGCAAGCAGCCGCTCTCGCGCCGCCACCAGCTTGGGCAAGCCTTGGTCGCTCCACGTCTGGTCCGTCAGCGGCACGCCCCAATAGACCGGCAGCGCCACGTCGATGCCCGCCGCGATCATGTCGCTCAATTGCTGTGCGTGCCAATCGACGTTCTTGTAGCTGAAGCCCTTTAGCGTCGGCGGATGATCGGTCAGCGCGTCGGTGCCGTCGCCGTCGATCACGTGCAGCTTCGTGGCCGCGTCGTACCAGTAGAAATACGAGGTGGCGGCGATCGGCGCGCCCGACTTGAAGCCGGGCTCGGCCGCCGGGTCCAAGCGCGATGCACTCACGAAGCGTCCCGGCGGCGGCGAAAGCGCGAAATCGTGCGGCACTTCGGCTCCCAGGGCCATACTCAACAATAATGGGGCGACACAGCTTCCAGACATTTCCAGCGCTCCTCGTACCCGAACAAGAGTGACAACCAAACGCACGTCGTAGGCGAACTCGCCAGAGTTTGGCCGGGGGGTGATCGCCCAGTCAGCCGATCGCCCAGTCAGCCGATTGCCCAGTCAGCCGATCGCCCAGTCAGCCGATCGCCCAGTCGGCCGATCGCCCAGTCGGCGGGTCCGCATGTCGCCAGGCCTATCGACCGATGTCCAATCGATCGCCGCCAAAGTCTGGCGACTTCGGCTACGACACTCCTCGGCCAGGCAGAATAGTGTCTACCATAGTGAACATCGCGGAGCAAGTCGCCAATTTGACGACCGGCGGCGCGCTTGACAGGACGTGCCGTTTGGTTCATCATCATCGTTGGCGATCCCTCCCGTCGAAAGCCCTTGCCCACGCCACCTGCGAAAGGAAAGCGATGATCACGCCCGGACTGCGAACGTGGCTCTCTCTGTTGATGTTCCTGGGGCTAACCAACGTTGCCACGTTTGCGGCGGCCGCCGATTGGACGCAGTGGGGCGGCTGCGACGCGCGTAACATGGTCTGTGACGTCAAGGGGCTGCCCGATGCCTTCGTGCCCGGCAAGCGCGCCCCCAACGGCGACGGAATCGATCCGGCCACGACCGAAAACGTCAAGTGGACCGCCCGGCTCGGTTCGCTGGCCTACGGAAATCCGACCGTGGCCGAGGGCCGCGTCTTCGTGGGTACCGACGACGCCAACCTCACCGCTGGCGACGATCGTCTCGAGCGCACGCGAGGCGGTATGGTGCAGTGTCTCGATGAGGCTACCGGCAAGTTGCTCTGGCAAATCGCCACGCCCAAGCGGACCGAGTTGCCGCCGGACGCCCACTTCAGCCACCAGTTTCTCGGCACGTGTTCTTCGCCCACGGTGGAAGGCGACCGCGTCTACGTGGTGACCAGCGCCGACGAACTGCTCTGTCTCGACGTCGACGGTTTGGCCGACGGCAACGACGGCCCCTTCCAGGACGAAGGCCAATACATGGTCCCCACCGGCAAGCCGGCCGTGGAACTGCGGCCGACCGACGGAGACATCGTCTGGCGCTTCGACATGATCACCCAGGCCGGCGTCGTCCCGCACGACGCGGCAAGCTGTTCGGCGTTGATCCACGGCGACCTGGTCTACGTGGGCACGTCCAACGGCGTCGACGGGCCGCACAAGGCGCTGCCGGCCCCGTTGGCTCCGAGTCTGATCGTGCTCGACAAACGGACCGGCCGGCTGGTGGCTACCGACGGCGAGAAGATCGGCATGCGGATGTACCACGCCCAATGGGCCTCGCCGTCGTTGGGCGAAGTCAACGGCCGCACGCTGATCTTCTTCGGCGGCGGCGACGGCGTCTGCTACGCGTTCGAGGCCCTGACCGAAGTGCCCGACGAGCAGGTTGAGCTCGAGAAGGTCTGGTCGTTCGACTGCAATCCGCCGCAGTACAAGTACGACGAAAACGGAAAACTCCGCGGCTTCTACGACGGCGACGCCCGAAAGAAACGTGGCAACAAGAACGACGGGCTCTACGTCGGCCCCAGCCAGATCATTGCCACGCCGGTCTTCCACAACAACCGCATCTACGTTCCCATCGGCCAAGACCCGGCCCACGGCCGCGGCAAGGGGCTGATGTACTGCCTCGACGCCACGCAAACGGGTGACGTGACCAAGACGGCCAAGATCTGGTCGTACGACGCCTTGGACCGCTCCCTCTCGACCGTCACCATTGCCGACGGACTAGTCTACGTCCCCGACGTCGCCGGCAAGCTCCACTGCCTCGACGCCGACACCGGCAAGTGCTATTGGATCCACGACGCCAACGCCGAAACCTGGGGCTCGCCCCTGCTGGCCGACGGCAAGGTCTACTACGGCACCAAGAAGGAGTTCTGGGTGCTGGCCGCCGGCAAGCAGCCCGAAGTGCTCAGCAAGACCTACCTCGGCTCGTCGATCTACAGCTCGGCCATCGTGGCCAACGACGTGCTCTACGTCACGTCGCAGAAGTATCTTTGGGCGGTGCAGAAGGACGTGCAGAGCGGGGAGTGAGGCTGACTGGCCATCGCGGTGTTCTCGGGGCAATACCGGGGATGCCTGACGCAGAGTTGACTCAAGGAGGATTGCTTCTGCCATGCCAGAAACACACGACGAAACGCTCACTGCTCATCACGAGGCTGGCCATGCGGTGCTTGCCCAGCAACTCGGCGTTGACGTGCATGATCTTACGATTGAGGGCGAGGAGGAAAAGAACGGCGGCTGTCTATGGACAGGCCACGTCAAATGGGGCTGTGATGGCCCGAAGGAGTCGCCGGATGTAGTCGCCAAGATCATGCTTGGGGGAGCGCTGGCCGAGATCAAGTTCTGTGCTGCTGAGGAATTTGCTGAACAGCATTCTGGCAGAGCACCTTCGAGCATAAGTATCTCAGAGGCCTGCCTACCCAATGTCCTTGACGTTCTGTTGATCACTCCTGATCTGGAAAAGGATGATAGGAGATTGGACGCCAACGACTGCTATGTGAGCGTTTCGCTGCGCATCGACCGAGAGGATTTTACAGCGCGCATGAATCTCTGCGAATGTGCGGGCGACATGAAGCTACTCAAGAAGGCTCTCGGCGACCGATTCCAACGGGATTCTCTCATGGGCCCGTTCAAGGAAGTCTGGTCAATCATCGATGACCCGAAAGCATGGAACCTCGTCTTGCGCCTGGCGAAGGAGGTAACAGAACGGGAGCCGCGCCCGTTCGTCCAAAAGTCGTTGAAGGGCGAGTATCTAACCAAATTGCTCAAGTCCTGACTTGCGGGACACCCAAATGGCGGCCCTCTGGCACCGTGCTGTCTGACTATCGGTGACGTTGCGCGCCATAGGGCCATTCATGGCCCTTTCCGCCGTAGGCGGTATTCGGCCCGGCGTTTACGCCGTGTTGGGCGGCGAAACGGCGAACGTCTCTCCCGTTTGTAAGGTGTATTGACCCCCGTGAACGGGCCTGAGGCCTGCGAGGATTAGAGGAATGGGCGAGTTGCACACGTCAACCCGCGCTAAAGCACGGGCCTAATACCGCTTCGCGGAAAGGACCATAAATGGCCTCTTGTGCATCGCGCGGGCCATCCGGGCGGGGGCGGGCACACAGGCTGGCGGCCGAACCTGCGCGCCGCGTGGGTTGTCTCTATCACCTGATTCCCTACCGATCGAAGGCCGAGTGGCGATGTATTTTTCCGACTACCAAACCCAACTCGAATACCATCTGGGCCGGGCGGCCGAGTTGCTCGGCGGGCCTGCGCAACCGGTCTGGTTGGAGTGGTCGTTGATGTCGTTGCTCACGCCGCAGTTGGTCCTCGAGCGGCGTTGTGGCCTGGGACACGCCCCGGCGATTCTGGAGTTCGAGTACAGCCGCCGCGGGCGTTGCCTGGCCGCCGGCATGGAACGCTATCGCTGGGAGACCGACGCCGGCGCTGTGCGGGTCGCCAAAATCGTCTTTCCCGACTACGACAGCCCGGTCCGCGATTTTTGGGCCGTCTTGGGGGCCGACTATCGGCGCTTCTATCGGGGGCTTCGTGGCCTGGTGCGCGGTTCGCATCTCCAGCCGCCGCCGGTGATGCCCGACGTTCAGCGGCAGCGGCTGTGGGAAAACACGATCGGGTTCCTCTGCCGCGAACGCTCCGAGATGGCCCGCTACGGCGTTTGGCCGCGGCGCGGCGTGCTGTTGCTGGGCAAACCGGGCAACGGCAAGACGATGGCCTGCCGTTGGCTGGCGGCCGAGTGTTGGCGGCGGCGGCTGGAGTTTCGCAGCGTTACGGCCGAGATGTACGAGGACGCCCGCAACGAGCACCGGGTGCCGACGCTGTTTCGGTTGCCGTCGCCGGGAATCGTGCTCTTCGACGACTTCGACGCCGCCCTGCGCGACCGCCACGTCGACGGCGACCGGCAGAAGCAGGCCACGTTCCTGGCCGAGCTCGACGGCATGGAGCAGAAGGCGGGGATCGTCTTCCTGTTTACGACCAACGCCAAGCTCGAGCAGATCGATCCGGCCATGCGCCGTCCGGGCCGCATCGACGTGGCCGTTCACTTCCCCAGGCCCACGGCCGAATTGCGCCGCCGTTTGATCCGCCGCCGCTGGCATGCGGACATTCGCCAAGGCGTCGACATCGAAACGGTGGTCGCCGAGACCGACGGCTTCAGCTTTGCGGAACTCGAAGAGGTGAAGAAGCTGCTGGTGATGCAGAAGTTCGAGACCCACCGTTGGGACTGGCCCGCCGTGCGGGCGTCGCTGCGAAGCCAGCATGAGAGTCTCCCCACCCGCGCGTCGATCGGCTTTCACGCACGGCGCGCGAGTAACGGTCAACTGGTCGGGCAACCGGTGGCGGAACAGGAGAGCGGGAAATTGGAATGACTATCGTCTTCTTCTCCGCCACACGCTGGCGACCAGCCCCACGGCACCCACGCCCAACAGGATGAGGGTAGAGGGTTCGGGAATGACCTGACCTTGGAACTCGACCTCACTTAACATGATCCAACTGTCCATGACGGGGTTGGTCGGTCCGGCGACGGGAGGACGGCGATGAAACACGAGTTGAAGCGATGAGCCCTGCAAGCCCGAAACATCAAAATCTAGCCAGTATGGGGACCCGTTCGCGGGATCTAGAACGGGGAATGACCGGGTGGTGGAGCCGTCGCCTACGGTGATTGTACCCGGCGGGTTCACGCCACCCTGGTTATTGGAATCGTCAACGTGAACACGAACGGCATCGAAGGCGTTTATGGACGGGAAGGTGAAGTCGATAACAGGATCGATCGTGGCCCAACCCACGTATGGCCCCGTTCCCGCCCCGTTCTCGACATTGAACCAGTTGTCAGATGCAGCTATGCCGTCGCTCAACTCGCCGAGTCCGTCCGATAACGGAGCAAGGTTCTCGGTCGTGTTCCCCGCACCCGAATACGATGCATCGCGATACGGGTAAAGGGCGGCTTCACCGTTAGGCATGTCGTAAGAACTCGGGAAGAGGGCGGAAGGAGCAGCGGTCTGCTCGGCGGTGCCGCTTAGCTGAACGCGGAGTCCCTGACCTACTCCCGTGGGGCCGCTACCTAGATTATTCGTGACGAAATCGAGCGTATTCACACCGGATACAACTCTCTTTCCGCATAACTCGTTTCTGTTTTCTCGAACGTCGGGCGGAGGGCC
>CAYYNP010000391.1:0-7865 GCA_964472545.1 uncultured Planctomycetaceae bacterium | reverse complement strand
CGTCTTCGTCGGCCGCGGTCGCGTCGTCGGCCGCGGTGGGCAGGTCGTTTTGGCCGGTGATCGTCACCGTCACGTCGGCCGTGTCCGTGCCGCCGTGGCCGTCGTCGATGGTGTACGAAAACGTGTCGGTCGCCGTCTCGCCGTCGGCCAGCGCCTCGAACGCCCCGGCCGGATCGTACGTCACCGCGCCGCCCGCCAGCGTGACCGTGCCGGCAGTGTTCGTCTGGTCGACCGCGGTCACCGTCAGCACGTCGCTCTGGTCCGGGTCCGTGTCGTTGGCCGCCACGTCGACCGCCACCGCCGGACCGTCCTCATTGGCGGCCGCGTCGTCGTCGTTTGCCATCGGGATCGCGTTGATAACTATTTGGCCGTTGATGATCTCCGCCGGCACGAGCCTGGTGAAGTCGGTATCGTCGGCAACTCTGCCCATGTAGCTTGCCATGTCGGCCATTCGCAGGTCCCACGATCCTCCTTGGAAGCCCGTGGTGTCGATGCGAATAGTGCCCAGCAGCCCTTCAGCGGGTACCGTACCGTCGGAGGTAACGGTCATGGCGCCTTCCCATTGGGGGAGCACGTCGGGTAACCCGAGAACGGCGTCGAAGTCGACCTGTCCGTCGTTGTTGCTGCCGAAGATCGTCCCCCTGACCACGTCGACCGATTGAATTGCCGGGCCGGGCGTGCCGCCGAGTTCGGGCCCGCCATCGCCGATTTGGGCGTAGAAGTCGAGCCCCTGCACCTCGGTTCCACCGCTGACGTAGATCTCAACTTCCTGGTTTGGGGTGTCCGGCAGCAGGTAGTGCGTTCCCACGTTGATTTGCAGGCCGTCTTCTGCGGCTAGTGTCGCCTCCGGCCAGGGCGAAGGGCTTACCGAGAGCAATCGCCGTTGTTCGAGCAACTCCAGTTGAAGTCGCCGCCTGCCCAGCGGCGCCAACGCCCGACGGTTGGTTCGCGTCGATGCGAACGGTGTCCATTGAGGGATCCCGGGGCGGCGACGGCAGGGGCGTGACGTTCTCATGACCGGTTCCTCCGAAGTCGGCAACGTGGCAAGCATGCAAACACCGGATTGTGAGCCTAACGGACTCACCGCCCTGCGTCAAGCTTTTTGGGAAAGAAATACTGGAAAATGTAACGACGCCGGGAAGAGACTCTTTTGCGGCGAAACGGCGGCGGCGGCGTGGCTAGGGATAGTCCGCCGCGCTAAGGACCACCCGGAAACCGACGTCGTGGACGGCTTGCGTGGCATCGTAGTGCAAGCGGAACGCCGATCGGGCCCGCCGAGGACGGTCGAGCCAAGAACCACCGCGGGCGGTGCGCCGGCCGGGCGCTACGGCGTCGTTGCAACCATCGTCCACTCGATAGGGATACGGCCGATACGCCGAGGCGGTCCACTCGGCCACGTTGCCGTGCATATCGTCCAGCCCCCAAGCGTTAGGGCGAAACGTACCCACCGGCGCCGCCACTCGCCAGCCATCGTCGAAACGCGTCTCGGCTGGGCGCCACGGTGGGATCGCGGCCGGAACGTGCGGATAGTCGACCGTGTGGTGGGTGGCGTCGGACAGATTGGCCCAGGGGGCGAAGTCGTCATCCGGCGTGCCGTAGCTGAGCGGGCCGGCCGTGCCCGCGCGGCAAGCATATTCCCATTGGGCTTCGGTGGGCAGCGCGAAGGGCTTCCCCGTCTTCTCCGAGAGCCATCGGCAGAAGGCCGTGGCCCGATTCCACGAGACGCGGACCACGGGCTGATCCGGCCGATTGAGCCGATGCCCCCGCTCGTGGTCGCCGAACTGATAGGCCTCGCCGGTTTCCAGGCCGCTGTCGTGTCTCGGATCGAAGCGGGCGTATTGCCGGTTGGTGATTTCACACCGCCCGATCCAGAACGCCTTCTCAATCACGATCTTGTGGGCCGGCCGCTCGTTGGGATAGCCGTGTTGCGAGCCCATCACGAATCGGCCCGGGTGGACACGGACCAGTTTGATGGCCACGTCGTCGCCAAGCTCGACGCGCATTGTCGGGCCTGGCGGTGCGGCATTCGAGGGGGAAGCTGAGGGAGTGGGGGGGCGGTCAACGGGCGGTGTCGCTGCCGCATCCCGGGGCTTGTCCGCGAGAATCGCCGTGGGATAGACGGCTTCGGGGTCTTCGTCGATGCCCGCGTAGCGGCGGTGCAACTCGCGGCGTCGTGCGGCGCCCGAGGTGACCAGCGAGACCTTCGACGGGTTATGGCCGACGACCTCTGCCCAAGTACCGTGGGCCGGGGCGCCGAGGTCGATCCAGGTGATCAGACGGTCCCGGGCTTTGGCGGAGAGCCGTACGCCGTAATGACCGTCGCGGAGGATCTGCACCAGCTTGCTCGTGTCGGCGTGGAACGCCCGCGGTGGCAAGAGGTGGGCATCGCTCTCGAGCGTCGGTGCGTGAACGAATCGTCGCAGCGCCATATACGACGGCGTGAAGTGCATTTGGAAGGACGAGGCCACTCGCTGGGCCGGGTGAGACGTCAGGTCGAAAGTCGCCGAGCGGGTGTGATGACAATCCACGCAAAACGCATCCAGCACCGGCTGGACTTCGCGGACGAACGAGAACCCTCGCGGCGGCCCGTACCAGGGCACGATCGGTGACGGTGCTCGCCGCGCCGCCGACGGGGCCGCCTGATACGGCGGGGCCGTGTTCTGCGGCTCGTGGCAGCCGACGCACGAAAGCACCTCGCCCGGGGCCGCGGTGAACCAGCTACGCATCAGCGCCAACGCCTTGCCGTCGGCGTCCAACGGCTGGACGGCCACCGGCGTGCAGGCGGGCACGCGAAAATGGGCCGAGCCGTCCGGCTCGACCGGCACGGTGCCGAGAATCCGCTTTACGTCCCAGGGCCCGTCGAGCCCCACGCGGTCCGGCTCGCCGCCGAGGCCGTGGAACGTGAATTCGTAACCGATGAGGCGCAGCGACTTGACGGCGCCGCGTGGCACACCGGCCAGCCCGGCACCGCGATAGACGTCGACCAGCAGTACGGAAGCCTGCTTTGTGCTCGGCTGAGCAACGCGCGGCAACACGGGCGGCGGCCGCCTGGCGCGCAGCGGGATCGGCTCGAGCATCGCCCGGCCGGGCTCTTCATGAAGCAGCACGAAGTTGTCGAACACGTCGACCAGATAGACGCCCCAGAGCGACGTCTTGGTCGGCTTGCACGAGACCAGGAAGTACTTTTCGCTTAACGGGAACGGGTGCAGGAAACGCGGCCAACTGTTGCCGATCAGCCCGTCAAGAATCACCGGCTCGAGCGGCTTGCCGAAACCGGGGATCCGCTGGACCGCGCCGTCGGCTTCGTGGCGTCCTCGGGCGGGGTCGAAGATCACCAGTTCGCCCTGCCGCGGCGCGTCGTGATGGCCGCCGATGACGGCTACGACCTTGGTCGGATGATCGGGGATTGGCCGGGCGTAGAACGTGGCGGTGGGCCAGAACGAGTTGCTGCCGTAGGACTCCATCTGCCGGCTGCCGTCCGGTTGGGCCGTGAACAGCAACCGGGTGAAGGCGTGGGCGATGTCGGCGTACTCCCAACGCTGATAGAGCAGCCGCCCGTCGCCCAGCAGCGTGGGGCACCAGTTGTGATCCTGATCGTTCGTCAGGCGTCGGATGCGGCCGTCGGGTTGCCGCACGTAGAGATTCGCCACTTTCGACCGCCCACCCACGCAGGGCACGCCGATCACACCGGCGGTCGACGTGAAGACGATGCCGCCGTCGGGCAGATAGCAGGCGTCGTAATTGTGTACGTCGGGCTCGTCGATCAGCGGCAGTGGCGTGAGTTTCCCGGTGTCCAGGTCCAATTCTGCCACGCCGAAGCGGCCGGCGGCATCGGGTGTCGAGAGCAGCAATCGCCGGGTATCGAAGTGCAGGTCGACGTCGCCGAGGAAGCGGTCGCCCTCGGGCCGAAACACGGTCGACACCTCGCCGCCGGGGCGCACGGGCAAGAGCGTCACCAGCGTGTTGCCGTAGCCGGTCGGCGGCAGATCGGCGTTGCCGTTGAAGTTCAGCGGCAGTCCCAAACGGTCGGCCCGGCGGCGGATCATCAACAGCCGGTCGAAGTTCAGCAAGGGATTGGCCAGTAGGGCCTCTTGTTTGAGTGCCTCGAACTGCTTGACGATGGCTGCGTATGCGTCCGGCGCGGTGTTGGGCGAAAAGCGCTGTTGTGTTTCGTGTAGCGTCTTCAGCCTTTGTAGATAGTCGTTGCCGTGCGGATATTCGCTCGGAAAACTCCCCGCCAGATCCTCGATCGCCATCCGCAGCGCCCGCCATCGCGGCGGGGAAATGCCCGCTGTGTCCGGCGAGGCGACCGGCGGATAGTCGGAGCGGATCACCACCTCGCGCCACGTCGGCGGATTGGCCAAGTAACTCACCAGATTGCCTGTCAGCTTCAGGAGATTCTCACGATGGGGGTTCTGTAGGTCGGCATAATCCGGCCACCGCCCGCCAAAGACGATCACCCGGCCGGAACCTAGCGAGTATTCCACCAGCGGATTCTCCCGGCCGCGCGGCGTGCGGGCCAACAGCATCCCTTCGGCCGGCCCACCCCAGTTGAAATCGGCCACCGCCCGGCAGCCGCCGCGGCTTAGCCAGACAACTGGGTCGTTTGGGGGCGGGACGGGTTGCACAGATAGTAGTCGTCTCGCTCCGCGAGACGAACCGACATCTCGCGGAGCGAGATGACTACTATTTGGTCGTCCGACCGGCCCCAGCCCAGCGAAGACCGGATGCGTTTTCTCGACCGGCACCATCCCGGCCGGCCGACGATGCTGATCTGCATCGTGACGTTGCGGGCGCATCTCCGATTCCAACCCCAACTGCGCGACCATCGCCAGCGCCCCGCCGGAAAGCAGCACGCCGCCGCCGTCGCTGGCGAATTGGCGGATCGCTGCCAGACTCGCGCCGCCATACATCCCGTTTCGTCGAATGGCCTCGCCTTGGTGATACCAGACGACGCCGAACTCGCTCAGTTGCCGGGCGTTGCCTTCCGAATCGGCAAACGAGCCGTCGCCCTGCCGCAACAGCAGCGTCGCCTCGCCCAATGCCGCGGCCGTCTGCCACGCCGCCCGATTATGTGGACCGATCGTATCGAGCGTCGGTTCAGACGCCAGAAACCCGATCCTTGGTGAGTTGGCCGCCAGCCACCCACAGTTCAGAAATACGGCAATGGCTGTCGCCACGACAGCAACCGGTCGGCGTAGCAAGCTGCGAAGTGTGCCGACATTGGCCGTCATCGCGCATCTCCCGTAGCTGAATCCTTGCGAATCCGACCACATGCTATCAGCCTAGGCATCAGTTGTTCGACGGCCCTTCGACCTTCTCCACCGTCTCCTGCGATCGAGCCACAAACCGCAGCCGCGTCACTTCGCCCGGCGCAACGTCTACCGTCCAGCGGCTGGTCTTCATATCGAAATCCGGCAACAGGATCTTGTAGGAGCCGGGGGCGACCGGGCCGGTGTCGCACGTGCGGTCGGCTTGGCAAGGAAACGCCTTGCCGTAAGGCCCGCCGACGGCGACCGGCCCGACGCGGAGTTGGTCGAGCTTCAGCGGCCCTGCGGCTAGCGGCGTTACCGTGGCCACGATGCGGCCCTTTTCTTCGGCAGGACAGGCGGAGAGAATCACGTCGCCGAGCACGGCCACGGTGCGTCGAGGGGGCACCTCGATCCGCAGCGCCGCTCGGCGATGGGTGAAGCTGGCGATTTCGACCGCGTCCCTACCGTCCCGGCGATAGGTCGAATTGACGTGATCGACCAGCACGAAATCTCCACTCTCGATCTGAGCGTAGGCACCCCCGGCCGGACTGCGGCCGAGCACGATCAGCTTCGGGCCGATCAACTGGATCAAAGCGCCCGGCTCGCCCTTTTCCAGCACGACCCGCATCAACGTCATGCGGGCCTGGCCCTGGCGAATCGGCGGCAGCTCGTGCGCCGCCGCGATCATCCGCCCCCACTCGGGCGTGTCGACGGAGAGATCGATGCGGAAAGCGGCATCGGTGTCTTCCGATTTCGCCGTGGCATCTTTCTCAGCATCCGCAGCCAACGCCGGTGGCATGCAGCCGATCGTGATCGAAGAGACGAGACAACCAGCGACAGCACGTCGAATGTTCACGGCCGCATCCTCCGATAGCGTCGGTGTGTGGGAAGTAGCCGCATCGCGGCCTACCCCTATTCTGCCTGCCCGCCGACGGTATATCAACACGCGAGACATCTGCGGCACGTTTCGCTGGTGCCGCTTCAGACCCGGATCCCGTGCATATGGTCGAGAATCCCCCGCACGTGGTCGGCCTCCCGCAGCACGTCGTCGGGCGACCATCCATGCACTTCCGCCATGATGGTCATCAACTCGTCGAACAGCTCGGTGCTGAGTTCGCCCAGCAGCGCAATCGCCGTCCGCCGCAGCAGCAGATCACCGGGCTGGGCGACCCGTTCGTGGCGTACGAGGAACTCGATCTCGCGGCGGCTGTACTCGGGATGATGGGCCAGCGGCCGGTCGGGTTGCTCGACCAGGAAGGCCGCGATCTGCTCGGCCCGGCTGCCGTAGCGATCCAATAGGGTCTCCAACCGCTGCCGGTCGAGTTGCGTCTGCTCCGCCAGCCGCGTGAGCCAACGCTGCCTGGCCTCGTCGTCGGCCGGATAGTCCTGGCCGCCGCCGATGGCCAGCCCGTCGGTCCCTCTCTGCCGCGATCGGCCGAAATGCGTCAGCAGCCGATCGGTCACCTGCTCGGCAAACGCCCGAAACGTGGTCCACTTGCCGCCGGCCATCGAATAGACCGGGTAGCCTATGTCGCCGGCTGGCTCGGTCACCTCGCAGTGGTGGTCGCGGCTGACCTGCACCGTCGCCGAACTCCCGCTGGCACGCAACGGCCGCACGCCGGTGAAGTAGCTGACGATCTGCGAACGGTCGACTTTCAGACCCGGCAGCACCTGGCGAATCGAGGTCAGGATATACTCGATCTCGTCTTCCTCGCAGCGCGCGTCGTCGGGGTGTTCCACGCGGATGTCGGTCGAGCCGATCAGCGCCTTGCCCAGCCACGGCAGCGCCACGGCCACCCGGCCGTCGTCGGTCTCGTAGTAGATCATCTCGCCGTCGAGCGCCTTGAGCAACTCGGGGCTGTCCAACACCAGGTGGGCCCCCTTGGTGCCGCCGATCAGGTTCGTCTGAAGCCCGAGTGCCCGGTTGGCAAAATCGATCCAGGCCCCGGTGGCATTGACGACCACCTGGGGGCGGACCTCGAACGACTCGCCGGCGATCTCGTCGCGCAGCACGACGGCCTCACCCGCCCCACTTTCCAGCGAGACGTAGTTCAGCGCCCGGGCTTCCGCACAGAGTTCCTCCGCGTCGATCAGCAACTCCAGGCAAAGCCGTTCGGGATAGCTGATCCAGGCGTCGTAGTAGGTGGCCGTCTTGATCAGCTTGGAGTTCAGCAGCGGTCGCCTGGCCAGCGCGGCGCGCCGCGAGGCGAACTTGTGCTTCGGCATCAGCCGGCTCTTGCGGGTGAAGACGTCGTAGAACGTCAGCCCGAGCTTCACCATCGCCGCCCCACGATGCGACGGCCGGCCGGCACCCAGCCGCAGAAACCGCTTGATCGAGCTGACCGCTCCGGAGAACCACGAGAAGATCGGGATCGTGGTGGGCAGCGGCCGCACGTAGTGCGGCGCGTTTTGCAGCAGCAGGTTTCGATCGGCCAGCGACTCCTTGACCAGCCGAAACTCGCCGAACTCCAGGTAGCGCTGCCCGCCGTGAATCATCCGCGACGAGCCGGCACTGGCCCCGGTGCAGAAATCCGACCGGTCGACCAACAGCACGTCGATCCCCTGCAGCGCCAGATCGCGAAACAGCCCGGCCCCGTTGATCCCACCACCGAC
>CAYYNP010000390.1:0-7894 GCA_964472545.1 uncultured Planctomycetaceae bacterium | reverse complement strand
CGTTGCCTGATGCCGCCACGTCTCGCGGAGCGAGACGGCTACTATACGCGATCCAACGAGAAACCATGTCCCAACACTGGCTTGCCGAACGTACCCGCTGTTTCGACGCCTCGGGCATCCGCAAGGTGTTCGACCTGGGCGCCAAGATGACCGACCCGATCAATCTCTCGATCGGCCAACCCGACTTCGACGTACCCGAACCGGTCCGCCGGGCGGCCGTCGAGGCGATCGAAGGCGGCCGCAACGGCTACGCCCTTTCGCAGGGCATGCCCGTGTTGCGGGAGAAGCTGCAGGAACAAGTCGATCGGCAATACGGCCACGACGACCGCGAACTGTTCGTCACCTGTGGGACCAGCGGCGGGCTGATGCTGGCGATGCTGGTGCTCCTGAACCCGGGCGACGAGGTGATCGTTTTCGATCCGTATTTCGTGATGTACGATGCGTTGGCCGGCGTGGCGGGCGGGAAGGTGGTCTACGTCGATACGTATCCCGACTTCCGCATCGACCCGGACCGCGTGGCGGCGGCCATCACCCCGCGAACGAAGCTGATCGTGCTGAACAGCCCCTGCAACCCGACCGGCGTGGTCGCCTCGCGCGAGGAAGTGCGTGGGTTGGCCCAACTGGCTGCCGAGCGGGACGTGGTGCTGCTCAGCGACGAAATCTACCGCGAGTTCTGCTACGACGACACGTTCGTTTCGGCGGCCGAGTTCAACGAGCGGACGCTGGTGATCGACGGCTTCAGCAAGAGCCACGGCATGCCCGGCTGGCGGCTGGGGTTCGCCCACGGCCCGTCGGCGATCGTCCGCGAGATGATCAAGCTGCAGCAATACAGCTTCGTCTGTGCCCCGCAGCCCATGCAATGGGCCGGTGCGGCGGCGCTGGACGTCGACGTTTCGGCCCACACGGAGGCCTATCGCCGCAAGCGCGACCTGATCGTGACCGGGCTGGCCGACGACTACGAGATCGTGCGTCCCGGCGGGGCGTTTTACGTCTTCCCCAAACTACCCCGGGGCACCGGCATGGAGTTCGTTGCCCGGGCGATCGACGAGAATCTGCTGATCATCCCCGGTAACATCTTCAGCCGCCGCGACACCCACTTCCGCATCTCCTACGCCGCCGACGATGCGGTGATCGAACGGGGGATCGAGGTGTTGCGGAAGTTGGCACGTCGGTAGATGAAAGCCGGCAACAGACGAGTACGGCCAGCATGGCTCGCAGCCGCGCAAAGCTTGACATCCGCCCGTCGCAGGTCTAGGCTGCCAGTTGCAGACAAGGCGACCGACTTCCGCCACCACCATACGGAGATGATTCCATGACGCACGCCAAAACGCAGCTAAACCGCCGGCGTTTCCTGCAAGGCACGGCGGCCGGCATGGCGGCTTGTGCGATCGTGCCGCGGCACGTCCTCGGCGGAGAAGGCCAAACGCCGCCCAGCGAAGTGTTGCGGGCCGGCCTAGTCGGCTGTGGCGGACAGGGCGGTGAAGATCTGCGGTCATACATCTCGGCCGCCGGGGGGCAATTTCAGTTGGTGGCCCGCTGCGATGTCCGCTATCGCGATCGGGCCGACAACAAACTGGTCTATACCGACTTCCGCCGCGTTTTGGAGCGGAAGGACATCGACGTAATCAGCGTGGCCACGCCGCCGGGCTGGCATGCCCTGGTGTCGATCGCCGCCATGGAGGCCGGCAAAGACGTGCTCTGCGAGAAACCGATGACCCGCTTCATCGCCGAAGGCCGGGCGGTCGTCGAGGCCGAGAACCGGTTTGGCCGCGTATTTCAGCTCGGCACGGGCGGGCGGGGGAAGGTGCGGCGGGATCCGGCGGCAATACTGACGCACAAGATCATGGCCTCCGGATTGCTGGTGCCGTGTCCGGGTGTACACATCAAGCGCGGCGGGCTGAAGGTGCGGCAATGGAGCGGGATGGTCAACGCCGAGCCGCGGGAGATCCCCCCGAACCTCGATTGGGACATGTATTGCGGGCCGGCCCCGTCGCGGCCGTATCATCCGCATCGGGTCGGCGGCAGCCACCGCGGCTACTGGGACTACGAAGGCGGCGGGCTGGCCGACATGGGGCAGCACCACTTCGACCCGGTCCAGTGGACGTTCGCCAAGGACTACACCAGCCCGGTCGAGATCGTGGCCCACGTGCCGCCGCAGCATCCCGAGGCTTGCGCGATGTGGGGCTGGGTCGAGTTGACTTACGCCGACGGGCTGACCTTCGTGATGGACAGCGGCGAATGGGGCGGAGCCTATGATCGCAAGCAGGCCCGGGGCGTAAACCTGGGCGATCTCAGTTCCGCCGACCAACGCCGCATCCGCCAGATGCCCGACCCCGAGCCGCCGATCACGTTCGTCGAGGCCGTCAAGACGCGTCAGAAGGCGACCAATCACGCCGAGGCCTCGCACCGCTCCGCCACGATCCTCCACCTGGCCAACATCGCCATCCGCTGCGGCCGCAGAATCCAGTACGACCGCGTCGCCGAGCAGGTCATCGGCGACGAGGAGGCGAACCGGCTGGTGAATCAGGCGGTGCGGGCGCCGTGGAGGATTTGAGGAGAGTAGGCAGTAGGCAGTAGGTAGTAGGCAGTAAGTAGTATGCAGTAGACGGTGGGTGGCTGGTAGCTGGGGTCGACGTGCGAGGGACGTGCACGGAGCCCCCAGGGTGTTAGCCGCCGCTTAAGAAGTGTGTGCCCGATCGGCGATGCTTCGGTCAAAAATGCCCGTGCGGTTTGTCTAACACTCCGGGGGCAAGGCGCAGGGGCGGTGGTGTTTCGCCGAAGTGCTCCGGGTGATTCGGATATACCTGCCCGGTGGACTGGTCGTACTGCCATCCGGCACCGCCGGGTACGACGGCCTTGGGTCTGACGCCCTCCCTGGCAACGGCGACGATGCCGCTGCTGTTGTTGTATGGGTTGGCTGGGATGTCCTTGATGTACGGGCCGAACGGCGTTTCGCGGTGGTGTCGCCGTTGGCGTTGGTGGCGGTCGTCAATTGCGTGGCGACCTTGGCGGCGTCCGGGTAGCTTCCGTGATGTGCCCTGTACAGTTCGATCTGGGCCATCATGGTGCGCGTGTTGAAGTCGACCGAATGGTCCAAGGTTCGTCTCGTTGACGGCGTCAAGGGGCGACGGCGTTCCTCCCAAGAGACCTCCGGCTCAGGCGGCGCTGGCGTGGCGGCCTTTCGCTCGAAAAACTCTGCGTGATTCGGATACACCCGGCCGCTGGACTGGTCGTACTGCCAACCGGCGCCGCCGGGCACCGCGATCTTCGGTTCGATGCCTTCCTCGAAGACGGGGACGATCTGGCTGCTGTCGTTGTACGGGTTGGCCGGGATTTCGAGCATGTACGGACCAAGAGGAGTTTCGCCGGTGGTGCTGCCGTCGACGTTGGTTGCCGTCGTTAGCTGCTCGGCCACCTTGCCGGCGGCAGGGTACTTCTCGTCGTGGCGCTGCTTGTACAACTGCAGTTGCGCCTCCATCGTGCGAAGATGGAAGGCAATTAGGTCTAGAAACTCCCCGCCCTTCTTCGTCGACGACAAGTAAGCGTGGAGGAGGTCTTTCACGATCTGCGGCCCGGTAAACCTAATGACCGGCGGAATGTCGGAATGCGTGGAGTGGCCGTAGAGCATATCAACGAATTGTGCCATCCATAGCATCTGAAACTGCAGGGCCTTCCGCAACTTCGGCCAGCCGGCGGCTTCAGCGCGAACGGTGATCGCCGCCGGGCCTTCTTCACAGATCGCCGTCACCTTGACGCCGTGGAGCCATGGCGTGGGCATCCCCAACATCTGCGTAACGTGGCCGACGTCGAACAACAGCGCCTTGCCGGCGTTCGGGCCGAGCCGGGCCAAGAGCGGCTGGAAGGCGGCGCCCTGTAACCCATTGCCTTGCGCACCGGCCTCGATCGCCGCCCGTGCGGCCGCCGGCGTGCCCACGATCAGCGTCCGTTCATCGGCCCGCACGACCACGAACTGCAAGCCGCTGGGGCACGTGTAAGCCCTGGCCCCGCGGCCGGCGCCGCGCACGTCTCGGGAAGCCGATGTTCCGGGAAGCCTCAAGGCCACTGCGATCGCCTGCATCTGCTTCCAAAGGGCGTCGGCTCGCTCCCGATCTGGCGACGAAAAGACGATGCCACATTCCGGGACAAAAGCCTCGCGCGCGCAGTACTTGGGCGGCGACAGGGCGAATCCGGCCACTTCCTCGACGTTGCAGAATAGCCCCCGGCCGAACCGCATCGCTGTGTCCAGCCACGAATCTCCGGTCGTTTCCGGCCCGCACGCCTCTTCGGCCGCCCCCAAGCCGATCAGCGCCACGGCGGTCGTTTCGGCGGGCACGTACTTCAACGAGCAGCCGCTGACCGGCGCCGCTGGAATCGCCCCAAACAACGGACTGCGATGCCCGGGCGCCATGCTCAAATGGGCCGTCAGCACCACGCTGTCGTCGGTCGTGTTCAGCCTCGCCGTGACGGACTCGACGCGATCCAGATCGAGACCCGCGCGGATGACGGCAGCTTCCGGGCTATTCAGTAACGGGCCAAACGCCCGCAGCAGGGCCGGGCCGCGGGCGTAGGCAAACAACATGGCCCGTTTTCGATCCTCGGCAGAGGCGCGGAAGCCTGCTTCGGCCGCCAAGCCGCCCAGCGCCGGATTCCGCAGCCGCGTCGCGACCTCGACGATCTGTTGCCGGGAACTCGCCACAATCGTCAACCGCCCGGTGACCGTGACCCAGAGCTGGCGGCTGATGACGTACGTCTTGAATCCCTCGATCGGCTCGGCCGGATGCAAGAACTGCACGGTAGTTTCCAGCCTGCCACGGAGAAAGTTGGAATCGCCCGGGTGCAGCAGGATCACACCTTCCGGCGGATACCGCATGCCCGGGTCGATCTTGGTGATCGCCACGGCTACGCCGCGGAACTTCTCGGTCTCTTCGAGCAGCGCCGGACTGACGGAAAAGTTGTCGGGCAGGAAATCGAGGAGATGCCAATCTTCGTCGTCCGCCGGGTCGGCGGGCGTCTTGTCGGCTGCGTCGGGGTCTTCGAGAAACCCGAGCATCTTCAGCAGCCGCCGGGCGTGTTCGCCCGGATCGGTCAGCTCGGCGTAGACCAGCGCCGCCGGAGGCATCAGCCGGGCCAGATCGGCGGCGGCCACGTCCTCACGACAATGAGCCAAGCGACGCTCGGCTTCCGCCTTGATCGGCGCCGGACATTCCTCCGCGGCGACGACCTTCTCGAAAGCCGCTGCCGCCGCCGCAGGGTCGCGTTGATGGGTTTGCAGGAAATAGGCCCGCTCGAACGCTCGCTGTATGTCGTCGGCAACTGCCGCCGTCGAGATGACGGGGCCGATCACGGCACAGATCACCAGCCGCGCCACCCATCTTCCGCACGGACGAATCGTCGCCACCGAGCACCTCCCCATGTTGTGGCGGCCCGTCATTGTAGGCGTCTCGCTCCGCGAGACGTCGTGACATCTCGCGGAGCGAGATGACTACAATACGACGACAATGACGTTCTCCGACAAAGCCTAGCATCTCTGCACGTTGCAGCGGCCCGGCAGCAGACTACCGCGGCGTCAGCGTCGCCGGGGCGGCCTTGCGGGGCGGGCGGGGCGCCGACGGCCGATCGGATGTGTCTCGCACCGCCGGCGGGCCGGAGGCGTCACGCATTGGCGGCGGGCCGAACTCGCGTGCCAACTCTTGCATGATCATCGGCGCGACCATCTTGACAATTCTCGGGACGTTGGGCAACCCGGTGGCCTCGGCGCGGACGGCAAACTTGGTGGGGCCTTCCTCGCTGACCGCCGTGATCTTCAGGTCCCCGATCAACTCGGCGACCATCGAGATCATCTGCTCCTGCATTTCTGCGTTACGCTGAATCTGGACGGCGATCTGCTCGAGCTGGGTAATCTGCATCTGCAACTGCTGCTTCTGTTGCGGATCGTCGGCCGTCTCAAGCCGCTGACGGTAGTTGTCGATGTGACGGCGGAGGCTATCGGCCGAATGTCCCATGCCGCGCTGGGCCATCTCGGCGCTCATCTGCGCCATGCGGCCCGCGTCGATCAACAACGCCTTGCTGGTGTTGGGGTCGAGCCGGGCCAGCAGCGGTTTGAAGGCGGGGTCTTCTTGCAGGCCGTTTCCTTCCGCGCCGGCCTTGACGGCCGCGGCAACCGCCGCCGGCGTGCCCACGATCAGCGTGCGGGCGTCGGCTCGCAGCACCACAAGCTGAGGCCCTTCCGGGCACGGGTAGAGCTTGCCCTGGATGCCGGCAATCGTCACGTCTTGCGGTGGCGACACGCCCGGCAGACCGAACAGCATCGGCAGCACCAGCAGTTGATTCCAGAGGGCCTCCGACTTGGCGGCGTCGCTGACGGCGATCACTACGCCGAATTCGGGTATCGGCAGCTCGGATGCGTCGCCGTCGGCCGGGGCCATCACGAAGCCGGCCAACTCCTCGATATTGGAAAAGACCTCGCGGCCGATATCCATCGCGGTCAGCGGCCGGCGGGCTTCATCGTCTTTCACTGCCGCGGGCTCGGTGGCAGGATTCAGGCCCAATAGCGCGACGCCGGCCGCCTCGCCGGGCACAAAAGCCAATGAGCGGCGGCTGGCCGGGGCGGTTTGAATGAGCCCCAGCGCCAGGTTGCGATGCCCCGGCGCCATATTCACGCAGGCCTTCAGTTCGAGGCCCTGTTCGGTGGTGCCCAACGCCGCGGTGATCGATTGCAGATTGTCCAGGTCGAGCACGATGCGAGCGATGACGGCCTCCTGGCTGTCGAACTGCGGTCCAAAGGCCTCCAGCAGGGCGGGCCCGCTGGCGTAGACGAACAGCAGGGCACCGTCGCGGTCTTCCGCACATCGTTTGAAGTTCTCGTCGGCCGCCAGACTGCCGGCGCCGGAGTTTTTCAGCCGGGCAACCGCATCGGCGACGTTCTGACGGGAATTCGAGACGATCACCAGCCGCGTGGTCATCGTGATCCAAACCTGGCCTTCGACTTGATACGTCTTGAAGCCCTCGATCGGCTCGGCCGGCGGCAGCAGTTGCACGACCGTTTCAAGTTCGCCACGGAGTTCGCCCGGGTGCAGCACCAACACTCCCTCCGGCGGCCGACGCATTTCCGGGTCGATCGAGGTGATCGCTACCGCTACGCCGCGAAACCGCTCGATTTCGGCCACCAACGCCGGGCTAATGGAAAAGTCGTCGGGGAAGAAGAGCCACGGGGCCAGGGGCGTGCCGGTGGGCAGGCCTTCCGTCGCCGCGGCATCGGCCACGGCCGGATCGCGCAGCAGCCCCACGGAGGTCAACAATTGCCGGGCGTGCTTGCCCGGTTCGGTAAACTCGGCGTAGGCCAACGCCTCCGGCGGCATCAGCCGGGCCAGATCGGCCGCGGCCACGTCCTCGCGGCACTGGGCCAGCCGATACGTGGCTTCCGCCTTCAACGCCGCTGGACATTCTGTTGCGGCAACGACCTTCTCGAACGCCGCAGCGGCAGCGGCACAGTCGCGTTGATGGGTCTGCAGGAAGTACCCGCGCTCGAAATCCCGCTGCACGTCGTCGGCAGCCGATGCCGCCGAGGCCACGGCCACCACGGCAAAGATTGCCATGACCATCGCCGTTTGTCCGAATCGAGGAATCGTCGTCATCTTCGCGTCTCCCTTTGCTGGGGCGTTGGGTTTGCGGATCGGCAGGCGTCTTGCTGCGCAAGATGCTCCCCGTTCCGCTCGGTCTGCCGGCTACTCTGCTGTATTCTACGTGGCGTGGACGATATTGCCAAAAAAATCGGCAAAACCGTGCCTTATTCCCATTACGAAACAATCCTCGGCCCCGCGAAACGGCCGGCCGCTAGCTTCCAGGAGAACTGCAAAGTCGATTCGCGGGAGTGGAAAAGGGGGACTGGCTCCGA
>CAYYNP010000389.1:0-7897 GCA_964472545.1 uncultured Planctomycetaceae bacterium | reverse complement strand
CTCGCAAGGTGCCTGCAGTTGCGTTGCGACCGACGGGACGCAACAATTGGTGGACCCACACCACCGCTCACCACATAGGCAAAGCACGATGAAGCCGACTCACCGATCCTACTTCACGATCGCCGCGGCCATGTTCACGCTGGCAACGGCTCCCCAAACAACGTTCGCGGATGCAAAGGCCGATGCGCAGGCCGTGCTCGAGGCGGCCGGTAACCCGGGCGGATTGGCGGTCGTCGTCGGCGCGGGCGACGGCCGGTTGGTGGCCGCGTTGGCAGAGGCGGATACCCCGCTGATCATTGAGGGGCTTGAAACCGATCCGGCAAGAGTCGCCGTGGCCGCGGCGATGCTCGGCGCGAGAGGATTGACCGGCAAGGCGACCGTCCGGCTCTGGGACGGCGAGCAGTTGCCTTACGTCGACCATGTCGTGCGGCTTCTCGTGACCGGCCAGGAGGCCTCGATCGATGAAGAGATCATGCGCGTGTTGTGCCCCGGCGGCAGGTGGATTGGCAGGGGTCAAGAGGGGGAAGTCTCGCTTGGAGGCGAAAAGCAGGAGACCTTGGACGGTCGGCTCGATGACTGGACCCATTATCTGAAGGACGCGTCGAACAACGCCGTTTCGGCGGATCAGCTCGCCGGCCCGCCGCGCAAGATGCAGTGGCTTGCCGAACCGCTATGGTCCCGCAACCACCATAAGCTGGCCAGCATTTCGAGCGTTGTGACCAACGGCGGCCGGATCTTCTACATTATGGACGACGGCCCCTCGGCCAACATGTCGATTCCAGGACGATGGTCACTCGTGGCGCGGGACGCCTACAGCGGTGCCTTCCTCTGGAAGAAGCCGTACTCCGTGTGGCATAGCCAGAGCCACGGATTTCGAAACGGGCCGGTCCATCTCCCGCGTCTGCTCGTTGCCGATCGAACGCCAGAGGGCGCGTCTTGCGTCTTCGCGAAGCCGGGCTTCGACAAGCCGATCGAGATTCTCGACGCGGCCACCGGCAGAGTCCTGCACACGCTCTCCGGCTCCGAAAAGGCCGAAGAGATCATCCACGAAGACGGCGTGTTACTGACCGTTTTGGGCGACCCGACCAACGTGGCGCGAACCGTTGCGGCAAAACGCCGTGGCGAACAGCAGCCCGCCGAGGCCGAGTCGGTCGCCGCCTTTGACGCAGATACCGGAAGACTCCTCTGGAAAGAAGCGATCGGCAAATCGGGTTTTGTCGTCTCGCTCACGTTGTCGGCAGACAAGAACGGTCGCGTTTTCGTGCAGAATGAGAAGGAGCTACTCTGCCTCGATCTACGAACGGGCAAGACGCAATGGATTGCCGCCCTGCCCGGCCGGCCCGCCCAAGGTGCCATCGGAACCTGCCTCGTCGTGACCGAAGGGGAAGTCTTCGTTGCCGACGGCAAGGCCCTTTCAGTCTTCGATGTCGAGTCGGGCGAAGGTCTGTGGACGAAGAAGCGGGGGGCGGGCTTCCGATCGCCGACCGACGTGTTGGTCCTCGGCTCGCTCGTTTGGTTGGGACCCGAGTTTGCGGCAGGACTCGATGTGCGAACCGGCGAGCAACGGCAAACGACGATCAAGAACACCGATCTGCGAACCGTCGGACATCACCATCGATGCTATCGCCAGAAGGCGACCGAGCGGTTCATTATGGAAGGTTATCGCGGAATCGAGATGTACGACACGCAAAAGGGCGAGCATTCGCGACACAACTGGATTCGCGGCACCTGCCAGTACGGAATCGTGCCCGCCAACGGCCTGGTCTACGCCCCGGCGCACGCGTGCGGCTGCTACATGGAAGCGAAACTCCGCGGCTTCTGGGCGCTTGCGCCCGGCGATGAGGACGTCGCACTGGAGAATCTCACCGGGGAGGGACGACTCACCAAGGGCCCCGCGTATGGTGTGAAGACGAGTGCGAAGAAGGCGCCTTGGCCGACGCTTCGCGGTAACGGCGCGCGTGGCGGTTCGACCGCAGCGGTGTTGCCCGGCGAGCTTTCCGAAACCTGGGAGACCGATCTCGGCGGCCCGCTGACCGCGCCGATCCTCGCTGACGGCATGGCGCTGGTGGCGAGGACCGACGGGCAAGAGGTGATCGCCCTGGACGCGGCAGATGGAAAAGTCCTCTGGCGATACAACGCCACGGGGCGTATTGATTCGCCTCCGACCTGGCACGAGGGCCTGGTCCTGTTCGGTTCCTGCGACGGATTCGTCTACGCCGTAGACGGCAAGACCGGCCGCCTTGCGTGGCGGTTTCTCGCCGCACCGCAAGAGCGATACACGGTCGTCCGCGATCAGGTCGAATCGGTTTGGCCCGTGAGTGGAACGGTGCTCGTCCAGAACGACACGGCCTACGTCGCGGCGGGCCGATCGACCTATATCGACGGCGGGATCGCTCTCTGGGGCCTCGATCCGATGACGGGCGAGGTCAAGTCGCACTCGATCAATCGACGCGACAACGCGGTCGTGACGGCCGAAACGAAAACCACCGGCCAAGACCCCCAGATGCGTCGCAACTGGGTGCAAAACGCGACCGATGAGAAGACGTTCCTCGACCCGGACCTCTCGGACGCCTTCTCGATGGCCGGCAACGTCGGCGGAATCCTCTCCGGCGATGGGAATTCGGTCTTTCTGCGCCACGAGCAATTCGACGGCCGACTCCATCGCCAAGAGACGCGCGCCTGGCATCTCTTCTCCACGTCCACCCTACTCGACGACGCCGAGAATCACCGCTCGCACTGGGTGCTCGGCTACGGCAATTTCACCCGGCTGGGGGTCGCCTATTCATGGATTGCGAATTCACGTAGCGGGTCGTGGGGCTCGAAGCTGAGCAACCCATACGGCGTTATGTTGTCCTTTGACGACGATACGGTGTGGGGAGTCCGTCGCGGCGGCAAGGGCGGCGGCTACACGTTCTTCGCCGAACCGAATCGCCCGAAGACGGACGGCAAGACGGTTGATTTCCGTGACCCGAAGGACCCGAACGCGAAGACCGTTTGGCAGTGGGAGCATGCCGTGCCGCTTCGTCCGCGCGCGATGCTCAAGGCGGCCGACAAGGTAATCCTCGCCGGCATGCCGACCTTGGCGGGGGGTAATATCGACGCATTCGAGGGGCGGGAAGGCGGAATCCTCACGGTCCGCGCCGCGGAGGACGGCCGCGAGGTTTCGGTCATCGAGTTGGATGCGCCGCCGGTCTGGGACGGCTTGGCCGCCGAGCCAGGCCTGCTGGTTATCTCCGGCCGGGACGGTCGCGTACGCGGACTGAAGTAGAGTCATTCAGCATGGAAGGTACCTGAAGACTGAAGTGCAATGGGGAGAACTTGCGTGCAAGCTCTGAAACGTGACCTGCTCAGTGCCCGCTCGGGACTGTTCTTGGTGCTGGTCTCTCTGTCGGCGGGGCTCATGGGGGCACCGACTCCGACTGGCCAGGCGAAGGCAGTCGAACCTGTCGGCGACGGGCTGAATTACGATTTCGGGCCCCGGGGAAGCCGGGCGGCCGACGGGTGCATCCGGCTGGGAATCGAGCAACCGTACACCCGGGAAACGGGGTACGGGTTCGTCTGCCGCGGCGAGGGCGAATCGACCGGCTCGCGACAGCGGGGCGGAGAGTCCGATGCGCGACTCGGCAGCCTCGTCTACCAAAGCCCGACGTTGACCTTCATGCAGGACCTGCCCAACGGCGAGTACTTCGTTTCGCTGGCCAGCGGGGATGCACGCTACGGGGGATCGGCCTCAGTGCGACTCAACGGCGTCGAAGTTGTCCCGCTGACTGAAACGGGTGCCGGCAAGTTCGTCACCGTCGAATCGCATCGAATGAAGGTGACCGACGGCAAGCTAAAGGTCGAGATCGGCGGCCACGGTCGCTTGAACTACCTCACGATCCGCTCCTGTTCTGACAAACCGATCGCGCCCGCCCATCCCAGCACGCCCGCGGAACCGCTCGTACCGTCCCCCGGCGACACGACCTACTACGTCGACTCCGGCGATGGCAGCGACGATCACAAGGGAACCTCGGCACGATCCGCGTGGAAGTCGCTCGCGAAGTTTGACGGTATCGAGTTGCAGCCCGGCGATAAGATCCTGCTGAAGGCCGGCTGCCTGTTCGCAGGGCCGTTGCACCCGAGAGGTTCCGGCGTCGAAGGCAAACCGATCGTGATCGACCGCTACGGCGACGGGGCCGATCCGGCCGTGGCCGGCCAAGGGAAGGTCGAGAACACGATCCGCCTGCACAACCAGCACCACTGGGAAATCCACAACCTGACGGTCACCAACACCGACGGCGGCGGCTGGGATGATGCAGGCCGGGCCATCCGACGGGCGGTCTACGTGACGGCCGAGGACGCCGGCGACGTGGAGCACGTCTATTTGAGCAACCTCGAAATCCGCGACGTCCGCGGGACGTACCGCTTTGCGGGCCACCAGACCAACGGCGGGATTATCTGCCGGGTCACCGGCACGTCGAAGAAGACGCGGCTGGTCGACCTGCGGATCGAGGGCTGCACGTTCCACACCAACTCGATCGACCGTTACCCGGCGGTGGTCACTTCGTCGTGGAAGAAGGACCCGGCCTGCGAGGTCGTCTGGAAGGACAACACGCTGGACCATGCCGGGCGGGCGCACATTGTGATCCCGGCCGACCAGTGGCCGCGGAAGTTGGTGTATTACTTCGATCCGGAAGCCAGGCAGGTGTTTTCGCTTCCCAAGACGGCCCCGCCCATTTCGCCGCTGACCGGCCGGGTCGGTTGCGAGGATATCTTCAGCGAGATGGCCGCCCGGCTGAAACGCTCGTGGAGCTTCTTCGAGGCCACGCGCGTGAAGGAAGGTGAGTGGCTGTTCGCCGACCACCCTGGCGGGAAAGTGCATCACGTCGACGACGGGGCGCGGGTTTCACCGACCTATTCGCTGGCCTACTACGGGGAGCTGCGGGCGTTGGGGTTTATCCCGCCCTGGCTCGACGCGGACCGGCCCGGCATGCGCCAGGCCGAGGACGCGATCCTTCAGCGGTGGGTCGAGCAGTTGGCGACCGTCGGCGTCGACCGTGAGGCGGACTGGACGATCCGCAACCGCGTGTTCGAGAACAAGACCCCGCACGCGAAGCCTCGGACCGGCGCCAGTTTCCTCCGCTCGCTGAGCCCCGGCGGCGTCGCGCCCGACCTGACCACGCGGCAGTCGACCCTGGCATACTTCAACAGCCTGCCCTGGCAGCGCAACCCGTACTCGGCGTGCGGTCGGATCGGCCATGCGCTGAACCTGCACATCGCCAAGCGTCACGCCGCCGGCCAGGAGCCGCTCGACGACGCCTACCATTACGTCAAAGAGCTCGTCGGCCGACAGTTCGAGCCAGACAGAGGCTATTGGGGCGGGCAGGACGCCGGCTTCGTCAGCCGTACCGGCGGCAACATGAAGATCCTCTGCACCTATGCGCAGTTCGATTGGGAGATCCCGTCCCCCAAGGCGATCATCGACTTTCACCTCAGCGGCGCAACCGACAAGGCAGGCTTCGAGGGCAGCGGCTGCTCGGCGTTCAATCAGATGCACCCGCTGGCGGCCATCTTCAGGCAGTACCCCGATCTGTCCGGCTACCGCGGCGAAGAGATCGACCGATATACCGCGATGACGTTCATGACCTTCCTGAACAACTTCAACGACAAGACCAACTTCTACGGCACCGCCTGGCTCGGCAAGCACAACAACGGCGTGCCGCTGTTTATGGCCCACCTGATGCTCGATCTGCCCATCATGCGCGTCAGCACGGTCTACAACTGGCGGGAAGGGCCGATCCTCACCCGCGGCGCCGACGGCACGATCCGGCGCAACAAGGTCATCTATCAGACCAAGGGTTTCCCGTTCGGGGGCTGATGAAAGGAGCCGACTCATGTTCAACCGACGCCATTTCCTGGAAGATTTGATCCTGACGGCCGCGGCGGCGTTAGCCGGGCCTGCATTGATTGCTCGTGCGTGGGCGGCCAGTCCCGCCGCTTTGCCGGCCGCGGAGCCGATGAAAGTCGATCTCGTGCAGGGCTTACACTGGCAGGACCACCACTTCGCGATGACCAACTGGTTCTACAACTACAAGTGGGGCGAACCGGCCACGCAAGTCGATATCCTCGCCGAGTGCGGCTATGGCGGCGCCATGCTCTCGCTCAAGGACGATCCCGGGCGGTGGAAGATGCTGCCGGCGTACCTGGCGGCTTTGAAAGAGCACAACATGCGATTGACCGCGATTCATGCACGGTTCTATATCGAGGACGGCACGTACCCGCAGGTAATCAAGGATAATCTGCCGCTGTTGAAAGACACCAAGGTGGTTCTCATCCCTTCGGTCGGCAGTCGCAAGAAGCTGGACCGCAAAGAACCCCAGGCGGTCGAGATGACGGTCAAGATCCTCCGCGAGATGTCGGACGATGCGAAGAAGTACGGCCTGGGCGGCGTCGCGCCGTACATGCACATCGGCAACTGGATCGAAACGATCGACGACAACGTGCGAATCGCCAAGGCCGTCGATCGGCGCAACGTCGGCGTGATGTTCCACCTGCACCACTGGCAGGCCGTCGGCAATCGCGACTCCGACAAACTCCGGGCCGACCTGATCAATGCAACACCCTACCTGATGATCGTCGTCATCCAGGGCACGGACAAGGACAAGGCCACCCACAAGATCTTGGGTGAAGGCAGCTTCGACATGGTGCCGCTGGTCCGGGTGCTGACCGAGATCGGCTACCAAGGCCCCCTGGGCACGATGGGTTACACGCAAACCGGCGACGTCCCCGACAAGCTCGACCGCGCCTGCAAAGCGTGGGACAAGATCAAGGCCGCGGCAAAGTAGCGCACGGGCTCTGCCCACGGCAGTTCGCGTTCATCGTGTCGCCGCGCGACCGGCTCTAGGCGCGGCGGTGGCATCGTCCGGGGCATCGAAGCCGCGTTCGCCAATCTGCGCAAGTCGCCCCGCCGCGTCGAGTAGGTTGGCGGATAGCAATTGGGCCAAACCCGGTTTCGGCCCGGGCATACCGGGATGTGCAGAAAGAGAATCCCGACGCTGAGTACTCGGATGCCATACCAAGATACCGCCAACACTACTGGAAGGAGATAGATCGCGAGAACGAGCGTCGTGAGGCGGCAGGGAAGCTCACACTCACAAACGAGGATCTCGTCCAGGCGCTCAGCCAGGCAATTCTGGACCGCAACCGACGGAAGTGAACGATCGCACTGTGGAAGACAGTGGAATACTCCCCCGTCTTCTGAATCCGTACCGAATCCGTGGGTATTCTTCGGACCGCGGATCACGGGGCGAAACCGTTGTTCCGCTGTGGAAAACGGTGTGGAAAACCTCTTCTGAACTCGATCCTTCGTGGCTATTGCTGTGTACTGAGGGACGTTACGAACAACGTCCTTTGAGAAACGGCAATGTTGCATCACCACACCACCCGCGGCATCGCGGACATTGTCGGTAGCCGTACGTGGCGAGTTCGTCGACTATTCGAAGATGGCACGCTCACCGAGCCGGAGCGCTTTGCGGGAAAGCGTGCAATTCCTCGGGAACTCATTCCGGCAATCATTGACGCCCTCAGGACGCGTGGTTGGCTGCCTGACTCCCCGGAAGTTGCTGCCGATTCACCTGCCGCCAACTCAGCGGAGGTCTCGCAGTGAACCTGCACATCGACGCTGACGAACTCGATTCGCTTGTGGAGCGTGTTGTGGCCGCCACGCTTGAGCGACTCGATGCCGACCGCGCCCGCTTCAGCGGCCGCCTTGGATATACGGAGCCGGAAGGGGCCGCCGCCTTGGGGGTGAAACCCCATGTCTTGCGCGATGCCAGGCCACGGGGCGAAGTGCACGCCAGGAGAATCGGCGCTCGGTACATCTACGCGCGAGATGAACTGCTGCGATTCCTAGCAGATG
>CAYYNP010000388.1:0-7955 GCA_964472545.1 uncultured Planctomycetaceae bacterium | reverse complement strand
TGCCCACGCAAGCGTGGGCATGGCACCCAAAGATCTAAGATTGACAGAGCACTAGACTGGTATCGCAAGTCGAAGATGATCGTCGACCCGTCGTTCGCCGAGCAGGTCGCCGGCAAGGCCTGGGTCGAGTCGCTTCCGGAGAACGCCGTCTCGGGTGACGGCTCGCTCGGCAGCATGGAAGCCGTGCTGTCGGTGATCCACCAGGACGGCTCGCAGCGGATCAGTTCCGTCCAGCGGGTCGATTGTATCTGCGAGACGGCCATGGCGATGGCCCTCGGCGGCGAGTTGCTCGAGAGCGAGTCGCATCGCGCGATCGCCGCCAATTTGCTCGACTACGCCCACTTCAAATCGGAGGCACGAAAGAAGGAACGCGGCGACCCGACCAACGGCAACTACGGCCTGATCGCCTGGGGCATCACCAACCCGGCCTGGTACGTGGCCAACTACGGCGACGACAACGCCCGGGTGATGCTCAGCACGCTGGCGGCGGCCGGCATCCAGCAAGACGGCCGCTGGGACGAGGCGATGATGATGTGCCTGCTGGCGAACCTCCGCACCACCGGCCAACTCGGCTTCCGCGGCAGCCGGATCGACATCGGGGCGCTGAACAGCGGCTGGGAGCGCTACTTCCACGGCCGGCCGGTCAACCTGGCCCCGCATTTCGAGTGCTATCTCTGGGCGTGTTACCTTTGGGCCTACCGGCAGACCGGCTACGAGCTGTTTCTCGATCGGGCCGAAACGGCGCTGAAGATGACCATGGCCGAGCACACCGACGGCTGGCGGTGGACCAACGGACTGGCGCAAGAACGGGCGAGAATCGTGCTGCCGCTGGCGTGGCTGGTGCGGGTGAAAGACACGAAAGAGAACCGGGCCATGCTGCAAACGGCGGTAGACGGCCTGATCGCGTTGCAAGACGAAAGCGGCGCGATCCGCGAAGAACTCGGGCTGCCCGGGCGTGGGGCCTATCCGCCGCCGCAGAGCAACGCGGCTTATGGCACGAACGAGGCCTCGCTGATCGCCAAGAACGGCGACCCGGTTTCCGATTTGCTCTACACGACCAACTTTGCGCTGTTGGGGCTGCACGAGGCGGCCGCTGCGACGGGCGATCCGAAGATCATCGCCGCCGAAGACAAGCTGGCCGAGTTCCTCTGCCGGATCCAGGTTGCCAGTGCGTCGCAACCGGCGGTCGACGGCGGCTGGTTTCGGGCGTTTGACTTCGGACGCTGGGAGCACTGGGGCTGCAACGCCGACCACGGCTGGGGCGCCTGGTCGATCGAGAGCGGCTGGACCCAAGGCTGGATCGCCGCCGTGCTGGCCATGCGGCAGATGGACACCTCGCTTTGGGAACTGACCGAGAACAGCAAGATCGAGCGCCATTTCGACCGGCTCCGGCGGCAGATGATCCCGGACGAGGCGCTCGTCTCGCCGGAAGAGCGGGCGGCCGCCAAGGCGGAAGTGGTCGAGCACGCCGCCGTCGGCAAGCCGGTGGAACTGGCCGCAATGCCCAGCCCCAGCTATCCGGGTTTGGGGGCCAAATCACTGGTCGATGGGAAGATCAGCGACACGAATCACGTCTCGGGCTTGTGGCTGGGCTTTCACGGCGACGACCTCGAGGCGGTGATCGATCTGGGCAACGAACAACCGGTAGGCGAGATTGCCGTGCGTTTTCTCCGCAACATCGACCTGGGCATCTACCTGCCACCGGAAGTCAAGATCGACGTGTCGGCCGACGGCAAGAGATTTCGGGCCACAGCGACGCTCGAGGCTGCGGCGGACGAAACACGAACCGGCCCCCTGGTGGAAACCGTGCGATTCGATAAGCTGAGCACGCGTGCCCGATTCGTGCGCGTGACGGCAAAGAACGTGGCCACGATTCCCGCCGGCCATCGCGCCGCCGGCCGCAAGGCGTGGCTGTTTGTGGATGAGATCATGATCAACGCCGCCCCCGAAGACGATTCACGCTAGCACGGTGCCATGCCCACGCTTGCGTGGGCATGCCGAGGAATTGCGAGGAGACGATTCTCATGCCCACGCAAGCGTGGGCATGGCACCCCTTCGAACTACCTTAGCGAAAGCTGCCCTTGAACGATCCCCAGCAACAACACGGCAGCCTCTCTTATCTGGCGCGTATCTGTCTGGTCGCATCGTTGGGCGGATTGCTCTTCGGCTTCGATACGGCGGTGATCTCCGGCACGGTCGAGCGGGTGACGTCGCAGTTCGAGTTGAGCAACGTCGCCAAGGGGTGGTTCACCAGTGCGGTGTTGGTCGGCTGCATTCTCGGCGCCGCGGTGGCCGGCTGGCTGGGCGACCGCTTTGGACGCAAGCCGAATTTGATCGTGGCGGCCGCCCTGTTCTTCGTCTCGGCATTGCTCAGCGCAATCCCGCCGGACTTTTCGCTGCTGATCGCCGCCCGGATGATCGGAGGCCTGGGCGTGGGCATGGCGTCGGTGCTGGGGCCGATGTACATCTCGGAGTTGGCGCCGCCGAAATGGCGGGGGCGGTTGGTGGCGTTCTATCAGCTTTCGATCGTGCTGGGCATCCTGGCGGCCTATGCGTCGAACTTGGCGATCGTGACACACGCCCAGGCAAACCCGGGGGCTTGCGGCGGCGAGGGGACGTTACATCGGGTGCTGGTGGGCGAGCCGTGGCGGGCGATGTTCGGGGCCGAGATGCTGCCGGCTGCAATGTTCTTCGTGCTGCTGTTTCTGGTGCCAGAAAGCCCACGCTGGCTGGTCAAAGCCGGACGCCAAGACGCTGCTCTGGGCCTGCTCACCCGCATCAACGGCGCAGCGGCGGCCCGGCGCGAGATGGAGGACATCCGCCAGGCCATGTCGCAGGCCGCCGGAACGCTGCAGGAGTTGTTCAGGCCGGGCTTGCGGATGGCGCTGTTGGTCGGCGTGATGCTGTCGGTCTTCGGTCAACTCTCCGGCGTGAATATCGTGGTCTGCTACGGCCCGATGATCCTCGCGGCAGCCGGCTTCGAGGAAGTGGCCACGTTGCTCGGGCAGGTCGGCTTCGGGTTTATCAACCTGATCTTCACGATTGCGGCGCTGCTGCTGATCGATCGTCTGGGGCGCCGGCCGCTGCTGGTTGGCGGGATGGCCGTGGTGACCGTGGTGTTGGTGATCATTGGCGGACTGTTCCTCCTCGGAGGTGCCGAGTTGAATCCGGCCGACTCGGCCTCGGGAGAAGAAGACGCCGTGACGATCGAGTCGCGAACCACCGGCATTTGGATCGGCGTGATGATCTGCGTCTACATGGCGGCGATCGCGTTCTCGATCTGCGCGGTGATCTGGGTGCTTACGCCGGAGATCTTCCCCAATCGGGTCCGTGGTCGGGCGGCCTCGATCTGCACGCTCGCCAATTGGTCGACCTACGCCTTCAGTGTGGCCGCCTTTCCGTGGTACGTGGCCACGTTCGGCATGCACACCGGCTTCTTCACCTCCGGGGCCATCTGCCTGGTGGCCACCTTGTTCTTCTTCCGCTTCGTTCCCGAAACGAAGGGCAAGAGCCTGGAAGAAATCGAACGGTGCTGGCATCAATAGACGGGAGAAACTCAGATGACGTTACCCGGCAAGCAGATCCCCAGAGAACGGGCCGACGCGTTACGCGAGCAATATCGGGCGGCGCTCTTCGACGACGTTGTCCCTTGGTGGATGCGACATTCGCTCGACGGCGAGTTCGGCGGCTACTACAGCCTGCTCGAGCGCGACGGCCGCCGCTGGGGCGACGACAAGTACATGTGGATGAATGGCCGGCAGGTCTGGATGCTCAGCCACCTATTCAATACACACGAGCAAGACTCCGATTGGCTCGACGCCGCCAAGCTGGGCGCGGATTTCATGCTCGAGCACGCCTTCGCCGACGACGGCAAGATGCACTTCCGGCTTTCTCGCCAGGGGGAAAGCCGCTCGGAGGTGCTGAGCATCTACACGGAAGTGTTCGGCGCGATCGCCATGGCCGAATACAGCCGGGCGGCCGGCGATGAGGGCGTTTGGCAGAAGGCGATGGAAATGTACGACCGGCTGGTGCCGCGATTGGGCCGCCCGTCGAACACGCCGCTGTTGGGCTACCCGGTACACGCCGAGTTCCATCTACACGCCCACGACATGTGCCGCATCACGGTGGCCTGGGTATACAACCAGATTCGCCCCGATCGGCGGTTCGAGGACGATCTGACGCTTTCGGCCGAATCGATCGTCGGGCGTCACTGGAAGCCGGAGTTGGGCGCGCTGCTGGAAAACGTGGCCCCGGACGGCTCGCCGATGATGGACTTGCCCGAGGGCCGCATGTTTCACCCGGGCCACGCCATCGAAAGCGCGTGGATGCTGATGGAGATCGCCCAGGCACGGGGCGACGCGGAGTTGCTACAAACGGCGATCGACGTCACGCTGGCCTCGCTCGATCACGGCTGGGACACGGAGTTCGGCGGGCTGCGCTACATCACCAACCTCGATTGGACGCCGCCGCATTCGCTCGAGGCCGACCTGAAGCTCTGGTGGCCCCACGGCGAGACGCTCTACGCCCTGTTGTTGGCCTGGGACCTGACCGGCCGCGACGATCTGGCCGTCTGGTACGAGAAGGTCCACGACTACACGTTCGCCCACTTCCCCGATCCCGAGTACGGCGAGTGGTTTGGCTACCTCAACCGCGACGGCTCCCGGGTGTGGACGGCCAAGGCCAACGGCTGGAAGGGCTTCTTTCACCTGCCGCGGATTCTGTATCGGTGCTTCGGCCTGCTGTGAAACCGCGTTGCAGCTTGCTTCGAGGGTGGCTGGGGCAAAGCGCAGCGGTGCCCCAGTAGTCAACGCGCCGTGGATTGGCCGGCAACCTGGGGCACCGCTGCGCTTTGCCCCAGCCACCCTCCGCTATTGCCCGAAACGACTGTCTTCTTCCCCAGGCGTGACCTATGATTGCCAGAGGTGCCTTTAGGCGCCGTGGCCGGGCGGCCTCACAATCGTTGTGAACCGAACGGCGGGCGCAATGCGTAGAAACCCTACGAAGGGGATTCTAGACCAAATGGCACGCGGACCGTGTCCGGCGATTGACGCCGCCGGAGCAAGGCGGTCTGATGAACGGAGCCGATTTGTCGACGCAATCCTTTTGACGTGGAGGATGGAAATGTTACGTCATCGACTTGGGACCGTAATGGCTACGCTTACGCTGGGGGCCGTGCTCGGTTCGCCTGCCGACGTCCGTGCCCAGGGGTTCTTCAGCCGACTGTTTAGCTGCTGCGGGCTGGCGCCGGATGCCCCGGCGACTTTCGCTCAGGCCAATTACGCACCGCAGACCTGTCGCTACGTGCCGCAGACGTGCTATCGGACCGTCTACCAAACGGTGCCGGTGACGACCTATCGGCCCGTGACCACGTATTGCCGCAAAGCGGCGCTGGTGCCGTACACCACGTATCGGTTGGTCAGTTACCGTGCGTGTGACCCTTGTGCCCGATGCGGGACGTCGGGCGGATACGGCATCGCGACGTCGGCCTCCGGCTGCAGTTCCTGTGGCGGGGGCGTGACGGTCACGGGGCCTTCCAACGGCGGCGCAACGCCGAGCCCGGCCACACCGCCGCCGAGCACCTTTGAGAATGGCACGCCGGGCCCGGAGCCGCGGATTGATCCGACTCCCAAACCCATCAATACACCGGCCGGCAGCACGACCATCGGCCCGTCGCTGATGCCGCCGGTGGTCGGCCCGCAGGACCGCATCACGGCCCGTCCGATCCACCAGGCGTCGTACGCCGGAGTCGTTCCGGAAGAGAAGCCTAAGCCCGTCTACGGCGTATGGCGGGCGGCCCGCCCGCGAGACTGAGCCAATACACAACACACCGGACGTTCCGGAGACCCGCTCGGCCCGCCTCCACGATTGGGGGCGGGCCGTTTTGCTTGGTAAGCGAGAATGCAAAGCGTTTAGCCGCCGCCGGTACGGCGGTGTAATCCCGTGATTCGATCTGCACTTCGATCACACCGCCGTGCCGGCGGCGGCTAAACGCCAGCGGCTCGTCGACAGTTGAAGTGCCCCCGGTTGACCCCGCGCGGGGAATCCCTATGATTAGGGGTTTTCAGCCTCGGCAAACAGCGAATCAGGGTGAATCATGGCTCACGAAGTAACGTTGATCACCGGCGACGGCGTGGGACCGGAATTGGCCGACGCCGCCCGGCGGTGTGTGGATGCGACCGGCGTGGAGATCAACTGGGACGAGCAAGAGGCCGGCGTCGACGTGATGGAGCGGACCGGTACACCGCTACCCGACGCGGTGATGAAGAGCATCGACCGCACCCGCTGCGCCCTGAAGGCCCCCATCACCACTCCGGTGGGCAAGGGCTTCCGCAGCATCAACGTCCACCTTCGCCAGGAACTCGGCCTGTTCGCCTGCATCCGGCCTTGTAAATACTACCCCGGCGTCCGCTCTTTCTTCAGCGATCGCAACGTCGATGTGGTGATCGTCCGTGAGAATACCGAAGACCTCTACGCGGGCATCGAGTTCCAGGCGGGCCAGCCGGCCACGGCCGATCTGGTCGGGCACATCAACCGGGTGGCCACCGAGAAGCAGATTCGCTCCGGCGCCGACGAGACCGGTGTGTCGATCAAACCGATCAGCGTCTCCGGCACGAAGCAGATCGTCCGTTGTGCCTTCGAGTATGCACGCGACAACGGCCGCAAGAAGGTCACCGCGGTGCACAAGGCCAACATCATGAAATACACCGACGGGCTGTTTTTGGCGACCGCCCGAGAGGTGGCCGAGGAGTTTGCTGCCGACGGGATCGAGTTCGAGGATCGCATCGTCGACAATATGTGTATGCAGTTGGTGCAGAAGCCGGAGCTGTACGACGTGCTGGTGCTGCCGAATCTTTACGGCGACATCGTCAGCGACCTGGCGGCCGGCGTGGTGGGCGGCCTGGGCGTGGCCCCGGGCTTGAACGTGGGCCCCGAGGGCGCCGTCTTCGAGGCCACCCACGGCAGCGCGCCGAAGTACAAGGGCCAGAACAAGGTCAACCCGACCGCGCTGATCCTCTCCGGCATGTTGATGCTGCGTTACCTCAAAGAGCGCGACGCGGCCGAGCGGCTCGAACAGGCCGTGGCGGCCGTGATCGCCGAAGGCAAAGACGTCACCTACGACATGAAGCCCGACCGCGACGACCCCACGGCCGTGGGCACGCGGGAGATGGCGACGGCGATTTGTGAGAAGCTCTCGGCGTAGGCTCTTGCACGGTGCGGCTCAATCCTACGGACGACGGATGCGTATCTTGCGCTCCGTGGCCACAACGAGACAGGCCTTCCACGCTTCGACGTCTTCGGTATCGAGTATCTCGTGCATCCTGCGCACCAGGGCCGTTCGGCTAGGGTGGTTCAAACGCAGCAACAACAAGCCGGGATGCGTGCCGGGAACGAATCTCCGCACGTCGGAGAAGTCGAGGTCTTGCGTCAGCAGGAACCGGCCCGTTCGCAACACGGCCCGCCAGATGTTCTCGTCGGAGTGTCCGGTGAGCCCCTCATCAGGAACCGTGTCGGCTTCGTGCCCGAATTCGGCCAGCACGTCGACCAAAGCCGCCGGGAGATTCTCGTCGAGTTTGAATCGCATCAGACCTCGGGAGTCCCGCAATAGGGCATGTCGTCGACCGCTGCTGCGGCGGCGAAGGCGACGGCGGCTCGAACGTGCTGGGGCGTGAGCGTCGGGAATGCACCGAGGATCTGCTGCTCATCGTCTCCGTCCGCCAGGCTCGCCAGAACAGTCCTCAATGGCACGCGAGTGCCCGTGAAGACGGGCGCGCCGCCGGCAACGCCCGGGTCTCGCACGATGTGTGAAGAAGGGTCCATGACCGAACTCCCGGGGGGCTTATCCACTTACCGTTATGATAGAAAGCGACGTACCCTGAGACAACCCCGCCACCTCAACCGCCTCACTCCACCGTCACGCTCTTCGCCAGATTCCGCGGCTTATCGACGTCGCAGCC
>CAYYNP010000387.1:0-7985 GCA_964472545.1 uncultured Planctomycetaceae bacterium | reverse complement strand
CGTAACGACATCTCGCGGAGCGAGATGGCTACTTTGCAGACACTCGTCCGCTCCGCTCAGCCACCTCCGCCGTACACCATGGACAACGACCTCAAACCGCCGCCCAACTTCGCTCTGCTTGCCGCGATCTTCGAGGGGGGGCTCGGCGTGGCGGCGGTGGGGCTGGGCAGGCTGCTGGGGCTCGAGCCGTTGGCGTCGTTTCCACGTACGGCGGCCAACGCGGCCATAGGTGTCGGCTGGGGGCTGGTCGCCACGCTGCCGCCGCTTATGCTGCTGGCGCTCTGCGTGAAGTGTCCGCTGAGGCCCTTTGCGGAACTGGCACGCGTGGTCGACGAGTTGCTGGTGCCCTTGTTCCGCGACCTGAGGCCGATAGAAATGGCCGTGATCGCCTTGCTGGCCGGGCTCGGCGAGGAAACGCTCTTTCGAGGCATCGTCCAAAGCGGCCTGGACGGCTGGATTGGCGGCAAATTCGGCTGCTGGATCGCCCTGGGGGTCGCCGCGGCCCTTTTTGCGTTGTTGCACTGCATCACCAGAACCTACGCCCTGCTGGCCGGGGCCCTCGGCCTCTATCTCGGCTGGGTCTGGATGATCACCGAAAACCTCTTGGTTCCGATCACCGCCCACGCGGTCTACGATTTTCTCGCCCTGATCTATATGATTAAGGTGCGGAAGCCGCCGATCGACACGTCGGCACCGGCCGACCCGCCCGAGCCCGACTGATTCTCCATGACGTTACCCATCCGAACGTTGCCCGTCGAACAGCGCTGGGACTGCACTGCCTGCGGCCTCTGCTGTCGGGGGACGATCATCCCGTTGAACAAAGAGGAGCTTGCGCGACTGAACGAACAGGGCTGGGCCGAGCATCCCGACTTCCGTGGCGTGAAGATCATCGAGCGTTACGGATTCCTCTGGCGTCGCCGGCGGCTGGTGCATCGCGGCGACGGCAATTGCGTCTTTCTCACGCCGGAGGGCCGCTGTCGGATCCATCAGGATTTCAGCGAGCCGGAAAAGCCGCTGATCTGCCGAACGTTTCCGTTTCAACTGGTGCCCTTGGAGTCGTTTGCGTATCTGACACTGCGCCGCTATTGCCCTGCGGCGGCCGCCGACGTGGGCCGTGAGCTCGACGAGTACATTGCGACCGCCCGGGAGCTGGCCGAGCTGCGCCGCAAGCCGCTGGAGTCGATCGATCCGCCGCCGGCGACCGGCCGCCATCGCCGCACCTGGCAAGACACCTTTCGCGTACTCGAAGCGATCGAGCGGCTGATGCTCGACGAAGCGTATCCCGTGGTGCGGCGGCTGGTCCATGCCGTGCAATTTTGCCGGCTGTTGGATATGTGCAAGCTGCATCGCGTGGATGCCGAGCGGCTGGGGCCGCTGCTGGAGATGCTGGAAACCTCCGCCGTGGAAGACGCCAAGGAGGTATTCCGCCAGCGGCGGCCGCCGCGGCGTGCGGTGGCCGGGCTGTTCCGCCAGGCCGCCTTCGAGTACGCACGCATGCACCCGAAGGTCCAACCGGAAAGATCGTGGCGCGAGCGGTTGCGGCTGATCCGCTCGACGCTCGCCTTCGTGCGGGGCAAGGGCCGCGTGCCGCAGATCCACCCCGACTTCCCGGAAACGACCTTCGAGGCGCTCGAACGCCCGTTGGGGCACCTTTCCGGCGACGTGCTCAGGCCGCTGGCAAAATACTTCGAGATCGCCGCCGCCTCGAAGCACTACGCCGTGTTGGGGCGCCGCCGGTGGACGATCACCGAGAGCTTCGCTGCGCTGGCCATGGCTTACGCGGCCGGCATGTGGCTGCTGCGGTTGGGGTGTGGCAATCGTGAGCCGAGCAGCGACGACGTGATCGACGCCGTCGGCGCCATCGACCGGGGCCAAGGCTACGGGCCGCTGTTGGGCCACCGCCATCGGGTCCGCGTCCGCACGGCCGCGCGGCTGGGCGAGTTGACGCGGCTGGTCGCGTGGTATGCCCGGTGATGTACGTTGCCGTCGCGGCCGGCCTGGATCTGTCGCGACTCAGGAACGAACATCTACCGTGTGCCACTGCTTGGCACAAGCAGTGCCGAGTCTGACGACATATCGCTGCACTGCTTCTGCGAAGCAGTGGCACACCGACGTGAAACGCAGTGGTTCGCCCCGATACTCGCGTGAATCTCGCAACGTGCCCGGGGCAGCCCTTGAAACCTCGCGCGGCCGGGCGTAGGCTCTTGTGTATGTGACTCTCGCTTCAACGCCCTCGATCGGAGAAACCCTATGGATCGCCGTAGCTTCCTATACACCGGGGCCGCCGGATTGGGCCTTTCGGCCGTTGGTGCCCAAGCGGCCGAAATCGCCGCGGAGAAACCGAAACGCGTGGGCCTGATCGGCACCGGCTGGTACGGCAAGTGCGACCTGTTTCGTTTGATCCAGGTCTCCCCGGTCGACGTCGTCGCGCTCTGCGACGTCGACCGACGGATGCTCACCGAGGCTGCCGAACTGGTCGCCGAGCGTCAGGTATCAAAGAAGAAACCGCGACTCTACGGCGACTATCGCAAGCTGCTCGACCAGAGCGATCTGGACGTCGTGCTGATCGCCACGCCCGACCATTGGCACTGCCTGCCGATGATCGCCGCCTGTCAGGCCGGCCTCGACGTCTACGTGCAGAAACCGATCAGCGTCGATATCGTCGAGGGCCAGGCGATGCTGGCCGCCGCGCGGAAATACAACCGGGTGGTCCAAGTCGGCACACAACGCCGCAGCACGCCGCACATCGTGGAAGCCCGGGACCGTTTCATCCGCGAGGACAAGCTGGGCAAGATCGGGCTGGTCGAGTGTTGCTGCTACTATCACATGCGCGCCAAGGGCAACCCGCCGGACACCGATCCGCCGGAACATCTCGACTGGGGTATGTGGACCGGTCCGGCCCCGATGCGGCCGTATAACTCGCTGGCCCATCCGGGCCGCTGGCGTTCGTTCACCGAATACAGCAACGGGATCATCGGCGACATGTGCATCCACATGTTCGACACGGCTCGTTTCATGCTCGAGCTGGGCTGGCCCAAACGGGTCGGCTCCTCCGGCGGCATCTTCATCGACCCGGAGAGCAAGGCCAACATCTCCGATACGCAGACCGCCACCTTCGACTACGACGATCTGACCGTCGTCTGGCAGCACCGCACCTGGGGCGATTCGCCCGACCCAAAATATCCCTGGGCCGTCACCTTCTACGGCGAGAAGGGCACGCTCAAGGTCAGCGTGATGGGCTACGACTTCATCCCCCGCGGCGGCGGCGAGCAGATGCACGTGGACGTGAAGTACGAGTTGGAAGAATACCCCGAGGACAAGACCGAAAAGCGCCTGGAGAAGCACGTCGCTCCGGCGCTACGGCAACACATGCGCGATTTTCTGGCAAACATCGCCAGCCGCGGCCGCCCGGTGGCCGACATCGAGCAAGGCTTCATCTCCAGCACGAGTTGCATCCTCGCCAACATGGCGATGGACCTCGGCCGCACGCTCACCTGGGACCCCGACGCCGGCCGCATCGTCGGCGACGACGAGGCCAACCGCCTGATGCGCCGCCCGTATCGCAAGCCGTGGGTGCATCCGGAGCCGGGGGAGGTGTGATCGCGTGGCGCATGAAACGGGCCGGCGCCTTGCACGCGTACGGTGCGAGAACTTGCCGGCGATCGGCCCCTCGGGCGAGATCGATCGGTCGATCCGGTTGCCCCCAAGTGGTTATGGCACAAGGAGTTGCGTCGAGGATAGCCGCAGCCAAGCCGTGCCGCGATTGTGCGCGACGTCCAACAATTCGTGGACGGAAGTCGCAAGTCCTTTGTCCTCAACACGTTGTGGCGACGCCCTCGGCTCCCTCACCGGTCAACAAATCGGCGATGGACTTACGTCGACACCACGGAGGCGACACGCGACAGAACCTCCGTACAGCCAACCGGTTGCGACGCTGCTGCCGCGCACGGCTTGTCGTAAGCCAGATCGAAAACGGGTTGACTTTCCGAAAAAGTCGTGTAATTGCGCTGGGAAACGGGCCTTGGTCAACAAACTGCGGGCATCGCTTGACCGTGTTCTTCCGCCCGCAACGGCCTGCCCTGCTCCGTTGCGATGCACGTGGCCAACACGACGGCCAAGCGGCGCGGGGGTCATCTTGTGCGTCCCGCCCCCGGACGATCCTCGAAATGAGCCGAAGCGAATGGCCGAGTCTCTCTCGGGGCAATCGGCCGGGCCACCCGAAGACCGGCGCCGGGCGAAAAGCTGTTGACGGACAGGCCTTGATGCCGACGAGGGTATCTCCTAAGCTTGCACCACGTTGCACGGCCGCGGTCTCTAAAGAGCACGATTTCCTGGATCGGGAAACCGGCAGATGCCGCACGTTTCGGTCAAGGTCGATCGGGCGTCCCGGCAACGCACGACAGCGGGCACCGGAGACATCGGGAGTTGACGATGAACGGAATAACCCACCTGAAGGTGGAAAACTACCGATTGTTGGCGGACGTTTCCATCGAGTTGAGACCGATCAACGTGCTGTTTGGGCCGAACGGCTCGGGCAAGTCGACATTGCTCGATACGATCCGGTTCTTCCGGGATTGTGCAATCCGTGGCGTAGAACTCGCCTCATCCGAACGAAGCCACGGTATCGGAGTCCTGTGGGATGGCGCGGAAGACGACGCTCGGATTCTGTTGAGTCTAGCCGACGACAAGGTAGAGTATGCCCTCTCTCTTGGGCTTTCGGCCGGGCGAATCGAGCCTTTTGTGGGAGAACGGCTTCTCTCCAAATCTCGTGGCAGGGCACTGATCGAAAGGGTCGCGGGAAGTGACAAGGCGAGCCTTTTCGATGCCACCACGGACCAAGGAGCGACCTTCACGCTTCGTGAGCCGGAGAAACTCAGTCTGGCTCGTTACCTCGACTATGACGCGAAGAACGTTGAAGCCACCTCGTTCGATCATCTCCTGCACTTTGTTCGTTTCTATTACACGCGCTCGTTCTTTCTTGGACGTTTGAAGCGACGGGGCTCCGACAGCAGTCACGAGACTTGGCTTCGGCCAGGCGGAAAGAATGCTTGGTCAGTGCTGCGCAATCTTCATGACAAACGCAGCATTGATGGCCGATTCGACACGATTATGTCGTTCATGCGCGAGAGCTTCCCGTCTTTCGATGCACTCGTATTGGACCAGACTGGCCCGACTTCCGTATATGCAAGCATTCTGGAGCACGGTCGCCGTAAGCCTATACACGCGTCCGGCGTCTCGGACGGACACCTACAGATGCTCCTCTTGCTGACGGCCCTCTTCGCGGAAGGGAAGCGGGATGCAGTAGTCTTGTTCGACGAACCGGAGATCTCGCTGCACCCTTGGGCGCTAGCCGTTTTGGCAAGAGCGATCAAGCTCGCGGCACAGGAATGGAACAAGCAGGTGTTCGTGGCAACGCATTCACCCGTGCTCGTCGGCCAGTTCGATCCCGAGGACATTTTGGCCATGGAGATCGAAGAGGGGCGCTCTCGCCCAAGACGGCTCAGCCAGATCGGAGAGATCGCGGATCTCTTGCAGCAGTACGATGCCGGAGCGCTCTATATGGCGGAGATGGTCGCTGCCCAGTCCAAGTCGTCGCGTGAGCAAGGGGTAGATTAGCGATGGCCTCCGCCGAAGATGGTCCGTGGAAGTTCTTCACGTTCGGATTGATCGTGACAGGGCGAGGAGAAGAGCAGTTCCTTCCACGCCTCTTTCGCTCGCTTGAGGAAACCGGCCACTGCCGCTTCGAGGTGATTCGCTGGATCCCCCAGCGCTCACCGATCACTGCCACGAAACGGCAACTCAAGATGGTCGGCGCCGGAAAGACGATCCCGGACAAGGACGAGAGCGAGATTGGTCTTCCGGCACGAAGATACCTCGCTAAAGACGCGACGTTCGTACTCCTCGCGGATGACCTCGAAGCGGATCGAGCCCCACAGGCAGCAGAAGTCTATCGGCGATATCGAGACGCCCTCGACACGATCCTGACGGAGCCGCAGATGCGTCGAGCCTCAGTACACTTCTTCGTCAACATGCTCGAGGCGTACTACTTCGCGGACGCGAATGCGATCAACGAAGTGCTGGGGACGGACCTAGAGGATCACGAAGGCGATGTGGAGACGATTCGTCATCCCAAAAACGAGTTGAAGAAGCGCTACCGTGGTTTTGACGAAGTCGAACATGGAAAAGCAATCCTTGGTAGGCTAGATCTTCCTCACGTGCTCTCGCGCCCTGAGACGTGCGCAGCACTGCGAGCATTGTTCGGATGGTGCTCGAAGGCGATTGGAGAAGCACCCAGCGACCGTTTCCAATTAGTGCATGGAGCGTACGACGAGTTGACAAGGGGCCAGATCGACGAATTGTAGTCTCTTCCCCATGAACGAAACCCCGCCACCGCCCACCAAACGCCGCTGGTATCGGCTCACGCCGGATCGATTCCTGATCGGGCTGCTGGGCGTTCAGGGGATTCTGTGGCTGTCGGAGCGGTTCGGCTGGTTTCCGTTTAACGAGAAGTATGGCAGGTTGCCCCACAAGAATCGTCCTTTGACGCGATACCCTGTGGTGGCACAAAGTGGATGATCGCACGTTCGACGCTGCGGGGCCAGTCTCGGCGGTCGCGGCGGTCTTCGCCATGCCAGACGACGGTAATGTGATCGATCACGCTGTGTAGGGCTTGGCGTCGCTTCACCGGGTCGCCCTGCGAAAGCCACGCCTCGACGTCGTGCAGGCGACTGATGGCCTTCTCGGCCCGCTCGGCGGCGTCTGCGTCCCGCGCTTGCGATTGCACCGCGTCGCGTTCGGCCTGGACTTCCTGCCGCTGTGCTCGCCAGCCGGCGATGAGGGATTCCACTTGGGGGATATTGCTGGGGTCGGCCAAGGCCAGGTTTCCGACGGCTCGATCGATCTTGCGGTCCAGGGAGGCAACGGCCCTTTCTAGGCGTGCCGCGTCGTCCGCCTGCCGTTTGGGCTGCCGTTTTACCTGGCGGGTTAGCTCGTCGCGTACCTGGCCTTCGATGGCGGACAATTCGCCGATGACCGCACGGACGACAGCATCCTCGGCCCCGTCCGCCCGGATCGACTTGCGGCTGCCGCAGGGCTGCCGGCGCCCGGGGCAGGCGTAGTATCGTTTGGGGCCGCGGCCGCCCTTGGAGGTGTTCACGTGCATCGGCCTACCGCAACGACCACACCGCAACAGCCCGGACAGCGGATGCGACGCCGGAGCCCCGCCCTTGGCCCGAGGGCCCAGCCTAAACTTGGCCATCTTCTCTTGGACCCGGGCAAACGTCTCGCGGTCGATAATCGGCTCGTGTACGTTTTCGACGATGATCGGGGCAGGGCGGGTCGTGTACTTCGTCGCCCCGTGCTCGGTCTCCGTGATCTCTCCATTGTCGCCGAGGCGGTAGAACTTGCCGCTGATCTGGCCGCCCCACACCAGATCGCCAACGTAGACGCGATCACTCAGCATCCGCCGGACTGTATTCACCGTCCATCGGCCACCGCGTGGCCCGGGGATGCCCCGTCGATTCAGGTCTTCGGCGATCGTGCCAGGGGAGTCGTCGGTGGTGACGTAGCGACTGAAAACGTCGCGGACGGCATCGACGTGCTCCGTGATCTCTGAGATTACCAGTTGCGAGGTCCACGCCCTCGGCTTCGAGAACGTCTCGCCGTACGGTATCCGGCGGACAGGCTTGCCTTTCTCGTCGTAGATCATTCGATCGTAGCCATACCTCGGCTGCCGAGATAGCGTCCCCGCCTTGGCCCGGGAGATGCGGCCGCGAAGCGAGTCTTGCGAGTGGTTCCGCAAGTCCTGCTCTCCCATCTCGCCGGCCAATGCCCACTTGATTCGGTCGCCGAAGTCGTCTAGGTCGATTAGGCCGTCAGTTACGCTGTGCAGCTTGACGCCGGCGTGGCGGAGGATTTCGGCCTGCCGGCCACCGCGAAGTAGGTTCCAGCGGCCGAAGCGGTTGATTCGCCAGACGAGTACGACC
>CAYYNP010000386.1:0-8120 GCA_964472545.1 uncultured Planctomycetaceae bacterium | reverse complement strand
AGGAGATCGTCACCTACCCTCCACTTTGTGCCATTTGAGTTGAAACACTACAATGATGATACCGCCTTCAGTAGGCTTCGGATGTGGGCGGGCGGCAAGCCTGAATTGAAAACGCCACATGCGTTCTGCCAGATTGTGATGGGCTTGAGTGACAGGGCTTTTTGGGCCCGTGACCACCAGCGTGACCTGCTGTTCGTGCTGGCCAGGCGTTGGAACAGTCTGAACGAGAAGTCGCGTAAGAGGATCGAGGATCGCCTCCTGGGAGGGCCGGCCAAATGGGATGGTGAAGATGAGCATACTTACCAGAAGCACAGAACCCTGGCGGTCCTCGATCGAGTACAATGGCTCAGGAACCACAAGTGCGACTTCTCCTTCGACGTGGAAGCGGAAATAGCCAAACGACGAAAGAGGGTCCCCAATTGGACGCCCGCGAGTGCGGAACTCGCTGCAGACTCTCTGGGGATACGAAGCGGCTGTATCACAACCGACACGGAGCATGCCACGCTGCTCCGGGAACCGATTGAGTCACTTCTGTCGACGGCCCGCAGTCTATCTGGCCCGGTCGAGGGTAACACCTTCGAAGAGCGCGACCCGTTCTCCGGTCTGTGCGCTGAACGCCCTGCTCGAGCCTACCTTGCACTCGCCCGCGCAGCGCGACGGAACGACTATCCGAAATGGGCGTGGGAGACGTTCCTGCGGTCTTCCGGTCGGGAACAGGATGGGCCAAGATTCTCGGCGACAATTGCTGAACGCCTTTGCCGCATACCGGATGAGGCGTTAACCAGATTCCTCTACGCATCGACGTCGTGGGTTCAGAAAGTCAGCAAATCCCTGTCGAAAGAGCGCCCGAAATCACTCGACAAGGCAATCTTAAGGCTCATCGACGCTGTAACTCACAGGCCGACCGATAGCCGCTCCCCCATAATCGGCACGACCAGGGGCCGCGACTGGGCGACGGAAGGCCTTAACTCCCCGGTCGGCGATATTGCGCGGGCGATACTCGAGGATTCACGAGTAGCGGCCAGTCACGACGGCGGACCCTCAGCGAATTGGCTCCAGCGACTGGCACGGATCTTGGCGCTAGACGGTGATCCTCGCCGACATGCCATCGCGATCATTTCGCACGACCTTGGCTGGTTGCACCGCCTCGCTCCAAATTGGACGGAGCATCATCTATTGTCGGTTCTTGATGCTGAAGACGTGGAAGATCGAGCAGCGTTGTGGGCCGGCTTCTTCTGGAACCCACGGATTACCAGCAAGGAGTTCTACTTCCGATTGCAGCCCGACCTGTTCTCGCTCGCGAAGGAGAGAACCTCGTTACGCGAAAGGCACGTTCAAGGCCTGGCCTCTCTTGTGCTGTGGGGGTGGATTGCACCTCGCATGGAGAATGAAGAACGCCACGTTTCCAACGCCGAGTTTCGTGACGTGCTCTTGCACGGAGGCGGCGATCTCCGATCCCACATCCTGTGGCGGATTGAACGGGGGCTCACCGACAGGGAGGAGAGCAGTCGCAAACAGTTTTCGACTCAAGTTCTGGAGTTCTTCCGAGATGTCTGGCCCCGCCAGAAAGTTGCGAAGAATTCGGCGATGTCGCTCTGTCTTGTTAAGGTGCTTCTGTCGAGCGGCAAGTGTCTTCCCGAGTTGGCCGATGTCGTCTTGCCGCTTCTGACAAAGGTCAATCAGGGGCGTTGGCCGGCCTTGCATTTCCGGGATGAAGTCCGCGGTGTCATCGACCAGCACCCAGTACGCTTCTTGGCAATGTTGCACACTATCTTGCCCGACCAAGTCGCGAGTTGGCCGTACGACACTGGGGATGTGCTTGAGAAGATCGCCGAGGCCGACAGCGACCTGCTTTCAGAGAAGCAATTTCGAGAATTGAAACGGAAGTGGGATGCCAGATAGTGTCAATCCAGACGGATTAGAGGCGGGCTAGACCGCCGGGGGGCCGGAGTCTCGTAGAGTGCTTCCGAGCGCAATTACCGGACTTTCTGCTCTCGTCAACCCCAAAGCAGATCGAGTTACGACGATTCGCCGGGACACGACGATGTCGTAACTCCCGGTTGACATGAAGGTTCCATCGCTGCGAAACGCCGGCCGGATCGACGTAAGTCCGTTGGCGAGAAGTTGACCGGCAATCGCGCCAGGCGAGTCGTCGCAACCTGTTGAGAGATAACGACTTACAGCAACGGATTGCCGTTTGTTGAACGACGGCACGTGTGGGGGGATTATGGCCCACTCTGGCCTGCTCGACGTAAGTCGTTTTGCCAAAAGAGCTTACGGACGGCGATCGCGGCTCGACGTAGTGGCGGGGCGGTCGAACCACGGCAACTTTGCAGGAATGGTCAACTTCGGCAGCCTTGAAGCCCTACGGCAACGCCACAAGAGGCACTCGCTCGGTCTCCTCCTGTGGCCACCCCGACGCGTTTTCCGACAACGCGCAAGAGATGACGACGCCAATTGCGGAAAAGCGCCGGGGCTATCCGCTCAGCGCTGCACTTCCCGACCGGCGTTTGGATGCAGGATGAGTGGCTTCACTGTCCCCGTCGGACGGCGCCCTGTTGCTGCGGACGAAGACGCATCTGTACTCAATCGAAGACAACAAGTAGAATTTTGCGGCAGGGCGGTTGTGCCCCGTGAATCTCAGTTCAGCCGCTCCCAGAACGACGTGACAATTGGAGGAACACGCTCTTGGCACGGCTAGGCGGACGATGGTTTAAGAAGGGTCTCGACGGCATCGAACTCGTCGGCAACAAGCTGCCACACCCGGCCACGCTCTTCGCGATGCTGGCCATTGCGGTCGCGATTATCTCCTGGCTGTGCAAGGCGGCATCCGTCCAGGCCGTCCATCCCGGCGACGGATCGATCATCACGGTCGAAAGTCTGCTCAGCGCCGACGGCATCCGCTGGATCTATACCCACGTCATGCACAACTTCGTCGCCTTCCCGCCGCTGGGGTACGCACTGACCGCTATGGTGGGCATCGGCGTTGCGGAGGGCTCGGGTCTCTTCGCCGCCATGATCAGAGCCCTGGTCCTCAAAGCGCCGCCAAGGTTGATCACCGGCGCGATCGTCCTGGCCGGCGTGCTCAGCTCCATCGGTGAAGGCGTCGGCTACGTCATCCTGATCCCGCTGGGCGCGATGGTCTATCACGCCATCGGCCGACATCCGATGGCCGGCCTCGCTGCCGCGTTCTGCGGTGTCAGTGGGGGATTCGGCGCCAACCTCATGATCGGCGCCAACGACACCATCCTCGCGGGTCTCTCCGAAGCAGCCGCCCAGATTCTCGACTCCGCCGAGACCGTCAACCCCACGGCCAACTACTACTTCATGTGCGTTTCCACCGTTCTGATCACCGCCGTGGGCACATGGGTCACCGAGAAGATCGTCGAACCCCGCCTCGGCGAGTACACCGGCTCGGCGCCGCGTGTCTCCGTCGATCCCCTCACGCCCGCCGAGAAGAAAGGCCTCATCGGCGCCCTGATCGCACTGATCCTCACGATCGCGGGGCTCGCGCTGATGATCGCCCCCGAAGGCGCCGTCCTGCGCGATCCCGAAACAGGCGCCGTCCTGGCCTCGCCGTTCTTCAAAGGTATCATCGTTGCGATTCTGTTGTTCTTCCTTATTCCCGGCCTGACCTACGGCCTCATCACTCGCTCCATCCGCAATGACCGCGAGTTCATGAAGCACATCACCGTCAGCATGAAGCCGCTGCTGAACTACATCGTCCTCGTCTTCTTCGCCGCCCAGTTCGTCTATTTCTTCAAACACAGCCAGCTCGGCATCATCCTCGCCATCCACGGGGCCGAATTCCTCAAGAACATCGGCCTCCAGAGCATTCCGCTGATCCTGGCGTTCGTCTTCCTCTGCGCCTTCATCAATCTGTTCATGGGCAGTGCATCAGCCAAGTGGGCCATTATGGCCCCGGTCTTCGTCCCCATGTTCATGCTGCTGGGCTATCACCCCGCGTTGACCCAGGTAGCCTTCCGTATCGGCGACTCCACCAGCAATCTGGTGACACCGATGATGAGCTACTTCCCGCTGATCGTCGCCTTCAGCCAGAAATACGATGAGAAACACGGCATCGGCACGATCGTCGCCTGCATGATGCCCTACACCATATTCCTCCTGATCTTCTGGACGCTGCTGCTGGGCGTTTGGATGGCGTTGGGCATTCCTCTCGGCCCCGACGGACCTCTCTACGTACCGATTCCATGAAGGCAATTCACAGGCGCGCACCTACCTTCCATCTCCAAGATTCGCCCCTGCATCAAGATCGCCGTTACGCTCACAATCCTCGCCGTCTGCCCGACGACTGAAGCTGCTTCCGACCGGTGGAAGTTGTCCGTCGCTGGCATGCCGCCCCGCCTCTACAGATGCGTATTCCGGTGGACGTATTCCGGTGGACGTATTCCGGTGACGTATTCCGGGACGTATTCCGGGGGCGTATTCCGGTGACACCATAATCATTAGAGATGCCGGGTATTCCGGAATTCCCCGCGTTGCGACGCCTCAGGGGAATGGCGCTGGCTTGTTGGCATTCCACAGCGTCTTCCGGGCGCAATTACCGGACCTTACGATCTCGTCAACCCCAAAGCAATTCGAGTTACGACGATCCGCTAGAACATTGTGATGTCGTAACTCCCGGCCGACATGGGCTTTCCCGCGTTCTGCGACGCCGATCGGATCGACGTAAGTCCGTCGGCGAGAAGTTGGTCGGCAACCGATTCGGGCGAATCACTGCAACCTGTTGGGATATAACGACTTACAACCACAGACTGCCACATACTGAACAACGGCACATATGGGGGGACCGGCGACGCACAGGCCTGATCGACGTAAGTCCTGTCCCTGAAAGAGCTTGTGGATTGTGGCTCGGCGCGACGCAACGGCGGCGCAGTCAAACCACTGCAAACAATGCAGGAACCGCCAACTTTGGCAGGCTTGAAGGCCTACGTCGTCGCTTCCTCTTCGTCCCCGTTGCTGTCCTGCGGCACCCGCTTGACGGCCACCAGCGTGTCGTCGGCGTCGAGGTTCATGATCGTCACGCCTTGGGTGTTGCGGCCGACGATGCTGATGTCGGCGGCGCGGACGCGTTGGAGCTTGCCGCGGGCGGTGATCATCAACAACTCGTCGTCTTCGCAGACGCGGCAGACGCCGATCACCGGGCCGTTGCGGGGCGCCGTTTTGATGTCGCGAAGGCCCTTGCCGCCGCGGCGCTGCGTGCGATAACTGCGCTGGCCGGAGTAGCCGTTGCCGTTGCCATTGGAATCCTCGGCCGCGTCGTCGGTTACTGCTTCGGGGGCCTCGTCGGCCGGCTCGCTGGGCAGGTTGGGACCAAAGGGCGTTCGCTTGCCGTAGCCGTTGGCGCATACGGTCAGCAGCGCAGCTTCCGGATCGGCCACGACCATGCCCACCACGCGGTCGTCGGCGGCCAGCGAGATGCCCTTTACGCCGCTGGAGTTGCGGCCCATCGCCCGGGCGTCGGATTGTTTGAAGCGGATGGCCATGCCGTTGGCGGTGGAAAGGACCAACTCGTCGCCGGGGCCGGCCACCACGACGTCGACCAGCTCGTCGCCCTCGCGGAGCTTGATAGCGATGATGCCGCTGCGCAACGGACGGCTGTAGGCCTTCAACGAGGTCTTCTTGACGAGTCCGCGGGCGGTGGCCATCACCAGGAAGTGGTCCGGCCGGTCGAAATCCTTCACCGCCCGGCAGTCGGTGATCTGCTCGCCGGGGGCCAGGTTCAAGAGGTTGACGATCGCCCGGCCGCGGCTGTCGCGGGCCAACTGGGGCAGGCCGTAGACTTTGCGCCAGTAGACCTTGCCGCGGTTGGTGAAGAAGAGCAAAAAGGCGTGGGTGCTGGCCACGAAGAGGTGCTGGATGGGGTCTTCCTCTTCGGCCTTGGCGCCCTTGAGACCCTTGCCGCCGCGGCGCTGCATGCGATAGGCGGTGACCGGCGTCCGCTTGATGTAGCCGTTGCTGCTGATCGAGACGACCATCGTCTCCTCGGTGATCAGGTCGTCCATGTCGAGATCGCCGACCTCTTCGCCGCTGATCTCGGTGCGGCGGGGTTCGCCGTATTTCCGCTTCAGTTCCCGCAGATCGTTGCGGATGATCTCCCGCACGTTCTGCTCGTCGGAGAGGATCCGCTGGTATTCGGCGATCTTCTCGAGCAACTCGCGATGTTCGCCGGCCAGCTTCTCCTGTTCGAGGTTGACCAGTTGGCCGAGGGTCATTTTGAGGATCGCGTCGGCCTGGACGGGCGTCAGCGTGTAGGCGTCGTGCTCGCCGCGTTCTTCGCAGAAGACGGCGAAACCGTCGTCGCCCAACGCCCGGCGGAGCAGCGCGGCGGGCGTCTCGATCGTCATCAGCCGCTGTTTGGCCTCGGCCTGGGTGTTGGAGTTGCGGATCACGCGAATCACTTCGTCGATGTTCGCGTGGGCCAGCAGCAGGCCTTCGACGGTGTGCTTTCGCTGCCGGGCCTTGGCCAGCAGGAACTGCGTACGGCGGCGGATCACCGACGCCCGATGGCGGATGAACTCTTCGAGCAGCTCCTTGAACGACAGCAGCCGCGGCTTACCGTCGACCAACGCCAGCAGGTTGACCGAAAAAGTGTCTTGCAGCGGCGTGAATTGGTAGAGCTGGTTGAGAACCACGTCGGGATCGGCGTCGCGCTTCACCTGGACGACCAGCCGGACGGGCTCTTTCAGGTCGCTTTCGTTGCGCACGCCGGCGATGCCCGGGATACGGCCGTCGTTGACCGCTGCGGCGATCCGCTCCTCCACACGGTCGCGGGCCTGCTGGTAGGGGATCTCGGTGATGATGATCCGGCGGCGGTTCTTGCCGATTTCTTCGATTCGGGTGCGGGCGCGAATCACGATCGTGCTGCGTCCGGCGTGGTAGCCCCGGCGGATGCCGTCGCGGCCACAGACGACGCCCCCGGTGGGGAAATCCGGGCCGGGCACGATTTGCAAGAGTTCGTCGATCGAGATATCCGGATCGTCGATCAACCGGATCAGCGCATCGCAGATTTCGCCCAGGTTGTGCGGCGGGATCGACGTGGCCATACCCACGGCGATGCCGCTGGCCCCGTTGACGAGCAGGTTCGGGAACTTCGACGGCAACACCGACGGCTCCGTGCGCCGCTCGTCGTAGGTCGGCACAAAGTCGACCGTGTCGAGCTTGAGGTCTTCGAGCATCAAGGAGGCCGTGGGCGACATGCGGGCTTCCGTGTATCGCATGGCCGCCGGCGGCAGCCCGGCGATCGAGCCGAAGTTGCCCTGCTTGTCGACCAGCACGCTGCGCATGTTCCATTCCTGGGCCATGCGGACCAGCGTGGGATAGATGACGCCCTCGCCGTGCGGGTGGTAGTTGCCGCTTGTGTCGCCGGAGATCTTGGCGCACTTGACCCGCGACGCGCCGGGGGTCAGATTCAAGTCGTTCATCGCGACCAGAATCCGCCGCTGCGAGGGCTTCAGCCCGTCGCGCACGTCGGGCAGCGCACGGCTGACGATCACGCTCATCGCGTAAGTCAGATAGCTGCCCTTGAGTTCCTCCTCAATGGGCATTTGCAGCAAGTTGCCCGGCGAGTTGCCGTTGCCGTCGGTGGGGTTTTCGTCGGGGTTGTCGGGCGTCTCGGATGGAGGATCTGAATCGGTGGCCAACGTGAGTCCTTTCGTCAGGCTTTGTTAGAAGAGCCAGCGTTTACCCCTCAAGTGAAGGGGCTTCAAGCGATGTTTTCCGTAGCGTTACGACGAGCCCTCGATTATATCGAATTCCCCCTCGCCCAACAACCGCTGCCGGGCAAAAACCGTCGTCGCAAACCATTTCACAAAGGCGACTTAGGACACGAGTTTTCTGCCTCTGACGGGGCCGCCGCGAACACGCCCCAGACAACCCGAATGCCACCGTTGTACCTGCCGCAAAGCAGCGTACAATACGCGTGTTGATGGAGGTGTCAGGAACGCCTCGGCGATGCGATAACCACTCTCATGGGGCCGAGAACATGCCGCGATCCCTCCGTCCGGATGAGTCTGGCGGACTCCCACCAGCCGACGACGATACACAGGTTGTTTTGTTTCAACGGGTTTGGCACAAAACCGTGGTCCAGCTAAGCAACA
>CAYYNP010000385.1:0-8142 GCA_964472545.1 uncultured Planctomycetaceae bacterium | reverse complement strand
TGCCTTACTTGGATGCCTTACTTGGATGCCTTACTTGGATGCCTTACTTGGATGCCTTACTTGGATGCCTTCCAGGGTCGTAGCGTACCCACGGCTCGGATGACTTCCACCAACACGACCTGACCGACGCCAAGCGGCAGCCGCACGATGCCCCCGTTTGGCAGTTCGATTTCCACCGCAGACGCCTTGAGCGTGATCGGCACGAACACCGTCTGGCCCGATTCGGTTCGCTCCCGAGCAGCCTTTTCCGCTACCATCGGCTCCGGTACGCCATCCTTCAGCCGATCGACCCAACGATAGAACGTCGATCGAGAAACCCCTTCCTGGAGACAGAAGACGTCTACCCCCAGGCCGCTCGCTTTGTAACTCTCAAGCCGCTCTTGCCAGTCCACATAGTCGTCCAGATCGCTCGATGGCCGTCCCATCACGCGTCTCCGGGGAGTGCCGTGCTCCAGCACTCGAGAATACACGACCCGGCAAGTATGGATCTGGCGGACGCTTACGTCGTGGCGAAGCGCCTCGGATGCAGCGAATCTTCGACCTTTGATGGAACACGAGGAGCTCTCGATTGACTTGAAATCGCTATTCGACTTCAGAGACAGAGTATCCGGTTGCTCCCTCGCGAGTCGGCGCCACGGCATCTGCGTCGAGTTTCGCTTGTCTTGAAGCCGTTTCTTCGGCAAACCGGATTGCGGCGAATCTCCAGTTCCTGAAGCGAATCGCACCTTGCCGTGCTGGTCGCACCAACCCGGCAGCGGCTGGGCAATGTCATGGGCAACGTGTAGAAATGCCCTGTTCAATGTCGAAGAGCCAATGAGGACGATCGTGAATGACGACCTCGGCCGTGCCATACGTAACACGGAAAGGAGGCATCTGATGATGATTACAGCGGTAATGCGGCTTGCGGGGAATCTAGGGTCTTGCGCTGTGGTTTCCGCGTGCCGCATGCGCATGCTCATGGGGCGTGCGGGGTTGAGGGCTTGGTTCGTATTGGCCGTCATGATCGCCTTTTCGTCGCTGATTCCGGCGGTATTGGGGGGCCCGCCGCTGGTGACGGACGACCCAGAGACTCCCGGCCGTGGCGGGTGGGAGATCAACATCTCCCACAGCGTCGAGAAAGCCGGCGGCGAATTCTCGATGGAGACGCCACTGATCGACATCAACTATGGGTTGTTGGAAAACGACCAGTGGAAGATCGAGTTTCCGCTGGTGTTTCTCGATGCGGAAGACGACGAAGGCCGCTGGGGCGTCGGCGATCTGGAACTCGGCTGGAAGTACCGCTTCTTCGAGGAAGACGAGCGGGGATTCATGGCGTCGATCTATCCACAAGTGCTAACGCCCACCGGCAATGCACGCCTCGGCCTCGGCGGCGGCCGCACCGAGATGCTGTTGCCGTTGGAAGCCGGCCGGCATTTCTGCGATGAAAGTCTCCTCATCTACGGCGAGATCGGCTACAACGTCGTCTTCGACGGCTCCGACGAACACAGTTGGATCTACGGCGTTGCCGCCGAGTGGCAGAGCTGCGAGAGACTGAAGCTGCTGTTCGAGGTCGGCGGCGTCGCCTGGGAGACGGGCTCCGAGCCCGATTTCCCCTTCTTCAACGGCGGGTTGAAGTACGAACTGACCGATCACTGGACCATGCTCGCCTCCGCCGGCCGCAGCTTCCTCGACGACCACAGCGGCAGCCCGGTGTTGATGACGTTTGTGGGGCTGCAATGGACCGGGGGGAGCGGTTCGCACCGGTAGCAGGTCGGTACGGAGAGTGTCCCGATCATTGCAGGCGCGGGTCAAGCGTCTTGTTCGGCGCCCGCCGGCGAGCGTCAAAGCTCGGCCAAGGGCTCCCACCTCGTGCGACCGGCTGGCCGGGAATCGAGTCGGAAGACTTGCGCTGACTCAGGACAAGGCGTCCTGCCCCCTTTCCTGTATCTCCTTCTGGACAAAACGTGGACAGTCGCCCGCGTTGCGATGAAATGGGTGACTTTCCCATGTTTCCTTGTCCATCCACCGCTGCCCGCTATAGTAACGGTGGAGATCTACGAATCAACCGAGCCAACCTGACTCGCCGACTGCACTATGCGTCAGGGCGTTCGGCGGGGTCTTCCTGAAGAATCTGACGCCGGCTAGTGAGGATTCGCGATGAAACGCTCAACATGGCTGCGGTGGACGGTGTTTGGCGGTGGGCTGGCGGCGGCCTTGGTCCTGGGCACGGTGATGTGGGCTGAAGGCGACGGCGACAAGGACGACGGGGGCGAAAGGACCATCTGCTTCTCGAAGAAGGAACTGGGCAAGGTGCCCAAGGGTTGGTCGGTCGACAAGACCGGCTCGGGGGAAGGAAGCCAGTGGGAGGTGGTCGCCGACGAGACGTCGCCCTCGAAGACGGGCTACGTCTTGGCTCAAACGGCCAAGAGTCCAAACCGGGTGTTCAACCTCTGCGTGGTCGACGAGTCGAACTACCGCGACGTGGAAATCGAGGTGGCGTTCAAGTCGGTCAAGGGGCAGATCGACCAGGGCGGTGGCCCCGTTTGGCGATATCAGGACGCGGAGAACTACTACATCGCTCGATTCAATCCCCTGGAAGACAACTATCGTTTCTATAAGGTCATCGACGGCCGCCGGACGCAACTTGCAACCAAGGAAGGCATCAAGGTCCCGGCGGGCGAGTGGCACACGCTCGAGATCGAGCACGTCGGCAACCGGATCGAGTGCGAGTTGGACGGCAAAGTGATTCTCACGGCCACCGACGACTCGATCAAGAAGGCCGGCAAAGTCGGTCTCTGGACCAAGGCCGACGCGCAAACCTACTTCGATAAGTTCACCGTCGAAGACAAAGCAGACGACGATGGTGATGATGACGACAACGACGAGGCGGCCGCGGAGGACGAGTAGGCCGGACGGGACCGCAGAGAGCCCACAAAGCCGCGACCGGTGGTCGCGCCGTCGCAGATCCAAACCGCGCCGGGGCTGCGTGGTGTGTTCGACCCCTCGGTTTCGGCGGGACCCGTTGATTTCGGCGCGACCCGTTGATCTTGGCGCAACCACCGGTCGCGGCTTTGTGAGGGCCGTGTTCTTGCTTGCCACTTAGCCAACGGAGGGTTTCCAGCAATGGGCTACGGAAAGTTGAAGCTTGCGGCATCTGTTTTGCTTCTCGCCTTGTCGGCCGGTTGTTCCGGCGATAGCTCCAATCCGGCGGCGTCGCCTTCCGGCGGCCGCGTGGTCGTCTACTCGTCGGTCGACGAGGTCTTCGCCGAACCGATCCTAAAGCAGTTCGAGAAGGGCAGCGGGATCGAAGTCGTTTTGGTGCCCGACACCGAGGAAACCAAGAGCACGGGGCTGCTGAATCGACTGATCGCCGAGAAGGAACGGCCGCAGGCCGACGTCTTCTGGAGCGGCGATCCGGTTCGGGCCGCGATTCTCAAGGCCAAGGGCGTCTCGACGGCCTATCAATCGGACGCCGCCGAGGGATTGCCGAGCGGGTTCTCCGATGCGGATCATCACTGGACCTGCTTTTCCGCACGTGCCCGCGTGATCATCTACAACACGGATCTCGTTGCCGAGGGAGGTATTCCCACGTCGATTCACGATCTGGCCGATCCGCGTTTCCGCGGCGATGCGTGCATAGCCAACCCGTTGTTCGGCACCACGTCGATGCACGTCGCGGCGTTGTTTCAAGCCATGGGAGACGAGCAGGCCAAGGCTTTCATGCAGTCGCTGGTGGATAACGAGGTCAAGATCCTCTCGTCCAACGGAGAGGTGCGGCGGCGAGTGGCCAACGGCGACTTTGCCATTGGGCTAACCGACACCGACGACGTTCACGTTGCCATGACCGAAGGCAAACCGGTCGATTTCGTCTATCCCGACGACAACGCGGACGGCCTCGGAACACTGGTGATGCCCAACGCGGTGGTGCTGATCGCCGACGGCCCCAATCCGGAAGCTGGCAAGCAGGTGATTGACTACTTGCTCAAAGCCCAAACGGAAGCCGCGTTGGCCCGGGGCGAGGCGGCTCAGATGCCGCTGCGAGCCGACGTGGACCTGCCCGAGGCGTTCCGCTTCCGGAGTGTCGCCAAACTCAGTACCATGGCGGTCGACTACGGGAAGTTGGCAGACAAGTTGGACGAACTGTCGCACGGCTTCCTGAAGGATTGGGTCGACGGGAATCTGTGAACTCGATGGCGGAACCAAATCGGACGGCGGCCTGGGGTTGGCTGATCGCGGCGGGTATTCTGGCCTTGGCGAGTGCCCCGGTGGTTGGATTGGCCGCGACGGCCCTGACGTCGCCGTCCGCGCAGACCGTTTGGACGCGGTCATTTGCCCACAGCGTTGGGACGAGCCTGTTGCTGGGCCTGGCCGTGGCCGTCACGTCGCTGGCGGTCGGCCTGCCGTTGGGGCTGACGGTCCCGCTGTACCGTTTCCCCGGACGTTCGCTGTTGGCCACGGCCCAAGCGTTACCGCTGCTGCTTCCTTCATTCTTGCTGGCCATCGGGTGGAGCAACCTGTCTGACGCCGATTGGTTTCCGCGGTTTCTTTGCCCAAACGGCTTCGTGGGATGCGTTTTCGTCCTGGGGCTCCAGGCGGTGCCGCTGGTCTTCTTCGCCACTTGGGCGGCGGCCGTCAATCTGACCGGATCGCAGGTCGACGCGGCGCGCTTGTCCGGCGGCGAAACGGCCGTCCTAAGGCACTCGGCCGGGGCCTGCGCGCCGGTGGCCGTGTTGGCTGCCATGCTGGCCGGCGTGTTGAGTCTCTCCGACTCCGGGGCGCCGTCGATCCTCGGATGCCGGTCCGTGGCATTTGAGATCCTCACGACGTTCGCGTCACAGTACGACTTCGATCTGGCCGGGCGTCAGTGCCTCGTGCTGGCCGGTTTGGTCTTGCTGCTGAGCGGGCCGCTGTTGATCGTCGGCTTGCGGCGGCTTGCGGCGGCCATACTGGCGCGGCAAACGCGACCCGTCACGCCCTACCGGCATGTCACTTTGAGCCGGATTCTGCCGGTCGCGTTGTTGGCCGTGCTGGCCGTCGGCATCGGCATGCCGACGCTGGGGCTGTGTCTGCCGGCAGTCAATGACCCGATGCCGGTTGAAGCGGCGGCCAAGGCGTGGCCGACGACCGGTGCAACCTTCGCGTACACTCTCGGAGCCGGCGCCGTTGCGGTGCTGGCAGCCACTTGCCTGGCGCTGCTCGCCGGACGCGACTTCCGGCTTCGGTTGGCCGTCTTGGGAGTGCTCTTGATCCTCTTGGCGATGCCGCCTGCCCTGGGGGCGCTGGGAACGTCGTACGCCGCGACCGCCGCGCCGGCGGAGTTCGACTGGCTGCTGCGAAGCCAACTCACCGTCGCCATCGTGTTGGGGCTTCGTTTCCTGCCGGTTGCTGCGGTGGTCATGATGCGCGCCGTGGGAGCCCTGTCGCCTTCCTGGACCGATGCAGCCAAGATACATGGCGTATCGCGGGCCCGGTTCTTGCTCCGAGTAATCCTCCCGCTCCTTACGCCCGGGGTTTTTGCCGGCGTGCTCTTGGTGGCAGTGCTTGCGGCGGCCGACATCACCACGGCCCATCTGCTGCGGCCGGTAACCGGACGTCCGTCGTTGCCGCTGGCCATCTTCACGATCATGGGGAATTGTGCGGAGGCATTGCTCGCGTCGCTTTGCCTGATCTATCTGTTCGGCGTTGTGTTGTTGACGGCCGTCGTCCGGCAGCTTTCTCGCTGGCCACGAAGGAGAACGACGTGAAAGCTCTGGTCAATTGCCGTGGCCTGATCTGCCGGCTGGGTGGTCGGCTTGTGTTGGATGATGCCGAGCTGGAGATTGCCCCGGGGCAATCGCTGGCACTGCTGGGAAGCTCGGGAAGCGGCAAGTCGACCCTACTGCGGATCATCGCCGGGTTGGAAATTCCCGAAGAAGGCGAGGTCGACATCGCAGGCGTGCCCGCGACCGGCGGCGGCCGACTGTTGACGGCCCCATGGCGGCGTGGGCTGGCAATGCTGTTTCAAGATCTGGCCCTGTGGCCCAACCTCTCGGTGCAAGGAAACGTCCGCCTCGGACTGTCGAGACTCCGTCTGCCGCAAGAGCAACTACGCGGTCGGACTGCCGAGTCGCTACGGATGTGCGGGATTGAAGATCTCTCGGATCGGCTGCCGGGGACGTTGTCCGGCGGTCAGCAACAGCGCGTCGCGCTGGCCCGGGCGTTGGCGATGCGGCCCAACCTGCTGCTCTTGGACGAGCCTTTCGGTGGACTGGACCTGGTGACGAAAGAGGCGGTCGTGGGCGAACTCGTTCGGCTCAGATCCGAACTTGGCTTTGCCCTGGTTCTGGTGACGCACGACTCTCGGGAAGTGCAGCGGGCATGCGACAGCATAGCCGTCTTGCAGAATGGGCGGATCGCCGAGCAGGGTCGCCTCAGCGACGTCGCTGAGGACCCGCAGACGACGTTGGCCAAAGCGTTGGCCGAGCGACTCTAGACAGACGGGCGAGAGCAAGCACTCCGGACCGGACTCTCGAGGTGCCGCTACTCGATCAGGATTCCGAGGAACTCACGCCTATTCTCGGATACGTCATCAAACCACCCCGGGCACGGAACACGTTTTCCGACACGCCAGGATCGTTCCGAGAATCGGTCGCGTTGACGAATCTGGCACCCGCGCAATGTTGTCCCTCTGTGGAGGCGGGGTTGAGTCGACCGGAATTCCCAACACTTTCTCGGACCGCTCAATTGTAGGACGGGGCACGAGCGACCCCGTCGGCATTTTGGGCTGCCGTTCACAGCCGGCATTTGCTAGGTACGGGCGCGCGATATTACAATAGTCACCGTTGCGAGCCTGGATCGTCCTCAGGCTCAACCCACGTGGGACATGTCGATGTAGAATTCACGGCGGTGAGTACCATCTTGCCAACTGATAGGGATTCACTGATATCATGTCCTCAGTGAAGCACGGCGTCAGCAAAGCACCGCGCGAAAGGTATTCTCCAATTCGGTTGGATCTCTGAACAAGAAGGAGTGACAAGACCAATGAACAGACCGACTCTCCGAAGAACAGTCGCTAGAAACACATCGTGTGCGATGCTGACGCTTGCCCTGCTTGCAGGATCTGTTCAGGAGGCGCCGGCCAAGACCGGCTGGGACCTGCTGCCCGATATTCTCAACCGGATTGTGCCGCCGACGTTTCCGGATCGCGATTTTGACGTAACCGATTACGGCGCGAAGGGGGACGGCGTCACCGACTGTAGGGCTGCCTTCAAGAAGGCTATCGCGGCGTGCACGAAGGCGGGCGGGGGTCGCGTGGTTGTGCCGAAAGGGACATGGCTTACGGACGGACCGATTCATCTGGACAACAACGTCAATTTTCACGTTACCAAAGACGCGAAGATCATGTTCGGCACAAACTTTGACGATTATCTTCCCCACGTCCGGGTACGATGGGAAGGCACCGAGTGTTACAACTACTCGCCGTTAGTCTATGCATACCAAAAGACCAATATCGCCCTTACAGGAGAAGGTTCGCTCAACGGGCAGGCTGAAAACTCGTGGGCCAGATGGGGCGGGAAGACCAAGCCTCGAACGACAACGAACGAAGAGCTGCGCGAGATGAACCACAAGGACGTCCCTGTGGAAGACATCAAGATCTATGCCAAGCCGACGTTCTTCGAGCCCTTCGAATGCAAGAATGTGCTCATCGAAGACGTGACGCTTCTCGATTATCCGTTCTGGTGCGTTCATCCGACGTACTGCACGAACGTCACGATTCGCAGACTCGTTGTCGATAGTCACAACTCGAACAACGACGGGCTCGACCCCGATTCTTGCACCGATGTGCTGATAGAAGACTGCTTCCTGGACCAGAGCGACGACTGCCTGGCGATCAAGGCCGGCCGCGACAACAGCGCTTGGCGTAAAGGCAGGGCTTGCGAAAACATCGTTATACGCAACATGCCGTCGAACTTTGGCGGGATCGCTATCGGCAGCGAGATTGCCGGCGGTGTCCGCAACGTCTTCTTCTACGACTGCAAATATGAAAGCGGCAACGTGCTGTACTGCAAGTCGAACCTGGATAGGGGCGGATTCATCAAGAACGTCTATGTCAAGAACCTCGATATAGGTAACTCCCTTTCCGCACAACCGGCACTCGATTTCCTGGAATTGCCGGCACGCGAG
>CAYYNP010000384.1:0-8175 GCA_964472545.1 uncultured Planctomycetaceae bacterium | reverse complement strand
AGGTTGCCGCCGTAGATCGACGAGCAGCCCGTCGCGTTGGCGATCATCATGCGGTCGCCGAAAAACTGCGAAATCAGCTTCACGTAAGGAGTTTCGCCGCAGCCGGCACACGCGCCCGAGAACTCGAAGAGCGGCTGCAAGAGCTGCGAGCCCTTCATCGTGTCGGCCTTCACCAGGCTGCGGTCGACGTCGGGGATCGTGAGGAAGAAGTCCCAGTTGGCACGCTCGCCTTCGAGGTGGTCCAACTGCGTCTCCATGTTGATCGCCTTGCGGCCTTCCGCCTGCTTGTTCTTGGCCGGGCAGGTATCGACACAGACGCCGCAACCGGTGCAGTCGTCCGGAGCGACCTGGATGCGGGCTTGCCAGTCGGGGAAGTCCTTGCCCTTGGTGGCGGCGCCCACGAAGCCCTCCGGCGTGCCTTCGAGCGCGGCCGGGTCGAAGACCTTCATGCGGATCGCCGCATGCGGGCAGACCAGCGAGCAGCGGCCGCATTGGATGCAGACGTCCGGGTCCCAGATCGGAATGTCCTGGGCGATGCTCCGCTTCTCGTAGAGCGTGGTTCCGGTGGGGAACGTGCCGTTGGCGTCGAACGCGCTGACCGGCAGCGAGTCGCCCTTGTTGGCGATGATCGTGCCGATCACTTCGGTGACGAACTCCGGTGCGTCGGTCGGCACCGGCGGAAGCTGGTGCTTCGTGGCGGTCACCTTGCCGGGCACCTTCACCTCGTGCAACGCGCTCAAGGCCCCGTCGACCGCGGCGTAGTTGCGGTTGAGCACGGTCTCGCCCCGCTTGCCGTAGGTCTTCTTAATCGCGTCTTTGATCTGCGCGATCGCTTCCTCTTCCGGCAACACGCCGGCCAGCTTGAAGAAGCAGGTCTGCATCACGGTGTTGATCCGCACGCCCATCTTGGCGTCGCGGGCAACGCGGTAGGCGTCGACCACGAACAGCTTCAGGTTCTTCTCGACGATCTGCTGTTGGATTTCGATCGGCAGATGGTCCCAGACTTCGTCCGGGCCGTATTGGCTGTTCAACAGGAACGTGGCGCCCGGCTCGGCCAGCGAAAGCATGTCGAGCCGTTCGGGGAAATGGGCCTGGTGACAGGCCACGAAGTTGGCCTTGTCGATCAGGTATGAGCCCTTGATCGGCCGCGGGCTGAATCGCAAGTGCGACGTGGTCAGCGAGCCGGCCTTTCGCGAGTCGTAGACGAAATAGCCTTGGGCGTTCAGCGAGGTGTTTTCGCCCACGATCTTCACCGAGTTCTTGTTCGCCCCCACGGTGCCGTCGCTGCCGAGACCGTAGAACAACGCGCGGATCGTGTCGTCGCCCTCGGTCGAAAAGGATGCGTCGTACTCCAGGCTCAGGTTGCTTACGTCGTCGTTGATGCCGATCGTGAACCGCGGCTTGGGATCGTCTTTGGCCAACTCGCCGAAGATCGCCACGATCATCGCCGGGGAGTATTCCTTGCCCGCCAGGCCGTAACGGCCGGCGATCACCTTGGGCATGGTGCCGTTGCCCTGCGGCCAGTGCTGCGCCACCGCGGTGACCACGTCTTGATAGAGCGGTTCGCCGGCCGAGCCCGGCTCCTTGGTGCGGTCGAGCACGGCGATCGACTTGACCGTCTTCGGCAGCGCGGCGACCAGGGCGGCCGTGTCGAAGGGGCGGAAGAGCCGCACCTTGATCATGCCTACCTTCTCGCCTTTGGCCATCATCGCCTCGACGGCCTCTTCCGTGGCCCCAAGGCCCGAGCCCATCAGCACGATCACGCGGTCGGCGTCTTCGGCACCGACGTAATCGAACAGCTTGTATTGCCGCCCGACCAACGCGGCGAACTTGTCCATCGTCTCCTGCACGATGCCGGCCGTGGCTTCGTAGAACGGGTTGCAGGCCTCGCGAGCTTGGAAGAAGACGTCCGGGTTTTGGGCCGAGCCGCGAAGCACGGGATGATGAGGACTCATCGCCCGATCGCGATGGGCCTGCACCAACTCCATGTCGATCATGCTCCGCACGTCGTCTTCGGTGAGTTGCTCGATGCGGTTGACTTCGTGCGAGGTGCGGAAGCCGTCGAAGAAGTGCATGAACGGCAGCCGGGCCTTCAGCGTGGCCGACTGGGCGATCATCGCCATGTCCTGGGCCTCTTGCACCGAACCGGAGCAAAGCATGGCCCAACCGGTCATCCGGCAGGCCATCACGTCGCTGTGGTCGCCGAAGATCGACAAGGCGTGGGTGGCGATCGTACGGGCCGAGACATGGAAGACCGAAGGCGTCAGTTCGCCGGCGATCTTGAACATGTTGGGGATCATCAGCAACAGGCCCTGCGAGGCGGTGAAGGTGCTCGTCAAGGCACCGCCTTGCAGCGATCCGTGCACCGCGCCGGCGGCGCCGGCTTCGCTCTGCATCTCCGTGATGTTCGGGACCACGCCGAAGAGGTTCTTCCGGCCGCCGGCCGCCCACGCGTCGGGCATTTCGCCCATGGGCGACGAAGGGGTAATCGGATAGATGGCCAGCACCTCGTTGCAGAGGTACGCTACATGCGCGGTCGCTTCATTGCCATCGACGGTCACGAAGCGTCGTTCTTCCACGGGTGATCTCCTCAGTCAAAATGGGTAGGGCCGGGTGGGCTGTGGTATGGGTGGTGTGCTGCTCGGGAAACGATCTACGCGGCCCGGGCAAGCTCGATTTGCCGAGAGTTTCCCAGCGAAAGCCCCTCGCGCGGCCACCGACACGCCGCAATGCCTGCTTTGCGAGGACACGGGCCCTCGCTGGCGGCCGCGAAGAATCCACTAGTTTAGCGTGTAACGAGCCATGCTGCAAGGACCCTATTTTCCCACGTTGCCGCTCTCTGGAGGGGCATAAAGCCGCGACCGGTGGTCGCGCTCGGAGCGCATCCGGTGCCGGAATCACGGGTGCCATGCCCACGCTCGCGTGGGCATGCGCGTGGAATTCCGGTCTGATCGGCGGCATGCCCACGCAAGCGTGGGCATGACACCCACTTGTCCACGATTCTGACAGTTCAGGCGCGACCACCGGTCGCGGCTTTGTGCTGATTTCCCCGCGCCAACCCGGCGGCTATAATGCGGCTCCGCGTACTGCAATCCTGCCGCCAAACCCCAATCCCAAACGACGGAGTCACTCGACCATGATACGAGCCCTACTTTCCCTGATCATCCTGGCCACCGCCTGCACCCAACTTCGCGGCGAAGACTGGCCCTGTTGGCGCGGCCCGCAACACGACGGCATCAGCCGCGAAACCGGCGTCACGCTGCCGTGGACGTCCAGCCCGAAGGTGCTCTGGGAATTGCCGACCGGGCCCAGCTTCAGCGGCATCACCGGCGTGGGCGATCTGGTCTACACTTGCGGCACGGAAGACGGCCGGCAGGTGATCTTCTGTCTCAACGCTGCCAATGGCGATGTGGTTTGGAAAAAGGACTTCGCCTCGGGCGTCAAAGACCGCCTCGGCGGCGACGGCCCGCGTGCCACGCCCACGCTCGACGACGGCAAGGTCTACATCTTCGGCGGCGAGGGCACGCTGCTGTGTGCCGACGCCAAGACGGGCGACGAGATCTGGACCAAGAAGTTCGACGGCCCGCCCACCTGGAAGTACAGCGGCTCGGTGTTGATCGAAGGCGAGATGGCGATCGTCTCCGCGGGCGGCGACGCCGGAGGGCTGACGGCCTTGAACAAAGCGACCGGCGAGATCATCTGGAAGGGCGGCCAGGGCGCCGCCAGCTACGCCACGCCCTATCCGTTCGATTTTGCCGGCGGGCGTTACATCGTCGGCTTCCTGGGCAAGAAGGCAATCATCGTCGAGGCCCGCACCGGCCGCCAAGTCTTCAGCATGGACTGGGAAACCCGCTACGACGTGAACGCCGCCACGCCCATCTTCCACGACGGCCACCTTTTCCTCAGTTCCGGCTACGGCCACGGCTGCATCCTGCTGAAGCTCAATTCCCTGCGTGGCAGCCTCAGCGCCACCACGGTCTGGCAGAGCAAGGTCCTGGTCAACAAGTTCCAGACGCCCATTCTCTACCAAGGCAATCTCTACAGCGCCGACGAGCGCGACCTAAAATGCGTCGACTTCCTCACCGGCGAAGTCCGCTGGGACAAAGGCGACGTCGCCGGCGACCGCACCCGCCACGCCACGCTGTTGCTCCTCGGCGACAAGTTCATCTGCCTCAGCGAAAAGGGCCAACTCACCGTCGCCCCGGCGTCCCCCGACGGCTTCGAAGCAACCGGCAACACGCAAGCCCTAACCGGCCGCTGCTGGACGGTGCCGACGTTGTGTAATGGGAAGTTGTTTGTGAGGGATTTGGAGAGGTTGGTGTGCCTGGACTTGGGTGACTAGCGTGGCCGGAAGCGGAGCAAGCACCGGTGGTCAAGAAGATGTTGCGATTCTATTGCCGCGACTGCCAGGCGACTTTCGAGTCTGAGCCGGACGGCACCGGCTACGAACAAGCGCCATGCCCGGCGTGTGGCGACATCTGCATGACCGTGCAGTTTGAACAGGAAGAGCAAGAGCGGCATAACAGAGAAGCAACGGTGCTTTCATTTGTCGGCCAACTCACCGGTTCGTTTAAGATCTACGGCCACCATACGTCGAATAGCGAGACGAAGGCTGGGCAAGGAGACTCACCGCCGATACCTGACGCTGTCACAGTCTGCAATCTCGAGAATCTCGAGAATCTCGGGGAAGCCAATACCTGTTGTGAGCTGTTGGGGCACTTAGGCATTCAGGCACAACTCGTTCAAGTCGCAGGCACTAGTCCTTTTCTCCCCCACGCGGCAGACAGCGTTGCTGTTCAAGTACCGTCCGGCCATATTGAGCGCGCGAAACAGATCATGGATGAGTATCACTCGATCAAAGAAAGGCGACGTGAAGCTCACACTCAAGACGGGCCGATTACGTTTGAGTGTGAAGAGTGTGGAGCGGAAATCACGTGTCCGGCCGATCGTCGGGGGTACGTCGAAATCTGCCCACACTGTCGCGAGTACGTGGATGTGCCTGAATGAGGTCAGAGTACGAGGGCTCTTGACTTGAGTCCGCAGGGTGAGACTGTGACAACGAAGGCCAAGCCGAGCCGCGGATCTGTGGCGCCCTTCGGCCGCTCGCATTGATCGGGCACCCCGCGGCCTCCTCTTGTGCGTGCCGCACCCGGACGATTCTCCGCACGAGCCGATTCAAGTGGCGATGTCCTCTGCGGAGCAATCGGCCGGGCCACCCGAGGTATCGAATAGGCCAAGTTGCCCATCGCCGTTTGCCGTGGCCGAATGGCGCCCGGCAATCTGACAACAATCGGCGGCAATATCCGGATTCTTGCAGGCGCACGGGGTAACGTCGATGCCGTAGGGTTTCGCAACGGCCCCAATTCGCTCGAAAATGGCCGTTCGCGCGCTCGCCGGTAGGGCGGTGATGACGCTGTTCTCGGCGTGAATCCGCAAGCGTTCCGCCGAGTCGTAAGCGGCAAGCAGACGCTCCCGCGTAGGCTCGTGCGTGAGGTTCTTCCGAAGCGAGTGGACGATCGCCGGACGGAGGAACAAAATGCCCGCAGCGAGTGAACGGACTCCCGCCTTCTGGAAGCCGCCGCAGACGTTTCGCAACGCCTCGTCCGCATCGGTCAGCCCCGGCAGGATGGGGTCCAGGCGGCCGGTCGTCCGAATCCCCGCCGCCGTAAGGTCGCGGGCCTGAGCCAGCCGGACTTTGCTCGGGGCGGCATTCGGTTCGAAAACGCGGCGGATCGATTCGTCAACGGTGATCAACCCCACCTGAGCACGCACCAACGGCGCATGCTCGGCCAACAGCCGCATGTGGCGACTCGGGATCGCGCCCTTGGTGAGGAATGCCACCGGAATCTGTTTGGCCAGCAGCACGCTCAGCACCTCCCAAGCCAAGTCGAGCACCTCGGGGGCCGGCTGGAACAGATCACTCGACGGGCTGAAATAGACGGCTTGCGGGGGCCGCCGTTTGCGCGCAAGTTCGCCCTCCAGTTTCGCCGCCGTGTTGGCATACAGCCGAATCACTCGCTCGCCGGGATACGTACGGTAGCCTCGGCCGTAGCAGTAGATGCACTCATGCGCGCAGCCGCTGCTGAGATTGATCGAAGCCACATTCGACAAACAGCTCAAGCTGGATCGCGCAAGAACCGCCGACTTGCGATCTGCAAGGATGACTTTCATCGTACTGACTTCCTTCCAACCGGGCGTTTCCTCGGCTCCGGCGCGAGAACCTCCGTGCTGGGAGGCTGCCTGGACGACTCACCAAACACGCCGGCCGGGCAGTATCGAAGCGTGGCGCTTCGGGGCGACACACAACAGGTTTGCCGTATGCATTCGCGACCGGTCCGTGGCATCCGACGCCACCAAATCCACCAGCCGCCGACTGGCCATGTGCCGACGTAGGATTCTGGAGGTTAGATCTACGTCCTCTATGACGACAGCATGGCTGAAGGCGCACAGGCTTTCAAGAACACTTCCGCCCCCGGGCAGTTCGAGTGAGGCCTCGTTAAACCGACGTATCGGGAAGAACACGGCATACCGGCAGATGTCCGGTGGAGGCGGCCGCTCGGTGAGCATGTGCAAGCCGCGGTAATAGTCCGACAACGACAGTTGGCAGAATGTGGCCCCATTCAATAGAGGAACTCTGCCGTTGGAGGCGAGGAGATCGGGTGGTCGGAGACCGGAATGCCGTAGAGCGACGTGGGGCAGATACGCTCCTTCCCTCCAACCATAGAAGTCTAGCGCTCGCCGAGCGAGTTTTCGAACCTGATGCCAATCGTCGACCCAACCAACGGAAAACTGGCTGGCGTTGTTCAGCAGCCTGCAAAGCAAGATAACGTGAAAGGGCCTGTCATCGGCATTGGCGGACCGCCGTTGAATCCAACTGACGTAGTCGGCTCGGACGCATCGCATCTCAGCGAGTATACGGAAGAACGCGCGGTTCGAGGCATGCCGCCTCGCGTCGGCAAATCCAAAGTCGACCATTGTCCAGGAGAACCGACGCCCGCGGACCGCTCGCGGGAAACTGCCAACCACTCGTTCAAGAATTCGCCGCGTCAGGTCGCCGCTGCAGGCACCCAGATCTGCAATTCGGATTTCCGGTTCGGTGCTGCAATCTGCCTCATCGAGAACCCGCTTGAGGATCGGCCCCACGGCAAGCCGGGCGATGCGATCCGAGCGCTGAGCGACCCTGGCATCTCGTTTGACGGTGAACGCCCCCCCCAACGCCTGAAGGCACTTGAACGCCTCAGGCCGCGAGTTCGCCTCCACTGGTAGGCACACCAAGAACCGAAACGCGGCCATCGCCCCGGCGGAGAACTGACGATAATGGTAGAATAGAGGTGCCCTTGCGGTAGAGCCGCTTTCCGGATCGACCACGGTGGCTAGCGGCAGGAACTTCGGGTCCTCATACGCCTTAGGTTCGCGGAGTCTCGCCAGCAAGTAGACTGGATTTCGCACGGTCGAGCTAAGAACCGCCAACAGAGCAGACTGCTCCCGCCAGCGCACGGCGGCGCACTCAAACCCCAGGACGGCCCGCAGGAACCGTAGGTTTGTTTGCCCCTCGTCTGCGGACTCGAGCGTCCGCCGCAGCAACGAGAAGTACGCGTAGCAGTATGGCACGGCCAAGCGAAGCTGGAAGCCGCTCTCGATGTACGCCGCACGCGCCCACCGAAGCGCATCTAGGCTCGGTTTCATACCTTCGAGTGCCGAGAATTCCGCCCTGTGCCAATACTGGCCCCAAGGTACTGATCGAATGCTAGCTCGTCCGGCTGTGTCTACCTCGACGGCTGCCAGGAGGAGTTCCGACGACAGGACGCTTGACAGCCTCTGCCAATTATCCCGTTGCGTTCGATTCCCGGCTGGCCGTTGGGTTCTCACGACACACCTCGAACATCGCATATCTGCGGGACGTCACACTTATACAAATGTTCATTATACGGAACGCCACTCTCAATTCAAGGCGGAGTTCCGGGCCACACCGCCATCGGAAGTGCCGAGCCAGAGCCGGGCGCCATTACCCCTCGCTTGCGTGGACATGCTTGCTGTCTCGCTTCGCTCGCCTGGCCAGGCTTGGCACCCCACCTGAAGTACAGACGGGCCACCCGAGCAACTCTTTTCGCTCCGTGGCGGAGAGCCGGTTGCGTTGTTGCGTCTTGGATGTTGGCGAGAGGGGGTGGGGGCGGC
>CAYYNP010000383.1:0-8201 GCA_964472545.1 uncultured Planctomycetaceae bacterium | reverse complement strand
CAGCGAAGCCGAGATCATCGGATGTTCGGTCGATCTCGTGGCGCATCGCGTTCTCCACGACCGGCAATTGCGGCCGCACCAGAAAGGCTCAGCGTGTGGCGCGCTGTGGCCGCATAGAGGGCTGATGCTCTTCCGGCTCTGCCTTTGGGCTACGCCGGGACAGGTCCGGCTTCACCTGTCGGCTACGCCGGGACAGGTGCGGCTTTCCCTTTCGGCTACGCCGGGACAGGTGCGGCTTTCCCTTTCGGCTACGCCGGAAGCCAGGGCGCGCACATCTCAGGCAGTGTCCAGCGACGGCGTCCCCTTCAAGTCCGCCAGCAGGGCCTTGGCTTCGGTGTAGGCGGCGTGGTAGGTGTAGTCGGGCGGGCCGTCGCAGGTGGCCAGGCGGTGGGCCGCTTCGGCGTGCTGGCGGGCGGCCGGCTTGTCGCCGCGGGCTTGGGCCAGCCGGGCCAGTTCGAGCTGCGCGTCGGCACCTTGCAGGACGTATTCGCTGCGCTCTGCGATCAGCAGCGCCTCCTCGGCCAGCCGCCGGGCTTCGTCGGTTGCGCCGGTGACGCGGCTGAGCCGGGCCAGGTCGATGAGGATGTCGGCCTCGTGGTCCACCAGGTTGATGCAGCGGCAGCGCTCGAGCGCCTCGTGAAGGCGGCGCTCGGCCTCGTCCGTCTGGTCGGCGACGCGGTGCGCCGCGCCCAGCAGCCAGTGGGCGCGAACGTACTCGCGCTCGATCGGGTACCTGGCGCGAGCCCACTCGTCCGCCAGCTCCAGCGCGCGGCGGGCCGAGTCGAGTGGTGAGTGGTGAGTGGTGGGTGGCGAGTCAGAAGTGGTCCGCAGCCGCAGCAGTTCGCACAGGGCGCGGTAGGCCCAGGTGATACCTTGAACCTGCACGCGCTCCCGCTCCTCGAACACCTTCAGCGCCGTCGTCAGTTCCGTTTCCGACTCGGCATACGCGCCGCGGTAGGCCTGCAGCCGGCCGAGTTGCTGGTGCCCAACTGCCTCCTTGAACTCGTCCTTGATCTTCCGGCACAGCACGATGCTGCGGCGCAGGTTGGCCTCGGCGGCCCGCAGCGCGCCGATGTGAAGCTGTGCCATGTAGGCCAAGTTCCCTAAGCCGATGGCGAGGTGTGCCTTGTTCTTGGTCTTGTTCTCGTAGATGTCGTTGACTTGCTCGAACAGCGGCACGGCGCGGCGGGGCTGGCCGCTGACGCTGTAGGAGTTCGCCAGCGCGTTCAGCGTCCAGGCTTGGTCGCGTTCATGTTTCAGGCGCTGCGGACGGTCTTCGCCGTCGGGGAAGAGCGGGCGCAGCAGGTCGATGATCAACTGGTAGGCGCCGAGTTGGAAGTAGAGCGGGTTGGTGAGGCGGTCGTGGAAGAGCGTGAGGGCCTCGTCCAACTGCCCGGCGCGGACGGTGTGGTGATAGAGTTCGATCACCGGAGCCAGATCTTCCACACGCGTCACCTTCTCCGGCTTTGGCACGGCGGCGAAGTAGTCGCGCAACTGCGTGTGGGCGGCCTCACGCTCAGACCCGGCCAGCCGGTCGTAGGCGTAGCGGCGGACGATCGGGTGGAGGTCGAAGCGGGCTTCAGCGGTGTCTCGATGCAGCAGGCCGCGAGCTACGAGGTTGTGAAGGTTGGCGTCGAGTGAGGGGGTGAGGGGGTGACTGGGTGAGGGGGTGAGTGTTGGTTCTTGCGTTTCGGCGAGTGCCGTTAGTGTTTCGTAGGTGACTGGGGTGCGGAAGCAGGCGATGCGGCTGAGCAGGGCTTGGCTGGAGGGGGCGAGGCTGTCGTAGGCGACTTCGAGCACGTGATGCTGGCGCTGGACGAGGTCGCCGCTGACGTCGAGCCGTTGGGCCGCGGCGACATCGCCGGGCTGTTGGAAGTCGCCCAGGATCACCCCGGCCAGTAGGCAGAGGCTCAGCGGATGGTGGCCGTACGGTGCGCACGCCCGTTCGATCTCCGTGTGCGTGCCGCGGATGCCCCGGGCGTGGAAGTACGCCACCGCGTCGTCGACGTGCAACTTGTCGAGCAACTCCTCCCGGCAACCGAGTAGCAACCCGCCACCCTTCGCCTCGACCACGCGCGGGCGGAGCCGGGTGGTCAACAACACCTTCGAGCGAACCTGCGGCTGTAGCGCCACGTTGTAGAGGAACAACTCGGCCAGCGGCGAGATGCAGTCGCGGTCGTTGGGGGGCGAGTGGTGAGTGGTGGGTGGTGAGGGGTGAGTGGTGGGTGGTGAGGGAGGGACTTCGTCGCCTTGGTAGGCGGCGTTGAGTCCACCGAAGGCGCGGAGGACGCGCTCGAAGCCGTCGAGGACCAGCAGTGTGCCGGGGGCGTGGAGTGCTTGCACGAGCGCCGCGACCGCGTTCTTGGCGGGCATCTGCGTGGCATCGATCTGTCCGCCGCTGAGGTAAGCGAGCGTCTCGGCCAGAAACTGCTCGAAGCTGGCGTCGCCCTCGTAGAAGCTCCACCAGACGACCCGCGGCCAGTCGGCGGGCCGAACGTCGTGGGTGAGCCAGTGCCAGACGAGTGCGCTCTTTCCGAAGCCGCCCAGGGCGCGGAGGCTCAAGAGCGGATGGGCCGCGTCGGCGGCCAGCCAGGCGTTGAGCATCGCCCGCTCGGCCGCCCGGCCGGTGAAGTTCGGCGGCATGGGATACGGATGGGCCAGCAGCCACGTCTCCCGCTGCGGCTGGGGCACCGGCTCCGGCTCCGGCGGCTTGCCCAGCGCCGTGAGCAACTGCCGCCAGGCCAGATTGTGGTCGGCGCCGTCGGTGAAGTCGATGTGAGTCAGCGCGCGAACGTAGAGCGGTTTCTCACAGGGTGTCTTCACCAGCGGGATCAGCCGAAGGTCGCGATTGGCGGGGCTGAGCGTCTGCCCCATGAGGACTTCCAGGTCGCACCACTCGCTGTCGATGTAATCCGGCGTGAGAACGAGCAACGTCTTCGGGCACTTCTCGACGCCAAGTGCCATATCTTTGATGCCCGGCTTGCCGCGCGTGAAGTCGCGGAAGGCGATGAACGCCTTCAGCCCGGCCTGCTCGATCCGCGGCAGCAACTCGCCGCGGACCCACGCTTCGTCGTTCGTGCAGTAGGAGATGAAGACGTCGGACTCTTCTGCACCCGCCATGAATCCCCCCGATCTTCGTCGTGCTTACCCGTTCACTTCGGCGACCGTGTTATCTGCGAAACCAGATAACCTCTACGTTAGCCGGATTTGCCGCCCCGGTCAACGGGCCGCGGATTGCGGTCAAGCGGAAAGCTCGATCCGATCGTCACGGCGCGGGCAGTCGCCCCAACCGCTCCACGTCTTGAACTCTGACGCGTTTCGTCAATCATCTTCCTCGTTGCGCAGAAAGAGCCTCGTCGTTCCACTGGCCTCAATGCGGCCCGTGCGTAATTGCAGCCGTATCTCGTCGGCGTCGATACTCGACGCTTCTTTGGCCCCCGGCAGCGAAAACTCCAGCCGGCAGGGGCGCCCGCCGCCGGACTTCAGCACGGCCGTCTGGTCCGCAGAGTGGAAACTCAGTTCGTCGGCCAGCATCCGGCAGGCGGGCAACCCGGCCCAGGACTCGGGCCAACGCAAGCGGACGTCGCCACGACACTCGACCCGGAACGGCTCGTCATCGTCCCGGCCGAAGTGCAATCGGAATTCTCGACAGGCGATCGATAGCCCGTCGCCGTCGCTGCCGCCGGTGCCGATGCTCAGCACGTTGTCGCGCATCCGCACGTGGAGCGTGCCATGGGGCCCTTCGGCCGGATTGCGCGACGGTAGGGGCCTCGCGCCTTCGACGGGCTGCGGCCGGGCGTACGCGTCCACGGCAACCGGCGCTTTGCCTTCTGCCGCCGGCGTCTCATCCGCCTGCGAGGCGACGGGGCCCATCAGGCAAACCACGAACAGGGCAGACAACACGATTCTCGATTTCATCCGACGGTTCCTCCGTGAACAAAGGGCAGGATAATGTGGCGGGGGCCCGCTCGACCGTGCTCACCGCACGAACGCCCAGCGGGCGAATTGCAGGCGTCGCGACTGCCGTGAATTCTCTCCCATGCCGAAGCAAACCGTGCGCCAATTCAAGACGGACCGCCGCGGTTTGGCCCTTAACTTGTTCCGCTTCCGGTAGATAGCGTCACTCGGCACGGCTTCGCTAAGGACCGCCGGACGCCCGACAGTCTGTAGAGCTTACAACGCGGGCGGCTCAGCCACAGGAGGCGCGGCGTGCTCTCGTGCTAGACCTCTTGTTGCCTCGCAACCTCGCATCGGGTCCACCCGCGGGCGCCGACTAACTGTTTCTTTCCGTAATCTCTACAAGCCGTTCACGCTGCTGTACCCGCCTGGGTTATCCGGCCACCACCGCTTGGTCAGCCGGGTGTTCCATCGTGCGTGTAACCGACTTGACTCATCAAGGCTGATCAGGCCCTGCTCCTCGAGATTGTCGGAGATGTAGACACCGAATCGCTCTGGTTGCGTGGGGGTATCTGCCTCGCCGTCGGGAATGCTGACGTCGCACGGCAAATCGGTAACGCCCCTCGGCTCGGCGCAGATGCTGGTATTGGGGTTACCCAGAGTGATGACGACGTTGGCCCAGACGGCTGACGCCGCAATCGCCCGCAACGACGCGGCATCCGTGCAGCGAAAGCGAATGTGAATCTCGTTCTTGTCGGGCACCCGAAAGACGACAGCGGAGGTGACGCCCGGGTACTTCAGCAACAGCGATCGAATGTCCTTTAGCGATTGTTCGTCAGTCATGTTGACGCGGACTGGCGCCCGCGGAGAGAGTTTCGCCTAATAGATGCGTTTTGGTGAGGTTGCTGGGTGCCGCTGCTGGCTTGCCAGCAGTGCCGTGCGCGGCCACGGCTGTCTGGCCGAAGGGCACCGTCAAGTTGTCGCAATGTCCCAGCCCAACGACGATATCGTAACGCTAGATGACACTGCTGGGCAAGCCAGCAGTGGCACCCGGCACCGCTCAACGCGGTTAACCGGGTACCAACGGCGCGGGTCCGTCTCGCGGAGCGAGACGACTACTATCATAGCGTCCACCCCTGGCGATACGCCCGGTGGATCAACGGCTCGACCTTCGCGCAATTCGTGGCCTTGAGGTTCTCGGCGTCCCACTGGAGCTTCTCGCCGATGCGATACGAGGCGGTCCCCAGCAGCGCGGCTTCGGTCAGGGGGCCGGAGTAGGCGAAGTTGCAGGTGGTTTCTCCGCCGGTCTTGCAGGCTTCAGTCCATTCGCGGTGATGGCCGATCGTTTTGGGGATGGTGGGTTCGGGGCGCTGGTAGTCTTTGAACTGCTCCTCGGGCAGCAACACGTGCTTGCCGTAGTCGGCCAGCAACATGCCGCGGCCGCCGATGAACAACACGCCGGAACCCCACGCCGGCACGCCGCGCTCGGCCAGCCAGGGCGGCTTCTTGCCGCCGTCGTACCAGGTGAGCCTAAGCGCCGGCAGCTTTTCGCGGGCGGGATACTCGTAGCGGACGATCAACCACTTCGCACACGACTCCGGATGCACGGGCAGCCCTTCGGCTTCCACGCTGGTCGGGTACTTCAAGTCCAACGCCCAATAGGCCAGGTCGGTATAGTGACAGAAGAAGTCGCCCATGCCGCCGTTGGCGAAGTCCCACCAGCCCCGCCAGCGGCCGGGCACGTAGCTGGGATGATAGGGCCGATGCGGCGCCGGGCCGAGCCAGAGGTCCCAATCGAGATTGGCCGGCACCGGCGGCGTTTCCTTGGGGCGATCGCCGGGGGCGTAGCTGGCGCCGCACCAGACGTGGACCTCTTCGACCGGGCCAACCGCGCCGGCTTGGACCAACTCGACGACGCGGCGGTAGTTTTCGCCGGCGTGGATCTGCGTGCCGAGTTGCGTGGCGAGGTTCTTCTCGGCGGCCGCTTCGGCCATCGCCCGGGCTTCGCCGACGCAGTGAGTCATCGGCTTTTCGCTGTAGCAGTGTTTGCCCATCTTCATGGCCATGACGCCGGCCGGGGCGTGGGTGTGGTCGGGTGTGCTGACCACCACGGCGTCGATCTGCTTCTCCATCGCGTCGAGCATCTTGCGGAAGTCGGCGAAGGTGCGGGCTTGGGGGTGGCGGCCGGCCGCACCGGCCAGACGATTGCTATCGACGTCGCACAGTGCGACCACGTTTTCGTGGCTCACGCCGCCCAGGTTGGCCCCGCCGCGTCCGGCCACGCCGATCACGGCCACGTCGAGCTTCTCGTTGGGCGAAGCGGCGAAGCTCGGCACCACAAATGCCGACGCGACGCCCGCGGCCGCCGTTTGCTGGAGGAATCGGCGGCGATGAAGACGACGGGCCATGGCAGTTCTCCTTCTTGCTCGGGGGGCGGTGGGACGTGCGTCGCATTGTCGTCTTTGCCGGCGGCGGAGTCAAACGCCGCAGAGCTTTCGTGTGAGATTACATGGAGGGGTGGCTGGTGGCAAAGCGCAGCGGTGCCCCAGAGGCCCCGTGCTGGGGCACCGCTGCGCTTTGCCGCCAGCCACCCGTTGCGCCACGGCGGCTGACGTCTTGCTCGTTCGCGGCCAACCCGTGTACCAGATAACGGTCGTTGGCTCGAATCGCCGCCGTCAGGCGGCCGTCGCCGCAGCCGAGATGAACGACCACCCCGCCCTGTACGCCCGATGCCCTCAGAAGGCGCCCGGCCGCGTCTTGTGGGCTCACGGGACCGTCGGCCAAGCGAACGGTTGGGAGTCGGCGTGCGCCGCTCTCGACTTATGAGCTTCGCTTGGTATGATGGCTATTGCCGCAGGCCGCAATGCGACTGCGGTCCGAGGTGGACACGGTACGCCGGGCGGGGGTCGCCCGGGGAATCTTCTTTCGGGGAGTCACAGTTATGCGCAGATTGGCTGCGGTCTTCTGTTTGGTTTTCGGCCTCTTTCCGTCGGCTCGTGCCGAGGCGGCCCGCTATACGGACCCTCAGGGATTCTCGCTGGACTATCCCGACGGGTGGCGAGTGGCCTCGAAGCAGGAGCGCGACTACGCCACCGATCTTGCCAAGCCCCTGTTGGACCAAATCGGCAGGGTCGACCTTTCCAAGATTGCGGCCTTTATCTTCTGCCCGGACAACGACCGGTTTGCCGAGAACATGAACGTCGTGGTTACCTCCGGGCTTGGCCGCGTCGACGACGCCAAGAAGCGAGAGTACTGCCAGGCCCTCAAATCGCAGTGTTCGCAACGGGACTGCGGGTCGAGAACATTCGTAGCGAGTTGATCGACGTGGCCGGCCGTAAAGCCATTTCGGTCCGTTGCGACGTGCGGTTCCCCGGGTTGCCCGAGAGGGTGAGCCAGTGGCAGGTGGCCGTACCGGCGGGCCGCAAGAGCTACATCGTCACGTGTTCTGCCTTGCAGCCCGATTTCGCCCGGGTCGAGCCACTCTTCAAAGCGTCGATCAACAGCATGGAGGTCAAGGGCGGCCTCTTCGGCAGCGGATCTCGCGCCGTGCTATGGGCCGTCGTGGCAGGGATCGTCGGTGGCATCGTAGGACTTGGCATCTGGATCTCGCGGAAGATACGCGCTTCGGCCGCGCCGGCCAACACCTCGTTCGATTACCCGGAAGCGTAATCGAAGACGCTCGAGGGCCCGGGCCGATCAACCGTCAGCCCACTAGCTACGCAGCCTGCGTCCCGTCGTCCTCTTGGGCCAACCGTTCGGTGCGGATGTGGCCGTCTTCGCTGACGTCCTCGAAGCGGACGGAGACCTGCTTCGATACGCCCGACTCCTGCATCGTCACGCCGTAGATCGTGTCGGCGCAGATCATCGTCTTCTTCGAGTGGGTGACGATGATGAACTGGGTCCAGGCCAGGAAGTCCTGCAACACCTGGGTGAAGCGGTCGATGTTGGCCTCGTCCAACGCGGCGTCGACCTCGTCGAGCACGCAGAAGGGGCTCGGGCGGCTGCGGAAGATGGCCAGCAAGAGCGCCACGCAGGTGAGCGTCTTTTCGCCGCCGCTTAGGAGCGAAATGCTCCGCGGCTCTTTGCCGGGCGGCCGGGCGACGATTTCGATGCCGCTTTCGAGGATGTCGACGCCTTCGTCGAGCACCACGTCGCCGTGTCCGCCGCCGAACAGGTCGCGGAAGAGCGTGCGGAAATGGCCGGTGACCGTCTCCAACGTTTCCGAGAAGAGCCGTCGGCTGTCGGTGTTGATCCGGTCGATGATCTTCTCCCGCCACGCCTTGGCCTCGCCCAGAACGCGCTAC
>CAYYNP010000382.1:0-8353 GCA_964472545.1 uncultured Planctomycetaceae bacterium | reverse complement strand
CACTCACCACTCACCACTCGCCACCCACCACCCGCCGCTCGCCACTCGCCGACCGGCCACGTCCACACGAGGCATGCACTGGCTGAACCGATCTCCGGCGCGCGATGAAGAAAACAACATCGGTTCGTGGCTCCCGGCCACCGCAGGCTGCAAAAACGGGAGGGTCTCCGCAGCCGGCACACTCGCAACCCATGTCCCTCGCAAAGGGCCGCATGTCCTGCGTTGGTAGGTCTTCTGACTCCCGAGCCTCGGCTCGTCCGGCCTTCTCGTCGTACTCGACCCCACTGGGTTCCCAGTGGGTACGTCAAGACGTGCGACAATGGCCAAAGACTGGTCAAGCCTTCTGCGCTCGGTCACAGCGGCGGGGCCGTCCCGGAATCGCACCGGAGTTCCCTGTTCGTCGGCCCTTCAGCAGAAGCGGCCGACCACCAACGCACCGTTGTAACTCGTCGAATTATACCCGAAGGGCTCCTTGTCTGTCAAAGCCTTATCACGTTACGACGCCTCGGGCGGTTTTCGCCGCCGGATCAGGCAGCCGGCCGCAGCCAGGCAAGCCGCGATCAACAATCCCACGCTGCCCGGCTCGGGCACCGCGTTGAGCACACCCACGCCTTCGGTCAGCCGGAAGTCGAAGCCACCGGAACTGACCGTGACCGATGCGTCGAGGATCGGGTTGCCTTGCGAGTCGACAAAGGCCCCGTCCCCAATGCCCGGCACGTCGACGATGCGAACGTATTGGACATCCTGCAAATCGAGCTGCCCGCCGGTAACCAGCGCGTGGCCGGAGAGCTCGTCAAGCTCGAACGGCGTGCCCCAGCCGTCGAGGTGCTTGCCGGCCAGATTGTAGACGTTCGTCTCGTCGATGCTGGCGAACGAGGCGCCGAACGTGTCGTCGAGATAGGCCGTGTTTTGTGAAACGGCGTCGAAGCGGGCGAAGTTCACACCGTCGCTCGACACTTCGACGAACGCCAAGTCGGCGACCAGCCCCGAGCCGAAATCCGAGCCGTTCTCGAACACCGCAAAATCGGCGCCCGGCCCGTTGCGAATCCCGTGCGGAAAGCCGAGCGTGATCGAGCCCGGGTCGTCGTGACCGGCGAAGCCGTACTGGTCGGATGTGTCGGCCGGATCGCCACCGTAAGGTTCGGCGATGCCGGAGTACTCGGGGATCTCGCCGACCGCGGGCGGTGCAGCCGGGTCGTACAGATCGCCCAACGAGCCGATGCCGGTCGTCGGGTTGCGGTAGCCGACCTCGGGCATCGGATCACCGGTCTGCCAATCGGACGCAATGCCCACCCCCGGGGCCGGCGAATAGTCGATCACCCCATCGGCCCACTCGACGATCCGCGCGTCGTCCTTGGCAATTGGCGGGTCGAACGCGTTGGCCGGATCGTCGGAATAGACGGAATACGGCCCCGCGGCCGGCGACGTCGCGGCGCAGAGCAACAGCGCCACTACCAAACTGATTCTTCTCTTAGTCATCAAACGGACTCCTCGCTACAAACGTGACGGCAAACAGCCTTTTCTAAAGGCACAACTAACGCGCTGGTTCGCTGCCTCGTGTGCGCGATGGCAATGGCCGTGTGGGCTGCGGCGGAGTCGGGGGTCTCGAAACGCAAACGTACATGCCCTCCGTCCCACGCGGAGAAAACGCATGCAGCGGTCACGGGTAGGTCTTCTGACTCCCGGGCAGAGGTTGGCACGGCCTTCTCGTCGAACGCGGCCGAAGCCAGCATCCGACAATGGCCAAAAGAATGGGCCAACCTGACACCCGGTCACAGCGGCGGGGCCGTCCCGGATTCTCACCGGAGTTCCCTGTTCGTCGAACGCCTCAGCCGAAGCGCCCGACCACCCGTGGACCGTTGTATTTTGACTAGTTTAGCAAAACGCCCGCGGACGTCAACCCCTGGCCCGGCGTTTCTCCCTGCGGACCGAAAGTGAGCAACCGTGTGCCACTGCTTCGCAGAAGCAGGGTTCGGATGAAAAATGCTGCCCCAAGGGGCACTGCTTCTGCGAAGCAGTGGCACACGTTGGTGAGCAGCAGGGATCTGACCCGCGCAAAGAAAGGGCCGCCCGCCGCTTCGCTTCCCCGTTTGGTGCGGGGCAAGTCGCGAAGCCGCGGGCGGCAGGACGTTCCTCCCGGCCGGGGTCCCAATCTAGGAAGCCTAGTCGAGGAACCCGACCAACTCTTGACTGCGTGCCGGTTGCTGGAGCTTGCGGACCGCCTTGGCTTCGATCTGGCGAATCCGCTCGCGGGTGACCTTGAAGATGTGGCCCACTTCCTCCAGCGTGTAGCTGTAGCCGTCGCCGAGGCCGTAGCGGAGCTTGATGATCTCACGCTCGCGGTAGCTGAGCGTCTTGAGCACCTTGGAGATGCGATGACGCAGCATGCCGTGCGTGGCACCGATGGCCGGGGCCCGGGCGGCGCCGTCGGGCAGCAGGTCGCCAAAATGGCTGTCTTCGCTGTTGCCCACCGGCCGGTCGAGACTGATCGGATAGCGGCTCATGGCCAACACCCGGCGCGTCTCGTCGATGCAGGTGTCGCTGGCCCGGGCGGTCTCTTCAATCGTCGGCTCGCGGCCGAGCTTATGCAACAGCTTACGCGAGACGTTCCGCACGCGCGACATCGTCTCGACCATGTGCACCGGGATCCGAATCGTACGGCTCTGATCGGCCACGGCCCGGGTAATGGCTTGACGAATCCACCACGTCGCGTAGGTACAGAACTTGAAGCCCCGGCGATACTCGAACTTGTCGACCGCCCGCATCAAACCGGCGTTGCCCTCTTGGATCAAATCCAGGAAGCTCAAACCCCGGTTGCGATACTTCTTGGCGATCGAGACGACCAGCCGCAAGTTGCCCTCCGAAAGGCCCCGCTTGGCCTGTTGATATTGGGCGTAAATCGCCTTGAGATAGCGGACCCGATTTCGCAGGCTGGTGGGCGTCTCTTGGGTTGCCCGCAGGATGTTGCGAAACTCGGTCAGCCAAGGCTCGCGATGACGCGCGTTGCCGTTAGTGCGGCGGTGCTCGTCGATGCGGGCCTTGAGTTCGTCGACCCGGCGGCTGAATTCCTCCAGGGTCTTGATCATCGGTTCGATGCGTTGGGTCCGCAGTCCCAACTCTTCGATCAACTGCACGGCGCGCCGTCGCCGCCGCCCCAATCGCCGCCACGCCGCGCGGCGCTGGGCCTTGGGGCGCGACTTGCTGGTGGCGACGTGATAGTCGCGTCCGTTGCGCTTCAGTAAAGTCTCCAACGTGCGCAGATTATGCGGCAGGCGGCCGAGAATCTGGTGCTTTTGAAGTTCGTCGGTTACCGAAACCTGGATCGTACGGTCGAACGGCAGGTGGCCTTCGTGGACCCGGCGGAGCACTTTGACCGCCGTTTGCGTTACGTAGTCGCATTCCAGCACGGCGCGGCGGAACTTCGCCCTGGTCAGTTCGATCTGACTGGCCAGCGCAACTTCCTCTTGCCGGCTGAGCAGCGGGATTTCGCCCATCTGCGTCAGATACATACGGACCGGATCGTCCGACCACGAATCGGCCTCGTCGACGGCGACACGCGCATCGTCGGCAACGTCGACATCGGTCAACGCGACGCCCGGCTTGGCCGCATCGGCACCCGCGTCCGGACCGTCGCTGCGGTCCAAGATGGCCGCCGACTTCTCCGCCAACTCAAAGGTCTCGTCCGGATTCGAAGGAGTCTTCTCCTCCAAATCGTCCATCAGTGTGTCGTACAAATCGGTACTCCTAAGGTCAGTCGAGTGCGGTTAGTGCCGGTCAGCAGCAGACTCCGTCAACGGCTGAATACCCGGCGCCGCAAATCCATGCCACGAAAACTCTACCACCGATTTCGTGTGGCGCCGCGACCATCGGCCATTTGTCAAAGGATTCTACTTACGACGGCAATACACGCCTTTCTCAGGCTTCCCAAATAACCCAAAGTCCCGCGTTCGGTTGCACGATGGGCACTAGGCCGCCGCACCCCGTACCGTGGGGTGTAGCATGTCTCGTGTAACTTGGGAACCGGCGCGCCTACAGAGCATCAAACTGCCGGACGGCGTCCCAGAGGTCCGACAGGAGGGCGGGTGACCGTGTGCTTTCTCACCCCGCATGCCTTCTGATGCGAAGACTGTGTTCGGGAAGCCATGGCATTCAATTGTAATCACCGGGCTTGCCGAGTCCAGCGATTCCTTGTTCAATCTCCCGAAATCGACACGGATATTGTCCGTCGCCCATCGCTCGACGTTAATCTGGAGAACACACACAAGAAAGCGGGGGGAATTGCGGACCAAAGACATACACAAGTACACCCGATAGAGCGGTCAGAAAATATGTGGACTTCTTGCCTGCCAACAGTCCAACTCGCACGATGACCAGCTTGGCGTTACACTGAAATCTGCCCTTTTGCATTCCGGCCGCGCGGTCGACGAGGTGAGTTTGTGAGCACGAAGTACCTGCTGCCCTGTTCGTGTGGTAAAGACGTCCCGGTCGAAGTCGGCCAAGCGGGGCAACAGGTCCGCTGCATGTGTGGCGCCTCGCTCAAAGCCCCCACGATGTTGAAGATGAGGGCTTTGCAGAAGGTCGAATCGTCGTCCGAACCGCAACGGTCGTGGGGAGTACGACACTGCCTGGTTCTGCTCGGAGCGGTCATCCTGCTGCCGTCGTCGATCGGCACCGCCTACGTACTCAGCACGTGGCCCAGCCACGAATCGCCCGAGGAAGTCCAACGCGAATACCAGGCCATGACGGCGCGCGAAAGCTGGTGGGCATGGCAAGAACTCCGCGCCGTCGGGCCGGACGCCACCGACCGCAGCGAAATGGAAGCACACGAGTCGGCCGTGCGGCGCTCGCAACTCTGGCTAAGTGCGACGTTGGCGTGCGCCGTCGGCGGAGTGGCCCTGATCGCGATCCCGCTTTGGCTCGCCCGGCGGAGCGGCGGAGAAGGCGACCCCTCGACGAATCAGGGCGACGGTTGATCGAGGATCACAAGGCTGCCTGCAATACGGGCTGCCTGCAATACGTGGTCGTTGGACCAGCGTCATGGGACCAGCGGCAGCCGGGGAAGACGTTCGGCGGCGGTCTACCCTCGGGTCAGTAGGCCGTTCTCGCTTAGGGGGATACCAGATGGCAGACGAAGCGCGGATGGGACGCCTGCTGTTCACGTGCCATCGAGGCCGTCTCTGTCGCATTGTCGGGGTCTTGGGGTTGCTCCTCAGCGCGGTGATCGGCCTGCCGCCAACCGACGTACCGGTGTTTTCCCGCACCACCGGGATCATCCTCGCCATTGGGGCCGGCTTCATCCTACGGCATGGATGGCGATACCGGAAGAAGAAATTCGAATGCTACGAGAAAGGACTTCGAGACAGTGGCCGCTTCGTCTTCGATGACGATATCGAGATGATGACCGCCAACTTGTTCCGCCCGTCGCCGTGGCCCATCCTCTTGTTTGGCGGCGTTGGAGAGATTCTCCTTCGTCTCCAGGTCCTCGGACTCCGCGATGTCCCTCGCACGCGCGACGTGTTGGTCTTCGAGGGGAACAATCGGGAGGGGCCTTTCAGATTCACGGTCGGTTGGTGCGACGATAGCCCGAATCGAGAGCAAGTCCGTCTGCTAACGCGCCGTGTCGAGAAGGCTATCGCGCGGCGCATGTGGATGGAAATAGCGGAAACCGGGCATACGCCTTGGCTGAGCGACTCGGTCATTCTCCGCAACGGCGTGGCGTTTGGAGATTCGGGCGAGTTCGTCAGCATCGAAGAAATGCGCGCCGCCCGACTTCAGGACGGTGTGCTGGAGATCGACTTAGATAGCGGTTTCGAGCGTATCGTGCCGGCGGTAGAGCCGAATTTCTATCCCGGTTGGTTCCTACTTCAGGCGCGCGAGCAGCGCCAATGATGGCTCGACGATGGGCCGCTTCATCGCTCTGCGCGCGTGATCGTGCTATGCGGCTTCGTCGAGCGCCCGGTCGCAAGGGGGGCGGGAGTCTTCTTCGCCAAGCGCGACGCCCCCGCGATGGGCATGTGCGTGGTTGGAACTGACGTCTCGCTGCTTTCTCGATTGGGAAGAAGAGTCCCGTCCCTTTGGGTCTACAGCAGGTCTCACGTTGCCTCGCGGGAAGGCTCGTGCTGCAAACATTCTGATGCGGGATTCTCGCGAGAAGTGATCGACCCGGCGCGAAGGGGACGGGACTCTCTTTCCCAATCGAAAGCCACGCGGTTTTGAAGTTCCAGCACACAGAGAACCGTATAGCGGGGACGTAGTGCAAAACGAAAGAGACTCCCGTCCCCGGTCGGTGTGGTACGCGCTTTCCCGGCGTGATAGACTGTGCGCCTTCATGCGGTAGCCGGTCGTTGAACTGTGGACTCGAACGAGGGAGTGGTGTGATGCGCAGCTCGTGGATCGTACCTTGGATTCTGGTTGCCTTTGCCCGCGGATCGACGCCGGGATTCGCGCTGGCCGATGCGGAACTAGAAAGCTCGACAGAGCAACGCGCCGCTCGGGAGATCTTCGACGCCACCGGCGTCCGCGGCGGGTTGGTGGTGCATCTCGGTTGTGGCGACGGGAAACTGACGGCGGCGCTGGCGGCGGGCAAGAGCTATCTGGTGCATGGACTCGATGCCGACGCGGAAGACGTCTATCGCGCACGGCGCCACGCGCGCGAGTTGGGCCTCGCCGGACGCGCGTCGTTCGATCGATGGGCCGGCGGGCGGTTGCCGTTTGTCGACGGGTTGGTACGGCTGCTGGTCTCCGAGGTGCCGATCGACGTGTCGCCGGAGGAAGTCGATCGCGTGTTGGCCCCCGGCGGTGTGGCGTATCTCGCGCGAGACGGGAAACGGATCAAGAAGGTCAAGCTTTGGCCGGCGGAGATCGACGAGTGGACGCATTTCCTGCACGACGCCTCCGGCAACGCCGTGGCCCACGACGCCCAGGTGGGACCGCCGCGGCAAATGCAGTGGACGGCCGCGCCTCAGTGGTCGCGAAACCACCATACGCTGGCCAGTATCAGTTCGGTGGTCACCGACGGCGGGCGGATCTTCTATATCCTCGACGAGGGGCCGGCCGCGTCGATGGAGGTGCCGGGCAAGTGGTCGGTGGTCGGGCGCGACGCGTTCAGCGGCGTGCGGCTCTGGCAACGGTCGATTCCCGATTGGGCGTTTGAGCGGCAGAAGTTCCGCTCCGGCCCCGTGCAGCTTCCGCGTACGTTGGTGGCCGTTGACGACAAGGTCTACGTCCCGCTGGGCATCGGCGAGCCGGTCTCGGCGCTCGATGCAGCCACCGGGCAAACGGTCCGCACGTTCTCCGAGACCGAAGGCGCCGAAGAGATCATCGTACACGGCGGCATCTTGTTGGTAGTAACGGGCTACCCGCTGGCCGAGCAGGTCTTGATCGATCCCGGCCGCCGCGGCGACGCGCCGTTTCCTAACGCCAAATCGATCGTGGCCATTCGTGCCGACTCGGGCGAGGTGCTTTGGAAGCGGACGCAAACACCCGCCGAGGCGTTGACTCCGGTGACGTTGGCGGCGGCGAAGAATCGCGCGGTGTTTGTCGCCGGCAACGGCGTGACGTGCCTCGACCTCGCTTCCGGCAAGCAGGTTTGGCGAACGTCGCGAACGTCCAGCGCGCCACCGAAATCCGGCAAGGCGGCAAAACCGCGTGGGCAACGGGCCGCCGGCTGGGCCGTGGCCACGCTCGTGCTACAAGACGGCGTGGTGCTTTGGGCAGACGGCAAGCAACTGACCGCGCTGTCGGCCGTCGACGGCAAGGCGATCTGGGAGTGCCCATGCCGGGCCGGTTTCCGTTCGGCGGTCGATGTTTTCGTGATCGACGGCATGGTCTGGATCGGCCCCGATTTTTCGGCCGGGCGCAATCTGCAGACCGGCGAAGTCCAACGAACCAACACGGCCGCCAGCCAAATCTGGACCGTAGGGCACCACCACCGCTGCTATCGCGAGAAGGCGACCGACCGCTTCATCCTCACCGGAAAACGCGGCATCGAGTTCCTCGATCTTACCGGCGAAGATCACACCCGCAACAACTGGGTCCGCGGCGTTTGCCAATACGGCATCATGCCCAGCGGCGGGTTGATCTACGCCCCGTCGCACGCCTGCGGCTGCTTCATGGAGGCCAAACTCTACGGCTTCTGGGCCTTGGCCCCCGAATCGCCATCCGGCGAGACCGCTCTCACCGAGCCACGCCACCCTCTGCAGCGCGGCCCTGTCGACGAGCCAATCATCGATCTTCCGTCATCCGGCACAACGATATCAGACTGGCCCACGTATCGCCACGATCCGTTGCGCAGCGGGTCGACGGCGATGGAGCTCCCGCCGCGGCTGAAAGACGTTTGGCAGGCGAAGATCGG
>CAYYNP010000381.1:797-8460 GCA_964472545.1 uncultured Planctomycetaceae bacterium | reverse complement strand
AGGCTACGATGAGAGTGTTGGCCGAAGGCCATGTTCATTGGTCACCGCCTCGAGTTGCAGGACACGACGACATGATGATCGCCAATCACACGACCGCGTCTCGCGCGCTACCGATGATGATGACGCTGACCCTCTACACGCTGCTTGCGATCGGCTGTGGCGGCAACGACTCTCCGACGGGCGACGCGGCTACCGTGAAAACCGGCGAGGCGGCCACCGCGACAGGCCGCAACACGGGCTTCGCCAAACCGGGCGGGTTGGCGACCAAGGCGGAACTTCCCTTCGATGACTCGGCCGCCTCCGGCGACTGGGCGCGTTTTCGTGGGCCAACCGGAATGGGCACCAGCCGCGCTACCGGCCTGCCGCTGACTTGGAGCGAGAGCGAGAACGTCGTCTGGAAGACGCCGCTGCCGGGCTCGGGGGCGTCGAGTCCGATCCAATGCGGCAATCGAGTCTACCTGACTTCCTACACCGGCTACCTCGTTCCCGACGAGCCGGAAGGCAGCCTCGATCAACTCCAGCGGCACCTGATCGCCCTGCGGCCCGACGACGGCGAAATCCTCTGGGACCGGTCGGTGGCGGCCAAACTGCCCGAAGAAGAAACAATCCGCGATCACGGCTACGCCGCCAACACGCCGGCCGCCGACGCCGAACGGGTCTACACCTTCTTCGGCAAGTCGGGGGTCTTTGCTTTCGACCACGACGGCGAGCAACTCTGGCAATCCGACGTCGGTACGAACACCAGCGGCTGGGGCACCGCCGCCTCGCCCGTGTTGTACAAGGACCTCGTCCTGATCAACGCCAGCGTGGAGAGCGAACGGCTGCTGGCGCTGGACCGCAAAACCGGCGAGCCGCGCTGGCAGGCCAAAGGCATCCGCGAGGCCTGGAACACGCCGCTGATCGTTACCACCGCTGACGGCAAGGACGAGTTGGTGATCGCCATCCCCAAGAAGGTGTTGGCCTTCGATCCGCTCACCGGCGAGCCGCTTTGGACCTGCGACACCGACATCGGCTGGTACATGGTGCCCAGCGCCGTGGCCGCCGACGGTGTGGTCTACTTCCTCGGCGGCCGCCGCGACACCACCGGCTTGGCCGTGCGGGCCGGCGGACGCGGCGAGGTGACCGAAACGCATCGCCTCTGGACCGGCAACAGGGGATCGAACGTGTCTTCGCCGGTCTACCTCGACGGCCATCTCTACTGGATGGACGAGAGCGACGGGGTGGCCTTCTGCGTGCAGGCCGAGGACGGCGAGATCGTCTACTCCCAGCGGCTGGGGCGCGCGGGCCAAGTCTACGCCTCGCCGCTGCTGGCCGAAGGCCGCATCTACTACCTCACCCGCAGCGGCACGACGTTTGTGCTGGCGGCCAAGCCCGAGTTTGAACAGTTGGCCAAGAACGAACTCTCCGCGACCGAACCCCGCGACCGCACCCGCTTCGACGGCAGCCCGGCGGTGGTGGGTAGTCGGATCTTGATTCGTTCGGGGAAGTATCTCTACTGCTTCGGAAAATAGCTTTTGTGGACAAGACGACCGCCTGTCCGATCGGTCTAGTCTCGCGTCAAAGGTAGACGGTCAAATGGCATACGTATTCGCCGAGTTTGAGCACCTTGAGTGGCAGGGGCAGCAACTGGCGTGGGCCGACGGCAGCACGAATGGCCTCTACATTCGCAAGGACACGCGAGTTTATGCGGATTCTCGCGACGAAAGGAGCAGATCAGACGGGGAATGCGTAGGAGCGTTCTGGTTGAAGAACCCCGGTTCCGCGAAGCCCAGCCATCTTGAAGATTGGGGCCCATGTGCTGCCGATGACGGCGATCAGACCTTATCCCTAGTTCGCAAGCTCCTGCAGCGCATACGCAAATCGAGGCACTTCGAGAGCGCGGTTGACCCTTACATTCAGATCCTCAACGTCATCTATGCCACGACACCCAACGTGAAACTGCTGAAGCGGCTTCTTTGCCAGCAACGCGGGGCTCTCAACTGCGAAGATGTGGAGGCTCATGACTACGCGGTTACAAGAGTCCTCGATTACCGTGAGCCAGGTCGATCGTCGCCATTTGTCGTTCTGGGTTGGGGTGGTTTGCTGCAGGAACTGGGCCAGTCGGCGTACGGGCAGCGCGTCAAGTCGGTGAGTCAGTTTACCCGCGAGGCGGTCTCTCGGTTGATTGACGACAGCGATACGCTTGTCGTGAGGGCGCAACAGAAGATCAGTACAGCTCCGACCGAGTTCTTCAGGGTTTCCGATACGGTCGAGCTAAGTCACAAGACTCGCCATCCGCTGCTTGCGAAGGAGTATAATGATCGACTGCTTGCGTTCCTGGATACTCATCTGAGGTGATTGCGTACGTTGGGAGTTCCCTCCAGTGTTCACTCCTCCCGCGCAATCTCCCCTACCAGCGTTTTGTGCCGGTCGAGCAGAAAACGGAGTCTTTCGAGCATCTCTTCGAGCAACTCCGGCTCGTCGTCGGCCAGATTGGTCATCTCGCCGTAGATGCGGCCCGGGGCGCGCTCCTCGAGATCGAACAGCCAATAGGTGCCCGAGGGGCGGTCGAAGATCAGCTTGTAGCGGAAGTTCTTGGCGATCACGCCCAGCGTGTCGTAGTGCGTCATCAGCACCATGTCGCGATTGCGATAGCCGGCAACCTGCTCGGGCGTGGCCTCCTTCTTCATCAGCGGCAGCAGCGAGCGGCAGGTCATCGGGTAGTCGTCGCGGGGGTTGTCGTGCCGGGCGCCGGCCAGCTCCATGAACGTGGCGAAGAGGTCCATCTGCACGACCGGCTCGTCGGAAACCACGGGGCCTTTGATGCCCGGGATCTTCACGATCATCGGGATGTGGATACTCTGCTCGTAGAGGTGGCCCACGTAGTAGGTGTGCTCGTGTTCCCACCACTGGCAGCCGTGATCGCCGACAAAGACGATTATCGTGTTGTCGTAGAAGCCGCGTTCTTTGAGCTTGTTCAACACCAGCCCGACCTGGGCGTCCACGCGGGTGATCGTCTGGAAGTAGCGGCTATAGCGGTCGTCTTTCCTGCCGTCGGGCAAAACGGCGTCGGCCTCGTAGGGCTCCAGGCCGTTGGGGAAGCCGAGTTCCTTCGCCCGTTCGAGCGACGTGCGATGCCATTCGAAGTGCGTGTCGGACATATGCTCGCACATGAAGAACCGGTCGTCGGGCTCGAGGTCGTCGAGGAAGTCGACCATTCGCCGGGCCCGATTGTCGCCATGCCAGATATCGAGGTCGTCGTTGTCGCAATCCTTCTGGTAATCGAAGTCGGGCTGCCAGTCGGTGGCCTCGTTCTCTTGCATGTGTTCGGGCGTGAACAATTCGGAGTAGGGCGCTTGGTTGGCGTGGCACCAGCGGTCGATGCCGACCTGCTGAAGAATCTTGTAGAGGTTGTTGTAGCGGCTATAGCGGTTGCCAAAACTGACCGAGTTGTCCAACTCCTTGACGCGGAAATAACGGCCGCTGTTGACCGTGGCCCAAACGTCCCAGGTGCTCGGGTAGAAGCAGCGGGCTTGCGTGAAGAACGTGCCCTCGGCGGCGACCGAGTCGATATATGGCGTGGCCTTCAGCCCGCCGGGCAGCCACCGTCCGTCGCCGTGTACGCGCGGGCCAGGCGGCACCGGCCAGGAGGAAAGCGTCCGAGGCACGATCCCCTCGAGATAGAAGATCACCAGGTTGGGGAAGCGGTCGGCCTTGGCCCGGTCTGTGAGCGAAAACTCGTCGATGTGCAGCGGCACGACTTCCGGGGCGGGGATGCCGCCGGCCCCGATGCCGGAGTCGAAATCGTCCGCATCGGCGCCGTGCAACACGGCCGCGTAGCCGTCGCGGTCGTAGTCGAACAGCCAGTGGAGGAAGAGGATCTCGAACTCGTGCCGGTCGCTGTACTCGTAGGTTCGGGCGAAGACGTTCTTCGACACGTCGTTCCAACCCCAGAACGGCCACGTTGCCGCCACGCAGCACGCCAATGCGGCCGCCACGGCCAAGATACGCGCCGACCAAGCGCCGCTGAGCGTCGTCCAACGCAACACACGCCATCGCGGCCAACGGACCAGGTCGAAACCCCAGCCGTAGAGCGTTCGCACGGAGAGATAGACCGCGCAGCCGGCCAACAACGACGCGAAGACTTGCAGAAACGGGAACTGGGCCTTCTCCATCATACCCCGCCAGTCGTCGAAGTCGTACCATGCGTCGACGGTGTTGACGGCCCACATCAGCCCGCAGATCAGCCCTCCGGTCAACAGCATCAGCACCAGGTGGTGCATCACCGCGCGGGCGCGTTGGGGCCGGCCGCCGCCGATGCGAAAGACTCGCAGCAACGGGTAGACGGGAAAGAAGAGCAGGGCCCACAGCGCGAACTCCGAGCGCCGCGGATAGACCTGCGCAGCGGCGTCCGGGTCGAGTTGGTGTACGCGGGCACAGACCTCGTCGAAGTCGCGTTTCATCATCAGGCAGCTTGCCAACAAGACGGGCGTCAGTGCCGCCGTGGTAAAAAAGAGGATCACCGCCGGCAGGATCCACCCGCGCTCGGCCTGGATTTCCAGCAGGATCTTCATCTGCCAGGGCACACCGGTTACGCCGGCCCAGAGCGCCCCCAGCAGCCACGCCTGGCGCCGGCAATCCGTGATGGTCATTGCCAGGCCGGCCCGGCGTCCGGCGCGCGAGAGCCAGTGCAACACCATCAGGCCCACGCAGCCGGCCCAGGCCGCGATCGAGGCGAAGAGCATCGACGTGGAGTAGAGCACCATGTCGGCCATGGCGATCTCGTCGTCTTGGAAGAACGGCCGGAAGTTGTAGCGAGTCTTCTCGTAGTTCCAGAAGTCCTTGTGTTCCAGCACCGCGTAGATCACCACGGCCGCGCAGCCGATCAGATACGCCGCCCCCAGCCGCACGGGCAGGCCGGTTCGCGGCGGCCGCAGGCGGATCTCGGTCTTCGGCCGGCACTCGCCCACGCGCGAGACGATCTGCGCTACGAACCAGCTCACGACCGGGGCCAGCACGACCAACAGCCACTCGATCACCTTCAGCGCGGGCGTAACGGTTTCCGGCGGGATGCCTTGAACTATCAAGTTCGCCACCGGAATCGACATCCGCATCAAGAAGTTGGCGCCTTCGGATTCCTGCTCGGCCAGACTCGCGACTGCCGGATAGCCGCAGGCGAAGAGGCCCAGCACGAGAAACAGCGCCGTGGCGATGAACAGCCCGGCGCCGATCTTGATCCGCCACGTGCGGCGGCGGAAGTGGCGTATCGAGTCCCAGACCCTATTGCGGCAGAGCTTCCGCGCGACCAACGTCACCAACACCATCAACAGGCAGCCCGAGACGATCCAGCCGCACGTCAGTTCGCGGTGGTAGCGCTGGAAAAACTTCAGCAGCGGCACGTCGTCGAACTCGAACATCGTGGCGATGGCCGAACGGCACATCGCCTGGTAGGCGATCAACATGCCCAAGACCACGACCTGCGCCAGCCACCAGAGCGAGAAGCCGTACCAGCGCATCAGGGGAGCGTAGAGTTCGCGTCCCCGTTTCTCGAACAAGCTCTCCATTTCTGGCCGATCCCTCGCACCGGAAGAAAGCCCCGCGCATACCCCGCCGCAAGAGGCCCACGCGTTGATTCTACCCGGTATGAAGCCGCATTTGCAGGGGGCGGCCGTCGGTCGACTACGTCTTATTGCTCTTCTTCGAGGAGCGCCGCGAGGACGATTTCCGGCCCTCGCTCGATTTCCGCTCGCCGGCCGCCTTCCTGGCCCCACCGCGGCCACGCGACGATCCGCCGCCGGAACGCTTCGACCGATTCTCGATATTGCCGCCGATGATCAGCCCTACGGCCTCCTCCCAAGTGGGGATCGAGCGGTGCTTCGTCTTGGCCGGTTTGGCTTCGTCGTCCGTCTTGGCCTCGGCCGAGTCGGTCTCGGCGGTAGCTTCCTTGGCGGCGGCTTCCTTGGCGGCCTTCTTGGAGCCCGAGCGGCGCTTCTTCGGCGCCTTCGCCTGCTCGGCCGAGTCTTCGTCGTCGACAACCGCTTTGGCCGACTTGCCGCGCCTGCCTCGCCGCCTTCCCCGGCCGGAGCGCTCCGCCGCCGGCTCGGTTTCTGAAGCCGCTGGCGTGTCTTTGCCTGCGTCTGCCGCTACGCTTTCGGTCAATTCAGGCTCCGCCTCTTCTTCGGTGGACTCTTCAGTTGCGGCGTCTTCCTCTGCCGATTCGTCCGTACTGCGGATCTTGCGGCGCCGCTTCCGCCGCCGCCGGGAGGACTTCTTCGGCGGGACCGCTTCGGCGTCTTCTTCAGCAGGTTCGCCGTCTTCGGACGGCCCCTCCGCCTCAGGCGGCTCCTCGGCCGCTTCGGGCGCCTGCTCGTCGCTTACCACCGGTTCCTCATCGTCGATCTTCCAGAACGGCGCTTCGGCCGGCGGCGTTTCGATGACCTCGGGCGGCTCTTCAACCACGGGCGCAGCGGCCTCGGGCGGCTCGGGCTCGATGGCGGCCGGTTCGGCAGGCGCTGGGCGTTCGACCGGCGGTTCGACCGGCGGTTCGGCCGGCGGTTCGGCCGGCTGGGGTTCAACACCCAACTCGCTGACCAAGTCGTCCCAGTTGCTCACCGCAGGCTTGAGCGCGGGTCGGCGACGTTTCGGCTCCGGTTCGGGCGATGGCTTAGGATCGGCGGGTGCCGCCTCCGCCGACGCCGATTTGGCGTCGGCAGGGGACTCTTCTTCCGCAGGCGGCTTAGGCCTTGGCTCCTCCGGAGGGGGAGTTGCCCCCAAGTTCGACGCCAGCGAAGACCAATGGTCCGATTTCTCTTGATCGCTCATGCTTTGCAAGTCATTCGACAGGAAGGGGTTGCCGCCGGCTTGAAAGGGACGGCCACGCTGGGAGGGTACAGAATCAGTCTAGTATAGGCTCTTTGGGCTCAGGCGGGAAGGCGATCGGCCGATTTGGCCGGCCGGTGTGCTGCCGACAGCGAATGGGCCGTGCAATCCGCGGGAAAACGCGAGCGGGCGGGGTGGCGAGGATGCCGGAGTGTCGTCGATCGGATTCTGCGAGTCATTCCGATAACACATCTTGGCACAGTTTGCCGGGCGCCGGCCGGAAGGACGCCTGGCATGTTGATTTCGTAACATGTTGTTGCATAGAATGTTATGCTGCTTTCTGGGGGTCGAGTATGGCATTTTCGTCTCGTGCGGAATGGACGTTGCACTCAAGAATCGTTGGTGATCGTATCGAGTCACCTTGCTGCCAACCGACAGCAAGCTACCAGCAAGTCCCGAGCGGGGATTGATCAGATGAGTCGTATCCGACCTTGTTGTGGCGGGCTGTTCAGCAGGGGCTTGTTCAGATTCGCAGCCGTGCTTGTGGCGGCATGCGTGGGGCTGCCCGAGCCGGCATCGGCCCAGCGACGTGGCGGCACGGGCCGATCGGGAGGCATCAGCTCGGCCCAGTCGCGGAGTCTTCCGTCGCGTTCGTCGGCCTCGGCCGCTCGAGCGCCGTCCAGACCGACGGCCCGGCCGAGTTCACCCCCCTCGCGATCGATTTCGCCGCGCTCGATCCCGTCGCGACCGGCCCCCAGTTTCTCTTCGTCGCGGCCGGCTCCCAGAATGTCGACGCCCAGACCGTCGACACCCAGACCGTCGACACCCAGACCGTCGACACCCAGACCGTCGACACCCAGACCGT
>CAYYNP010000381.1:0-697 GCA_964472545.1 uncultured Planctomycetaceae bacterium | reverse complement strand
CTACGCCGTCGTTCTCGACGCCCCGGCCATCGACGCCATCATTCTCGTCGCCCCGGCCGTCGTCGCCTCGGCCGTCGTTGCCGAGTTCCGCGTTCCGCAGGCCGTCGGTTTCCACGCCGCGGCCGCCTTCGTCGTTCACGCCCCCCTCACGAAGCATCCCCAGCCGCACTCCGTCGCGGCTTGGCACTCCGTCGCGGCTTGGCACTCCGTCGCGGACCATGATGCCCAGCACGATAGCCACTCCACAGCCGCGGCCGAGTATGAGTTTGCCGAGCCGACTGCCCGGGCCGTCGTTGCCGAGCAGTTCGGGAATCCGCCCTTCGGGGGTTCGGCCCGGTTCGACGCCCTCGACGTTGCCTCGTCCGACGGCTTCGGGCGCTCGGCCCAGCATCGCCGACATTCGTCAGCGGCTGCTTTCGCAGTCGCGTCCTACGACCCCCAGCGCCACGGTGCCGCGTCCAACGGTGCCGCGTCCAACGGTGCCGAGTCCTGCGGCACGGCCGGCGGTTCCCGTCGGCCCAAGCGCCCGTCCCAACCCGGCGGTGCCCGCGGCGGGTTCCACGTTGCCACGTCCGACGGTCACCGGTAATCGGCCGAGCATTGCGGAGATTCGCCAACGGTTACTATCGCAATCGCGACCGACGTCCCCGAGCCCGACGACACCCCGCCCCACAACGACCCGCCCCACAACACCGAG
>CAYYNP010000380.1:0-8467 GCA_964472545.1 uncultured Planctomycetaceae bacterium | reverse complement strand
CCCACGGCGATGCCGAAGTAGAAGACGTCGTCCGCCCGCAGGCCCGTGTATTCCGTGGCCAGCACGCGGACCTGAAGCCACTGGTTGCGGATGGCCGAATCGTCCCAAGTGACCGTCACTCGAGAGGACCCGGCGACGCCGGCACCGCTGCGGACGACGAAGAAAGAAGGCTGCGGCGCAGAGGCCCAACTGGCCGGGTCGGCGTCGTTGCCTACGAAGAACGCCAGGTCGTCGATCGTAATCTGCCCGGGTAAGTTGGCCAGATCGACCATAATCCCGTTGATCCCCAGCGCGTAGCTGGTGTAGTTGGCAAAGGTGGCCGTTTCGCCGGGCAGCAGAGGCCGCTTGTGCGGTGCGATGGCCGCATCGTCCTCGGGCGAGGCCACGGCACTGTTTCCGTCGAAGGCGGAGTTGTTGTAGAAGACGTGGCGGCCCACGACCGTCGGCGTCCACTGCACGGCGCCGGGAGTCGGGTCGCCGCCGACCCAGTTTGTGGCATCGTTGCCCCAGAGTTCCGGCGCCTTGCGCTGCAGCGAGCTGCCGCGGCCGTCGGCCGAGCGGGGCCAGCCGCTGCGATCGTCGTAGCGGACTTCGTCTTCGACCGTGTAGGGGACGTATCCCGGCTCGCCGTGGGGCGATTCGCCCGGCCGCTGCAACTGCACCCATTCGCCGACGTCGGCCAGTTGGCCGGAGTACGGTCCGATGATCTGAACCGCCGGGTCGATGTCGTGGAACTCCACGAACTCGTCCATCACGTCGGGGTCGTTCGGATCGAACGGCACGGCAACCAGCGATTCGTCCGGGGCAAGTTGCACGCCTTCGGCAACGTCGAAGATGATGCCGCCGCGAAGCCGCCAATTGCCCATGTCGACCGATGCGTCGCCCGGATTGTGGATCTCGACGAATTCTCCCAGGTCGGGATCACCCGGCCGTCCCCACCGCGGATGATAGTGCACCTCGCTGATCACTACCGGTCCGACGCGCGGGCCGAGGTTCGTACCGTCCTCGGGACGGGCCTTGTCGAGCGTCGGCACACTCTGCGGATAGAGTCGGCCGTCGGCATCGGGCCAGCGGCCCCACGATTCGCCTTCGATGGCCGGGCCGAACTCGACGCGATCGACGAAACGCGTCAGGTTGCCGGCCGCGTCGGCCTCCATCAGCCAGACGTCGTCGCCGTGTACGCCGTCGAGCGTGAAGTCCTGCGGGTTGGCGCCGCCGGTGGGATTGAAGTCGGCCTCGTCGAAGACCGCGTAGCCGCCGGGCGGGATAAGCGTGTCGTCGGGGATGCGGAACTTCTTGTAGTCGCCGTTGTCTACATTAGTGGCCCAGCCCCAGGAGTTGCTTAGGTACCACCCGCCGACGTCGGCCGGCTCTTCGGTCGTGTTGTACAGTTCGATCGCGTCGCGCTCCCCGGCCAACGGCGCCGAGAGCACTTCGTTAATCACCACGTCGCCGAACGGGCCCGGGTCCGCCGTGCCCGGCGAACCGCCGTATTGCGCGCTCTGACTCCAGGCGAGCGTGACGTCGAGCGAGGCCCCTTTGCCGTTTGCCGCGTCGGGCAGAGCGGCGCGGTTGTCGAAGTGGAAGCGCGACGTCGTCCCGGTCCAGTCGCTCAGCACGATCTGCTCGCCGTCGTCGTCGAGGTCTCCGAGGTACTGGCCGGCGATGGGAAGCTCGGTTCCGTAGCGGGCCTCGAAGGCGGGTCGGTTCCTGACGACCACAACCAACTCACCCGGCTCCAGGATCTCCACGTCGCTGTGGATCAAGTCGAATTCGATGCCTTCGACGAACTTCACCCCGGAGAGGTCGATCCGCTCGCCGCTGTGGTTTCGCAGTTCGACGAACTCGAAATCGCCGCCGGCGAACGACGGATCGACAGCCAGTTCTGCCGGCGTCGGGTCGTGGGGATTGTAGTTCAGTTCGGAAATCGAAACGTGATGCACGCTTGCCGGCACGGCCAGGAAGAACTGGGCCTCGCTCAGCGCCGACCATTGGCCTGCGTCGTACACGCGTGCCCGCACCAGGCCGCCCTCGGGCAGGACGATCGTGGGGCCGCCGATTGCGATGGCCGCCGGCGAAACGGCGCCGCCGATCTGACGGGGATCGGAGCCGTCGAGCGTGTAGTAGATCGTGCCGACGCCGCCCGCAGACATCCCCAGTTCGCCGTTCGGTTCGATCTGGCCGCCGTGCTGCGGCGTACCGTTGACGTAGAACTCTACCGCGTCGAGTTGCGGATAGAGGCCTTCGGCCCGATAGCGGCCGATCATCAGGTCGCTGCGGACGGGAAAGTACTGGTTGACGAGCCGGTTGCGTTCGGCCATCCAATCGTCGAGCGTGTAGGGCGGCTCGCGGCGGTCGTCACCCCAGCGGGCCGATTCGCCTACAATCGCCGCCTCGATTTCGCCGGCCCGCTGCATCCAGCGGTCGGTGTTCTGCTCGGGCGTGAGTGTTCCGTCGTGGAAGAAATGCTCGTGCAAACGATCGCCGAAGCGGACGCGGAATTCCGGCAACGCCAGCAGCGGCTCAAGCAGGCCGGTGGGATCCGGCGGCGTGGTGGGATTGGCGTTGGCCACGTTTTCCAGCACCCGCTCCGAGTTCCAACTGTAGAACCGCCAGGGCGCATCGTCCGTGCCGCCGATGGCCCGCCAGTTCTCGGTGGGCACCAGGTAGCGGTTGCCGGCAAATCGCTGCAGGATCGACCAGTCGATGAAGTTGTCGACGTCCATCACGCGGACGATCTCTTCCCAATTGCCGCTGTGAACGACCGTTCTCAGTTGGTTGAACGCGGCGTAGTTGCCGTCGACTGCCTCGCGGCCCTTGACGGCGGTCAAGGCATCTTCGTCGACGTCGTGATACTCCGCGTAGTGCGAGGCCTCCTGGCGTTCGTGCAGGTTGTAGACGCCCCAGTAGAGCCCGTTGATATACAGGTTCACGTAGCGCCCCTGTCCGGCGTCTTCGTAGCCCATATCCAGCAGCGAGTCGCGCATCCACTGATCGCGAATCAACTGGGCCCGCGCGCGTTCGGCGCCGCTGCCGTGGATCCACGAGTTGTCGTAAACGGCCCGCAGTTGCAGCGAGTCGAACCGATCCACGGGCGAGTCGCCGAACAGCGGATAGTCGAACCGGCCGGGCCCGTACTCGCTGCGGAACCGCAGGCTCATCGAGTGTTTGATCGCCGCCTGGGGATTGCGGCTGACCGCGCCTTGGATCGAGAGCCCCGCGTCGACCTGGAACATCCACCAATGCGAATGGAAGAACTCGACCGAAACGGCCCGCTCCATGTCGGTGTTCAACGTGTTGGAGTAGAGCCCGGCGGGCCCGAACATGTCTTCGACCGGCAGCACCAACGACATCGACGGCAACTCGAAAAGCCCGTCGATGAAGGGGCCGCGGTATTCGGGATTCAACGCGATTTCGGGATCGACGTCGTAGTCGGCGTTCGGTTCCGCGCCCCAGGACGTCGGATAGCCGGCCGGGCGGGTCTGTTGGGCGACTTCTTCATAGAAGATGTAGGTTTGTGTGTCGACGTTGGTCGGCAAATACCCCGGTTTGAATGCCGCTGCGCGCAGGGTCGTTGTATCGTCGATCGGGATCGGCCGTGTATAGACCAGGCCGTGCGTGGCGGTCGGCACGCTGCCGTCGAGCGTGTAGCGGATTTCGGCCCCCGGCGTGCCGCAGTCGATCCACGCCTCGAACGGGTGCTCGTAGAGGCCGCGGTCCGGCCAGAAGACCGTATCGGCCACGAACGCCACGGCGTTGGGGCCGCCGGGGGTGGGCGCCATCAGGTGGCGCTGGCCTGAAGCCAACAACTCCGGCAGCACCAGAAAATCGCCGTCGGTGGCGTCGACGTTCAATCCCCAGATTGCCAACACGTTGCGGCCGTCGACCAGCAAGTCGAGATGTTCGGTAACGTCGATCTGGTCGACCACAAGCGACTCCGCGACGCTGCGGGCGGCCGTGGCGGTGGAGTTCCACCGGACCACCGCGGGCGCATTGCGGCCGGCGATCGGCTGGCCGTTGAGATACGCCACGAAGCCGTCGTTGTATCGCACGTTCAGAATCAGCGACTCGACGCCGGCCACGCTGGGCAAGTCGAACGGAATCCGAGTCCAGAGCGAACTCTCCAGCCCGTGCATCAACGCGGCCACGTCCGTGTCGACCGCGTCGATCAGGCCGGGCAACTCGATGCTGTAGCCGATGCCGGCCGTGGGGTGTCCCTCCAGCGGCACCGTCAGGTGCCCGTTGGTCAGCCCGGCCGACGGATGTCCGAACCTCCAGTCCCCCTCTACGTTGTTGTCTAAGTCGCCGGTCCGCTGCAGCGACACGACGTCGCCGGGGGGTGGCTGGGCCGACGGGCCTTGCCAAACATCGTTGGCCGTGACGATGAACCCGCCGACGATCACGCTGAGCGACTCGATCTGTTCGGGGGCGTAGCCCCAGACCACGAAATCGGCCACGCGGCCCTCGTCGTCGACGATCATTGCCCAACCGGGGCCGTTGCCCAGCCAGGAGAGGTTCTCGCCGAAGTAGTTGGCGTGTCCTTCCTGATCGTTGCGCCAGAGCAGTTCTCCGGTGTCCATCGACGGCGGCAGATGCCAGAGCGTTTCGTGAACGAGGTTGATGTCCGCTGCGCCCGCGGCGTCGTCGGCGTTGTTCAGCGCAACCACCCACCCCGACGTGTCGACCGTCGACGCCCGCAGGTTCTGGATCTCGACGAGGTCCGGCTCGCCGGTGCCGACTTCGGTGATGGCGACGCTGGTCGCCACGCCGCCCATCTCCCAACTCCCGTCGGGGAAGTCGATCGCCGTCCAATCGTCGCCCAGCGCGTCGTCGTCGGCCGAGGGCACGTAATACGTCCGCACGGTCGATTCCGGCACCAGCGGCACCGGCACGTCGACCCGGCCGTAGGAGACGTCGGGAAGCTGCTTGGGAAACTCCGGGGAGTATTCGTGCGAGATCGTCGCGCCGTCGGGATGCACCAACGCCAGGTATTCGCCGTCGCCGTCGAGCTTGAAGTTCGTGTGCAGTTCGTCTTCCGGATCGGTGCTGTCGCGGTCCGACGCGAAAACGACGAGGTACTGTTGCGGCTGGATGCTGACGTCCGGAAACTGCCACTTGGCCAAATCGGCCGTGTCGTCGGTCAGATACCAGTCGTTGAGGCTGACGACTTCGTCGGTGGGGTTGTGGATTTCGATCCAGTCCGGGTAGTCGTTGCGCCGCCCGGCCAGCGTTTCGTAGTTGATAGCCATCAACTCGCTGATCACCAGCGGCCCGGCATTCAACACGCGGCGGTCCTCGAGGCGCTCCAACCTCAGCCGCCGCCCGCCGCCATTGGGGCCGACTGATCGAGAGGGCCGACGGCGATCCCACGGGCGTACGGGCAATCTTCTCATCCGGACTCTCCTTCCCCACAAGAGGCGTTGCTGATGACCGCCGCGTCGATGCGTCACGGTTGCGGTATATCCACGGCGCAGTGTTCACCGGCACCAATTGAGTTCACCGGCACCAATTGGCGCAAGCTCGCGACAACCACCCATTATAACGGATCGCCCCGCCCTTTGCATCAAACAGGCCGATCGCATCCCCCCGATTCGAGGCAAAACCGGTGTGGCGCTCAGCGCCCGGCCGTCATCGGGCGACGCCGCCACTCGACGAGATCCCCTCCGCCTACGCCGCCAAACGCATTTCCCTACGATGCCCCGCCACAGCCGTCTCCGTAGCCCTGTACCAGCCTCTCCTGCCCCAACCCAAACAACAACCGCCACTTACACGCCAACGCACCACCCACCACTCACCACTCACCACTCACCACTCACCACCCACCACCCGGCACTCTCCCCTACGTACCCTCCACCGCCGCCACCTGCTCCAACGTCTTCTCCGTGCTGCTGACGTCAATTTGCCGGCAGCTCTCGGCCAGCCGCGCGGCCACCTCGGCCAGATCGCCACGCCACTCGTCCTCGCCGCCCTCGGGCGGAGTGAACTGTTGAAACTCGCCGATCAGGAGGATCATCCGCAGCAGATGGCGGAAGATGATGCCTTCCTGCTTCTGCAGGCTCTTGCTGGTGATGTACTTATTGAAATCGCCGCCGAATTCCAACAACTCGCCGGCCGCCCAAACGGGATGCGTGCGCACATCGTGGACGTCGGGAAAGTCGTAGTCGAACAGCCGGCGGAGTTTCTCTGCCAGCGTCAACGCCCATGTCCGTTCTTCGTTGTAACTCCGCCGCCGGTCTTCCAACTCCTCCGGCGGCGTGCCGGTGAGTTCCTCGGCCGTAACCAGCCCCAGCCGCAACAACTGCTCGTCGAGACGGGAAGAGGCCAAGGGGCCGGGCGGAAGCTCGTCGGAGCCGGGGACGTGCACGTGATAGCCCACCGAGCGCGGCAACTCCAGCACGCTCTCCATCGCCTGGATCCGCTCCTGCCGGTTGGCGATGCCGAGTTGATTGACCAGAAACACGCCGTAGAGCGGATTCACGCCGCGCAGCATCAACAACTTCTGCAACTCCGGCGTGGGGCGCGCCCAACGCGGTTCATAGGGCGGCGGGCCTTCGGGCTCCTCGGGTTTCGCCGGCGCTTGAGATGGGTCGCCCGGCTTCTGGCTGCGCGCGGCGGCGTCGACTGCCTGTTGCAGCAGCCCGGAGAGTGCCGACGGCTTCGGCTTTGCCGGCTCGTCACTCGGCGCATCCTCGAGCTCTTCGTCCCGCTTTGGCGGCTCCGGATCGAGCAGCACGTAGCCCGATCGCCAGAGGATCAGCAGCATCTTCAGCAGCCCCTCTTGGGCCTTCTCGCGGCGTTTCGGGTCCAGCAGCCGCTTCGATACCAGCCGCCGCACCAGGTCGACCTCCGGCGAGGCGTCCAGCATGTAGGCCAGCATCCGCCAGGGCAACGGCCCGGTGCTGGCCAGGTTACCCGGCGGGGCCGTCCGCAGTTTGTTGAACTGGGCCTCCGACCAATACTGCTCCGTCGTGCGGCGCTTGGGCATCTTCTTCTTCAGACGCTTCTTCGCCTTCATCAGCCCGGGGTCCTTGGTGTCCTCGGGGATCTGATCGTATCGCACTCGCCAACGGGCGATCTTCACGTCGTCCTCGTGGGCCAGCACGTAGACGTAGCCGTGGGTGTCGAACTGCGGGCGTCCGGCGCGGCCGAAGATCTGATGGGCCGAACTGGCCTCCATCACCTTCTTCTTGCCCGGCGGGCCCTTGAGGATGTTGGGCAATACGACCGACCGGGCCGGCAGGTTGATACCGGCCGCCAGTGTTTCGGTACACGTGGCCACCGAGAGCAGCTTGCGTTGAAACAGGTCCTCGACCACCCGGCGATACTTGGGCAATACGCCCGCGTGGTGTACGCCCACGCCCCGCATCAGCAACTGCCGCAACTTGGGGCCGGAGCCTTGCGACCAATCGTACTCCTTCAGCGCCTCAATCAACCCGGCCCGCTGCACCTCGCCGAGCACCTTCTTGCCCTTGAGTTGTTCGGCCACGCTCCAACACTGCTCGCGGTTGAAGCAGAAGACCAACGCCGGTGTACGTTTCCCCTGTTCGTCGCCGGACGACATCTCTTCGACCTGCTCGGTCAACAGCTTGTCGGGCACCCATTCGAAGCTCAGCGGTACCTTGCGCTGGTCGCTCTGCACCAGTTCCACGCGCCGTTCGTTACTGTTGCGCAGCCACTGCACGAACTCCAGCGAGTTGCCCACGGTGGCCGACAGCAACAGCGTGCGGACGTGCTTCGGCAGCAGCCCCAGCGAAAACTCCCAGACGATGCCCCGTTCCGGATCGTTGAAGCTATGGAACTCGTCCATCACCACGGTCGACACGTCGGCGAAGTCGAAGGCCTCGGTGTGCAACAGGCGGTTGAAGAGGATCTCGGCGACCACGACCAGGATCCGCGCGTCGGGATTCTCGCGGCGGTTGCCGGTGACCAGCCCCACGTCGTCGGCCGAGAAGCCCCACTCGACCGCCCGGCCTTTCATCTCGCGAAACTTCTGCTCGGTCAGCGCAATCAGCGGCGTGGTGTAGTAGGCCGTCTTGCCGGTGTGCAGGGCCTCGAACATGGCCGCCTCGGCAATCAGCGTCTTGCCCATGCCGGTCGGCGCACAGACCAACACCCCCTGCTCCGCCGCGAACCAGGCCAGCAGCGCCTCCTCCTGGACCGGATACGGATCGTAGGGGATCTGGTCGAGATAGCGATCGGCCAGTTCGTCGCGGGAGGGGGTTGGTGCAGTCATCGGCGCCCGGGCGGCTTGGGAAAAAGCCGCATTCTATCCGGTTTCCCCCAATTGCGGCAGTGGCCCGGACGGCAGACGAATCACGGGGCAATGAGCCACGGAGGGCAATGAGCCACGGAGGGGAACGAGCCACGGAGGGGAACGAGACAAGATCGACGGGATGATACGCGGACAGGATAACAGGTAATCCGGAAAAGGTCCTAACTCGTCCAGGGCGTGACTGAGTCTTTGGTC
>CAYYNP010000379.1:0-8478 GCA_964472545.1 uncultured Planctomycetaceae bacterium | reverse complement strand
GAGCAAGATGACTACTTTGCCGATATCTTGCGGAGCAAGATGACTACTTTGCCGACATCTTGCGGAGCAAGATGATTACTTTGTCGACAGCTTGCGGAGCAAGATGATTACTTTGGGGAACCGAGGAGGCGATCGATGTTGTTCGTAACCTGGGTCGCACGGCTGCTGAGGGACGTCGTGCTGTTCAGCGTCGTCAACCGATCCTACGTGATCGGCGGGACGATTCTGGCGATGTTGTTTCTTGGCGCGTTGATCCTCGGGGCGGAAGCCTCGGCGCCGTTCATCTACACCCTCTTCTAGACCGAATTGCTCATGACACTCACGGTGGCCTTCGTCGAATCCGGAAAACAGCGGCAGCGGCAGTCGGCCGCCGTTGGCGGCGTCTGCCGGAACCTTGGCCGGGGTACGCCGATCGACCGTTGGCGAATTCCGCACGCGATCGTTGCCGTAGAACGAGGCCCGGAGGTCTTCTTGGCCTACCGGAACAACGACCGTGGCGCGGGCATTCGCGGCCGGGCGGTTGTGCTGGGCTACGTGGTGCTGGGACGTCGGGGACGGACGGCCGCCGAGTTGGGACAGGCGCTGCTGCAGGCCTGGCGCGACCGCGGTCCGGCGTTCCTGGATGAATTGGAGGGCTCGTTCTCGATCTTTCTCTTCGACGCCGATCGCGATCGCTGCCTGTTGGCCACCGATCCCATGTCGAACCGGCCGCTGTGGACGGCCACGGGGCCCGACGGCGACCTGGTCGGTTCGGATCCACGCCACGTGGCCGAACTGCTGCCGAATCGTCCGGCGATCGATCGGGCCTATCTCTGGTCGTTCCTCTATCACGCGTCGACGGTAGCCGACCGCTCGCCGTTCGAGGACGTGCGCGGCGTGGAGCCGGGCGTGGCGATCGAGTACGTCGAGGGGCGGCCGGCGGGAACCACGCGCTACATGCATCCGAGATTTCGGCCGGACCGCAGCCGACGCACGCGGCAAACGGCGGCCGAACTAATCGACAACGTGCGCACCACGCTGGAGGACATCTGCCACGACCGGCGCCGGCCTGCGCTGTTCCTCAGCGGTGGGCTCGACTCCCGCTTCGTCGCCGCGTTGTGTCCCGAGGGCGTTCGGGCGGTGACCTTTTGCGACTGTGTGAATCGAGAAGTGAAGATCGCCGCGGCGATCGCCGGGCGCTGCGGGCTAGAGCATCAAATCATTCGGCGAGATACCGATTGGTATCCCTCGCTGATCGACCAGGCGAGCGTCGACTATCGGTCGTTGTGGAACTGGAACGAGGCCCATTACCTGCCGATCTCGCGGCCGTCGGTCGATTTCGACCACGACGCGGCCACGCTCGCCTTTGGTTGCGATACGTATTTCAAGGGGCTGCACCTGAAGTGGGACCGCTTGTGGCGGGGCTGGAAGAAAGGCGCCGGCCCCGAGCCGAGCGAATCGGAATTCTTGGCCACGATCCTCGACGCTCCCACGCGGACCTCGGACATGGCGGCCGTGTTGCAGCCGGACGTCAAGCAAGCGTGCCAAGAGGCCTATCGGGCGGCCGCCGTCGCCGAGATCCGCCGCATCCGGCAATGGGCCAAGACCGTGCCCGACCTGTGGGAGCTGTTTTGGACCCGCAGCATGGTCCGCGTTCCCGAGGCCCTGAACCTGGTCTGTCTGCGGCCGGCCACATCGGAACGCAATCTGTTCAGTTCGCCGCGGCTGCGGAAGCTGTCGCTGACGATTCCGGCCGACCAAAGGGCAAGCGGGCAGATCGTGCGCGAGGTCGTACGCCAAGTCGGCAAGGGCCTCGCCTGGCTGCCCGACGCCGGCTCCTGGCTGCCGATACGATTTCCCAAATGGACCCACGACGCCGCCTTGGCCGCCCGGGCTCCCGTGGCACGCGCACGGGGCTGGCTGTTGTCGCTGCGCGGCAGCCGCTCGATCAGCGGGCAGTGTGCCTGGACCCGATTCGACCGGCTGATGGCGGTGAACCATCGGCTGCGCACGATCATTGAAGGCGTGATCGAAGACGAAGCCGCTTTGCCCGATGAGATCTTCGACCGCCCGGCCATGCGGCAGATCTACCGGCGGCACGTCGACGGGGTGGCCGATCACAGCACGCAGTTGGGGCTGTTGACCACTTTCGGGTTGTTTCATCGCAGTTTGACGGAGCCGGCCGCCACGTTGACCCCGCGCACGCAACGGCCGTCCGCCGCAGCCTGAGAGAGTTTCGCATCGGACGATGACCACCGGCATTCGCAACGTGAGCATGGTATTGGGCGGCCGCCTCGGCGCGCTGTCGACCGGTGTGTTGACGCAGAGTCTGTTGGCTTGGAGCCTGGGACCGGCCGACCGTGGCTCGCTGGCGGTCTGTCTGTTGTTTCCCGCCTTGCTGGTGATGGTCTTTTCCGTCGGCTGCGACTACGGCGCGACGTATTACGTGGCTTCGCGGAAGTTCTCGATTTCCGAAGGCCTGTTCTACTCCACCGTCTATTGCGTCATTTCGTCGGTCGCGGCAATGGCCATCGGCTTGTGGCTGATCGACCGCCCGATCGCGTTCTTCTCCCAGGCCACGCGCGAGGCGTTTCGGCTATCGCTGTGGTTGGTACCGGTGCTGCTCTTCTCGGGCATCATCGAACGGCTGCTGACGGCCGTGGAGCTGTTCACGCACTACAGCATGGTAGTGATCGTGCGGTCGGTGTTGCAGTTGTCGACCACGATTGTCTTCCTGTTGGGCTTCGGTTGGGGTGTCGAGGGGGCGTTGGCGGCGTCGATCGTCACGGGCGTGGTGACGACCGTCGTCTGTCTGTGGATCTTTGCCGCCAAGTGCCGGTTGGCTTGGGTGCGGCCGTCGCTGGGCAAGTTCCGGCGGATGCTCTCGTACGGCCTGCGATACTACTCCGGCAAGATCGGCAACGCGGCGAACGTGCAGATCGGCACGCTTGCCCTGGCGTTCTTCGCCACGCCGGTCGAGATCGGCTGGTTTGCCGTGGCTGCCCGATTGACGAAATTGGTGGAGATGATCCCCGAGGCGGTGACCACCGTACTGTTGCCTCGAGTGGCCGGCGACCGCCATGGCAGCAAGGACCTCGTTTGCCGGGTGGCGCGGCTGGTGCACGTGATTTCGATCGGCGTGCTGTTGGCGATGGCGGCGTTGGCCACGCCGGTGGTCGGCATCCTCTTCTCGCCCGACTTCCTGCCGGCCGTGCCGTTGATCCGGATTCTGGCCATCGGCACGGCCGCGTTTTGCACGGGCAAGGTGTTCCTTTCCTATCTGATCGGCACGAAGCATCCCGGCGTCGCGTCGTTGGCGGTGGGTGCCGGGGCGGCAGTGAACGTGGCGTTGATTTGGTGGCTGTTGCCGTCGTGGGGTATCTCCGCAGCGGCGTGGGCCACCACGGCCAACTACGTCGTGGCTTCGTGTCTGCTGGCCTTGGCGTTCAGGTTTTTTAGCGGCGTGCCGCTGGCTGAGGTATTTCGTTTTCGGGTGGCCGATTGGTCGGTCTTCGGTCCGCGCCGGCCTCCGGCGAGTCTAACGAGCAGGTGAACCATGATCCCCGTGTTTATCGGCGGCTGCGGCCGCAGCGGCACGACGATGCTCGGCGCGATGTTGGGCACCCATTCGCAGATGCTGGCCACGCCGGAGTTCCACTTCAAGACCGACGTGCCGAGGATTGCCGGTGGAAAACTCTCGCAGGACTCGATCCCTGAAGTACTCGACCGCTTGAAACGCGACGTGTTGTTTAGGCTCTGGAAACTGGATCTGGACGATGCGCGATTTGCTCCGGCTTGCTTCGACGGAACGTACCGCCAGTTCATCGAACGATTCCTGGCCGAGTACGGCCGGCAAAACGCCAAGGCGGACTTCGGTTACTGGATCGACCATACGCCGGCCAATGTCAGCCACGCCAAGTTCCTGTTGGAGAGTTTTCCCGACGCCAAGATGATCCACCTGGTGCGCGACGGCCGCGCGGTGGCGGCTTCCGTGCTGCCGTTGGACTGGGGGCCGCACACGCTGGACAAGGCGGCCGAGATGTGGTGTCGCTGTATCGGACTTGGGCTGGCCGCCGAAGCGGTGTTTTCCGATCGGCGCGTGCTGCGGGTCACCTACGAGGAACTGGTGCGCCAGCCGGATGACGTGCTCGAACGGATCTGCGGTTTCCTGGGCGCGGAATTCGAGCCGCCGATGGTCCGCGGCGACGGTTTTCGGCTGCCCGGGGCCAATCATCGGCAGCATGCCTTGGTGGGTTCCGTCCCGCAGGCCGACCGCATCGATCAATGGAAGCGGCAGCTCAGCCCCCGGCAGATCGAACTCTACGAATTCTACAACGGCAACCTGCTGGAGTTGGCCGGCTACTCGACGATTTACGGGACGACGGCCCGCGGGCCGTCGTCGGCGGAACACTACCGCATGATGCTCGGCGAACTCTTCCTGCGCTACTGGCGCCGATTCGGCTACTTCCGCCGGCACAAACAGCGGTGGTACGCCAACCTGCTCGGCCGCGCGTGGCGAACTCTGCACCGAGTCGGCGGGGTTCTTCCGGCCCAACGCGAAACCCGTGGAGGGCTGCCGACGCGATGAAGCCGAGTCTCCTTTCCAGACGGCGAGATGGGTGGCTGGGGCAAAGCGCAGCGGTGCCCCAGAATGGGGCATCTTCTGCCTCCGCTGCCCCGGCACCGCTACGCTCAGCCGTCGGCCATCCCACCGTTACGGCGTCGACCGAGCTTACGAACGACCGCTCGCTGTTGTTGGTAACGCTCGCCGCACTGACCGTCGGCGTCGACTACACGCTCGGGCTGTTCTTCCCGGGCATCTGGCTGCTGAGCCTCAGCCGGGCCGCCTTTCCGGCGATCGTGGCTTGCGACCTGCTCTGCTGTCCGGCCAAGTACGCCAAAGGGCGGCCTGTGTTCATCGTCTGGGCCATCGCGTTTATGGTTTGCCTGCCGTACATCGTCTTCGCTTCGGCCGGGGCCTCGGCCTTCGACAGCCTCGCCGATCGGATGATCAGTCTGCACGGCGCGTTCCTCTATCTGCTCTTCTTCTACGTCAACTGCAGCGATCTGCGGGCGGCATCGCGGATCTGCACGATCCTCTTCTGCTGCGGCGGTGTGATCACCGCCTACGTCATCGGCTGCTACTTCGGGCTGGTCGACGGCAAGGTCTTCGTGATCCGCAACGGCGTCGAGTGTGCGCGGGTTTCCGGGGCCTTCGATCCGAACATCGTGGCGATCTACTTCCTGCCGTGCTTTGCCTTCGGGCCGCTGCTGGCGGTGCATTGCCGCCGGTTGGCCGGCTCGGCCTGGGCCGTGGCGCTGATGGTGGGACTCTGCCTCTCGCTATTCGCTGCGCTGCAGTTGAACTCCCGGGCCGGCTCTGTGGCGGTCGCCGCGGCGTTGGGCGTTTCGCTTACGCTGCGCTCGCTGTTGAGTTCGCAGAAGCGTCGATCCCTGTTGAGCGCCAAATCGTTGGCGTTCGTGGCGATCGTCGTGGCGGCGCTCATCGGATTGCAGTGGCAGTACGGTCTGTTCGACACGATCGTAGCCGTGTTCGAGGCCACCGATCTCAGCCGCGACGCCTCGTTCGCCTTTCGCATTGCCGCCTACCGGTATCTGGCCGACGAACTGACCACCGGCCCGAACCTGCTGGGAAACCTCAACGGCTACGCGGAGTATTGGCAGCAGTTGGGCATCGTCAAGTACCCGCATTGCTGCCTGGTCGACATCTACATCAAGGGCGGACTGGTCTTCCTGGGGCTCTACGTGTGGCTGCTCGGCCGAGCGGTCTGGGGGTGTTTGCGGGGCACGACGCCCGGGCAGCCGACGGCCTATCGGGCGGTCTGTGCCAGCCTGCTGGCCTACCTGGCCGGCTTCCTGCCGCTGATGATGACGCTCAGCGTCGACACCACCAAGATGCCCTGGGCCGTCGTCGGTTGCGCCCTGGGGTTCGTCGCCGGGGCAAGACAATGGGCCAACGGAGCCTCTCCGCAACGAAAAGGGGTCAGGCACCAATTGCCCCAGCGGCCAGAAGCGTGCTGCGCACAAATGGTGCCTGCCCCCTTTTCGTCGCACCCCTTTTCGTCGCACCGGCGGCGGGCGGCCGGTCTGCACCATCGCTAGGAGTCCGATCCTTCATGCCTCGAATCACCGTTGGCATCCTCACGCGTAACCGCAAAGAGGCCGTGCAGAAAGCGGTACAATCGGCCCTCGACCAGGACGTCGAGGACGTCGAGATCGTGGTCGTCGACAACCACTCCGACGACGGCACGCCGGAAGCGATCCGCGCCCGCTTCCCCGAGGTCCGGCTGATCTGCCTGCCGCGGAACCTCGGCTGCCCCGGCGGCCGCAATCACGTCTTTGCCAACTCCACGAGTGATTATATCGTCAACCTCGACGACGACGGCTACTTGGGCGAAGGGGCCCTGCGGCGGGTGATCGAGTGCTTCGGGGCCGATCCGTCGGTGGGCATTGTGGCCATGCGCAGGTGTTGTCCCGGCGAGGACGCGCGATTGGAGGCGGAGGAGACGTGCGCCGAGACGTCGGAATTCGGCGGCGGCGTTTCGGCCTTCAGTCGCAACATGCTGCACGAAGTCGGCGACTACCCCGAAGATTTCTTCCTCCTCGGCGAAGAGGCCGACCTGGCGATCCGGGCAATCGATGCCGGATACAAGATCGTCTACCACCCGGGCATCGTGATGTGGCACCCCGACCCGAAGGTGACCGGCTCGGGGGCGGGCCGTTGGGACTATCTGCGGTATCGCAACAGCCTGTTGACCGTGTTGCGGCTGTTTCCGCTTTGGCTGATGCTAAAGTACTTCCTGGCGCGCATCGTCTCTTTGGGGATCTACTCGCTCCGCCGCCGGACGTTCCACAAGTACTTGGCCGCCGTGGCTGCCGCTTGTTGCCGGCTGCCGGGCATCCTGGCGTCGCGCAAGCCTTGCCGTGCCGCGGCCATTAGGAAGTACTTCAAGCTCCGCGACGTCTACTACGGCCGACGGAGCGGCGGCCATGCAGCACCGCCCCGGGTGGCGCTGGTCCAGTCGGGCTTCTCCCACTACCGCCGATCGCTCTTTCTGGAACTCTGCCGTCAGCCGCCGCCGGCTCCGCAAGTCTGGCTCTACTACGGCGAGCACTACGAAGAGATCGAGACGGTCGACCACGAGGATTTCCTCGCGGCCGACGATCCACTCTGCGACCGCTTTCGGCGGATGCGCAACCTTTGGCTCACCCCCAAGCTCGTCTGGCAGAGCACCGTACTGAAGCTGGCCGTTTCGCGCAAGTTCGACGTGCTGATCGTCGAAGGCAATCCGCATCTGTTGACCAACTGGATCGCGGCGATCGTCGCGCGGCTCCGCGGCAAGCGCGTGCTCTTCTGGAGCCACGGTTTCAAACGCGACGAAGAGGGCCTCAAGGGGTGGGTGCGGAAACAGTGCTACCGCTTTGCCCATGCGATGCTGCTCTATGCCAACCGCTCCCGCGAAATCTGCCTGAAGAAGGGCTTTCGTAGCGATTCGCTCTACGTGGTTCTCAACTCGCTGGACCACGAAGCCCAGGTCGGCGTGCGACGTCAGATCAAGTCGGCCGATCGGCGAGAGTTCAGGCGGCGAATCTTCGCACGGCCGTATCTCCCCTTGCTGTTGTGGGTGGGACGGTTGTTGCCGTCGAAGCGTCTCGACTTGCTCTTGCAGGCGGCCAAACACCTCGCCAACCGCGGCCGCGACGTCAACGTGCTGATCGTCGGCGACGGTCCCGACGAAGAGAACCTCCGGGCGCTGACGCAACAACTCGGGCTCCAAGGGCAGGTGCAGTTCTACGGCCCCTGCTACGAGGAGCAGGAGCTTGGGCTGCTGATCAGCAGTGCCGATCTCTGCGTGGGGCCGGGCGCCGTGGGGCTCAGTTGCCTGCACAGCCTGGCCTACGGGACCCCGGTCGTCACGCACGACGATCCCAATGCCCATCAAGGCCCGGAGGCCGAGGCCATCATCCCCGGTGAAACGGGCGATCTGTTCCGCCGCGGCGATGCCGGCGACCTCGCCCGGGTGATCCACGCCTGGCTGAAGCGGCCGCGTTCGCGCGACGATATCCGGGCGGCTTGTTACCGCCGCGTCGATTGCGAGTACAATCCCCGGTTTCAGGTGGGCGTGTTCAACGCCGCGGTGGCCGGCGTGCCGGCCGAAAAGACGCTGCCGACCTCTCCCGCCGAAGCCGATCCGCGGCAAATGGAGCGGGCGGCGTAAGTCGCTGCGTTTCTTTCTGCGGTGGCCTGTCGCCTCTCGGACTTGACAGGCCCGTCTCGGTGTACCCATACTGGCCGATGAGATTCGGGATTTTGGGTGCCGTGCCCACGCTTGCGTGGGCATGCCGTGTTCGAGGTCCTCAACATGCCCACGCAAGCGTGGGCATGTTGACCAACGCGGCACCCAACGCGGCACCCAGCCTCCAGCCACAGACTCCGATGTGGCGACGGACGAAACTCCGGAGCTGACGTCACAACCC
>CAYYNP010000378.1:0-8487 GCA_964472545.1 uncultured Planctomycetaceae bacterium | reverse complement strand
GGTCACGCTGGCTCGCAGGTTTCCAGGAGTTTGCACCTAGAAACGGAAGAGCCAACATCTTTGTCTTCGTGGTGATCTTCCGTTTCTTTCGGATCCCCATGAAATATCAGTACCGCGTGCTGTTTTGGGGGATTCTCGGCGCGATCATCATGCGGCTGGGGTTCATCCTCGGCGGGATCGAACTGTTTCAGCGTTTCTCGTTCGTGGCCCCGATCTTCGGCGGGTTCCTGGTCTACACGGCCTACAAACTGGCACGGCACGGCGGCGGCACCGACGTCCATCCCGAGAACAACGTCGTCTTGAAGACGGCCCGGCGCTTCTTCCGCGTCAGCAAGGACGACCACCGGGTCCACGGCCACGACTTTTTCGTCCGCGAGAACGGACTCTTGTGCATCACGCCGATGTTCCTGGTGCTGCTGGTGATCGAGAGCACCGACGTGGTCTTCGCGATCGACAGCGTGCCGGCGATTATCGGCATCACCGACAACCGGTTCATCGCCTTTACATCGAATATCTTCGCCATTCTCGGCCTGCGTGCGCTCTACTTCCTGTTGGCCGGCGTGGTCGATATGTTCCGCTATCTGCACTACGGGTTGGCCGCCGTGTTGGGATTCGTGGGGTTGAAGATGGTCGCCGAGTATCTGGCCAAGGAACACGGCACGGCGTTCGCCGAGCACGTGGGCAACATTTTCGGTGAGTCGGCCGGGCAGTACGTGCTCAAGCACGCCGGCGAAGGCCACCTGGTGTCGCCCTGGGCGTCGCTGGGGGTGATCTGCGTGCTGCTGACCGTCTCGATCGTCGCCTCCGTGCTGCTAACGTCGCACGAAGAGACCGACGCCGATCCGGAATAGGTCAATCTCGTGGGTGGCCCGGTCACTCTTGCGGAGCGCACCTTGCCACTGAGACAAGCATAGTTCGCAAGAGTGCCCGGGTGGCAAAGCCACAAGAGGCGCACCGCCGGGCCGGGCACCTCTCGTTGCTGCGCAACCCCGACGCTTTTCCGGCCATGCGAGAGAAGTGACGACGCCTGCTGCGGAAAAGCGGCGGGGCCACCCGGGGATTCCGTAACAGGCCGACTGATGAGCGGGGTGGCTGGGGTCGAGCGCAGCGAGCCCCCAGTTCGTCGCACTCTGGGGGCTCGTTGCCTCGACCCCAGCCACCCATTAATCTCGGTATTACGGAGCACCAGTCGAGCGGCGCGTCGCTTGCATCGGGCGGCGGACTGACTATGCTGGAACCTCGCCCTGGCAGCCCCCCACTGATTTGCACAAGGAAATGCCATGAATCTGCCGTCGCTGCACATCGCACGAAACGCCCTGCTCTGCCTACTGCTGCCGTGCCTGGCGCACGGCGGACTCGCCGCCGCTGCCGAGCCGAACACGCTCTCCGCGGAGGAACTGGCCGAGGGCTGGGTCCTGCTCTTCGACGGCGAGACCCTCTTCGGCTGGAAACCGATCTCCGAGGCCAACTGGAAGGTGGCCGACGGCGTGATCTCCGTTTCCGAGGGCGAGCCGGGGCTGTTGTGTACCCGCAGCCAGTTTGGCAACTACCAATTGAAGGCCGACTTCCGTAGCGCCAAGGGCACCAACAGCGGCATCTTCCTGCGAACCAGCCCCAAGCCGACCGACGTGACGACAAAGTGCTATGAGTTGAACATCGCCGACGCTGCCGACAACCCTTTCCCCACCGGCAGCTTCGTGCAGCGCCAACGGGCCGAGGGCGACCACGACTCGGCCGATTGGCAGACCTTCGACGTGACGGCCGATGGGGCCCGTTTCGTCGTACGGCTCGATGGCCGTGTGGTGGTCGACTACACCGATCCCCGCCCGGCCGGACGCGGCTACATCGGCCTGCAGTTGAACTCCGGAAAGGTCGAGTTTCGCAACATCAAACTCCGCCCGTTGGGCACAAAGCCGATCTTCAACGGCGAAGACCTCACCGGCTGGAAGACGCATCCCGAGTCGGTCAGCGTCTTCAGCGTAACGCCCGAGGGCTCGATGAACGTCAAGAACGGCCGTGGGATGCTCGAGACGGCCGGGCAATACGCCGACTTCACGCTGCAGTGTGAGGTGTTCGTCAACGGCAACGCGCTGAACTCGGGCATCTTCTTCCGCTGTATTCCCGGCGAATTCATGAACGGCTACGAATGCCAGATCCAAAACGGCTACCTCGACGGCGACCGCACCAAGCCACAGGACGCCGGCACCGGAGGCATCTTCCGCCGTCAAGCCGCACGAAAGGTCGTCGCCGACGATTTCACCTGGTTTCAAATGACCCTGCACGCCGACGACCGGCACGTGGCCGCCTGGGTCAACGGCTACCAGGTGACGGACTGGTCCGACACGCGGGCGCCCGATCCGAATCCCCGCCGCGGCCTGCGACTCGAGCCCGGCACGCTGCAAATCCAGGGCCACGACCCGACGACCGATCTGTCGTTTCGCAATCTACGGATCGCCGAGATCCCGCAGCGCTAGTCCCCGATGCCACCTGATGTTGGCAGCCGGATCTGCCGCATTCTCGCACTTTTCTGTAACGTTTCGCGTCTTCGGCCCGTAATGGTGGTGCGGGCCGTCGTGGCCACGACTGAATTCTGCGTCTGGTATCGCAATCGCACGGGAAAAGGAGCTACGAGAATGCTGTTTCTGAAGACGTGTCGCGTGGTGTTTCTGTTGTCGATGTCTTTGGTGCTGGCGGCGGGCCAGGCTGCAAGCCAGGCTACGGCTCAGGCCCCGAACGAGGCGGCTCCGGCCGCGGTTGCCCCAGGGCAAAATGCCGCTGCGGCCAGCGACGCCACCGTCGTTCCGCCGGACACGGTATGGTACGTCGCGATGGACGTCAAGCGTTTCGTCGAGAACCCGCTCGGTCAGCAGGCCCTTCAACTGCTCGACGTGTTGATTCGCGACGAGCCCCACGATTTCGGCGGTATCCCCGACGTAAAGACCGCCCGGGAGAAACTCGGCCGGGTGATCGGGTTCGATCCGCTCAGCGGGATCGAGTCGGTGAGCGTGTATGGACTGGCCTCGCCGTTTGCCGGTGAGATCCGCGACGAAGAGGAGTTTGTCGAGAAGATGGCGCTAACGGCGGTGGCCGTGGTCACGCTTAGCGGCGGTACGGGAAACCTCGAAGGGCTGGCTTTGGCCATGCCCGAGTATCGGTCCACCGAATACCAGGGGGCCACAGTTCACTCAGGCACGATGCCGGAGATTGACTTGAAGGTCTATCTGGCGGTTCTCGAGCCGGACGCCGGAAGCAACGGCATCGTCGTCGTTGGGCTGGATGAGGACCAGGTGAAACGGGCCCTGGATCGGGTGAGGGGTGTCCCGGCCGGGGAACAGGGCGTCCCGGTGCCACTCGGCAGTCCGGCCAACGTCGTCCTTCCGACCGCCAAGGGCGCGTTTCTGGCCGCCGGCCTGAAACTCGACGACCAGACGTGGCGGGCGTTGGACATCCCGGAGCAACAATCGGCCGTCTTCAGGATGCTCAAAGGCGTGGCCGCCTCGGCCGGCGGCGAGGGAGATTCCGTGACGTTTGAACTGACCGTGGAGGTCGTCAACCAGGAACGGGCCGAGCAGGTGCGCCAGTTGGCCGAAGGGGCGATTGCCTTCGTCCAACTGCCCATCGAAGAGCTTGAAGAGGAAGAGGAGTTTCTGCTGCTGAGGGAGATCCTCAAGGGCGTCGAGGTCTCCCGTGCCGGAGCGCACGTGACGGCTCGCCTGACGCGGCCCGCCGACACGCTGGTGGAAGAACTGATACGCACGGTAAACGGGAGTCGCCGGCGGCAGATGGAGACGCGCCGTGCGTACGAGGAGGAGATGATGGAGATGGAGCAGCGCCGAGAACACGAGGAGCGGATGATGGAGATGGAACAGCGAAAGCGGGCCATGGAGAGAGATCGGGAAGCGCTGGAGGGTTTCGATGAACGGGTACCGGACGAAACTCGCCCCATGCCTCGCTGACATACACTAGCCTCGCTGGCACACGCTAAATGCCCGACGATCGGACAGACCTCAGCGACGTCCGGGCGTCGGCGGACGAGTTGCCGCTGGTCCGCCGTGCCCAGCGCGGCGATCGATCCGCGATGGAGGAGCTTGCGCGCCGCTGGCGGCCGCGGCTGGTACATCTGCTGCGTTGCAGAACCGCCTGCCTGGCGGACGCCGAAGACATTGCCCAACAGTCTTTGGTGCGCGTGTTTCAGCGGATCGACCAGCACGACGGGCGGCGGCCATTCTCCGTATGGGTCTACCGTATCGCCGTGCGGGCGGCGGCCGATTTTCACCGCAAACGAAGGCCGGAACCGGGCCTCGACGGCGGCAGCCTCAGCGATCCGCGAAGCACGGATCCACAGGAAGCGGCCGCCAAAGAAGAACTCCGTGAGAATCTCTGGTCGATCGCCCGCCGGGCCGTCTCAGACGATCAGTACACGGCGCTGTGGCTCCGCTACGCCGAGGAGATGTCGATCCTCGAGGTGGCCGTTGTGTTGGGGCGCACCAGGATCTCGACGCGCGTGCTGCTGCACCGAGCCCGCAGGTGCCTCGCCCCGCACGTGCTCGCCCTGGTTGAGCCCGACCCGGGCAGGGCGCCCGCCGACAATCCGGCGGCTTCGACCTTGAAACGTCCCACCCCATGCCAATTGGGAGACTCACCATGATTTCTGCCTGGACCCGGTGGCGTATCAGTACCGCGATCGAAAAGGGAAAACCGCTCTCGCCTGCCTTAGCCCGAAAGGTCTCTCGCGACCGCGAGTGCCGCCAATTCTACGAGGCGTCGCTGGCGATGGCCGTACGTCTGCGGCGGGATGCCGCGGACGTGGTACAGGTCGAGCAAGAACGTCTGGACGCGGCGGACCGGGCCGAACTCCCCCTTCTGGCGGCGCGCCGCTCGTCGCGCCCGGCCCGGTCGCGGAAGCCTGCACTGGCCGCCGCGACCGCCGTGCTGATCGCGTTGGCGTTGGGGGCCGGCGTCTGGTGGTGGCGGTCTACTCCGCCGACGCCTTCCACGCCCTCTGTACCGGATGCCCGGCGGCCGAGCGCTCCGCAAGAGTCGGACGTGGCCGAGTTGGCGCAGCTCATCCGCCAGATCGGGACCAACGTCGGCCGTGCGGCCGAGCAGAAGGGGCCCCGTTGGCAGCAGATCATGGATCGCTCTCGCGATGCAATAGAGACCCCTCTGAAGCGTGAAGCAGAGAACATGGCGGCCGACACTCGCGGGATCCTCCAGGCGTTGTCTTCGATAATTCAACCCGACGACGATCCAGAACCATCGGATCCCGCCGAAGACGCCCCGCCATCCTCCTCATCAGGCCGACGTACACCGCCGCTGCCGGCGAGCAACTCGCTTGCTTACGGCCCACTGGCAGTAGGGATCTCGCCGTGACGTTCGCAAACTCGGATACGATGACGAACGGTCGTCGACAATTCGCTTGCTTCCTCGCCGGAATCGCGTATTCTGAACCGGGGGCGCGACGTTTCCTTTTGGGGTCCTCTGGAATACCTTTGCAGGAGAGGTGACGATCATGCACGGCAAGCACAAATTCGGCGTGGGGCCGGTCCTCACGAGTCTCGCCCTGGCGTGGGTGACGTCTGCTGCCGGCGTCTATGCCCAAGCACCCGCTCCCGGCGTTCCACCCGTGAGAGTCCGGGTGCAACGGGTGGAAAATCCAATCGTGCGGGCGACACTACAGCCGCTGTTCGAGAAACGGCATCGGCACACGGCTACGGCGTTGTTGCGGGTGGCCGTGGAGTCGTCGATCCCCCCGGGCGATGGCTCGGCCGCAGCGGGCAGTTTCGACGTCTACCGGAGCACGCAGCAGGAGCTTCTGAAGAGTCGTTTCGTCCTCTCGGCCGCCTTGAAAGACCCCGAGATTGCCAAGCTGGCCGCCGTCAGGGGGGAGGCCGATCCGGTGGCTTGGCTGGCACGCGAATTGCGCGTCGATTTCCCCAACAACAGCCAAATCATGCAGGTCAGCCTCGGCGACGACGACGCGGCCGGAGCGGCCCGGCTGGTCAACGCGGTGGTCGGCGCGTATCTGGAGACGATCGTGGGCCTGGAGCGCCGCGCGTCGAATGAGACCCGCGACGTGCTCGATAACACGTGCGTGGAGATGTCGGCCGAACTGAGGAAGAAACGCGAGGACCTTCAGCGGCTCTGCAAAGTGCTGGGGACCGGCTCGGGGGAAGTCTCGGCGATGAAACGCCAGATTGCCCTTGAGGAACTGGCCGAGTACCGCCGGGAAGCGTTGCGGATCGAGTTGGAGTTGGTTCGTGCCGAGGTCTTGCTCAATAACAGACGGCAATCGCTCGACAAGCTCCGCCCCGGTGAGGATTCCGATGATCCCCCAGACGCCCGGAAGACGGCCGAACTGCGACCGCGGGAGGTCGAGGTCGGCGAACTGGAGTTGGAGATCGAGGTCCTTTCGACCCAGCGAGATCTGCTGCAAAAGCATGTTGCCGAGAAACGGGAGGACGCCGAGCAGGTTTTCGCCAATTCGATCGAATGTGAGATGCTGCGGGCGGAGATCGAGCGGATGGCAGAGTCGCTCGACAGAATCAACCAGCAGCGGGAGGCGTTAATGCTCAAGGCCAACGCCCGTCCTCGCGTCACGCTGCTGCAAAAGGCGGCCGCTGCTCAAACGCCCGAGTAGCAGCAGAACGACGGGCCGTGTTGCGTCAAATCACCTGATACCGCTCAACCTTCGCCCGATCGACCTCGATCCCCAGGCCCGGCGCTTGGGGCACGGCGATCATGCCGTCGACGATTTCCAGCGGCTCGGTCAGAAGGTCGTCGTGGAGTTGGTGATGGCCGCACTCGTTGCTGCCGGAGAAGGCAACCGTGGCGGCGGCCAATTGCAGCATGGCCGCCGTGGCAATGCCCAACGACGGGCCGACACGCAGCACGGCGGCGAGCTGCCCCGCTTCGGCCACCGCCGCACACTTTTTCGCCGGCAGCATCCCGCCGACGTTTGCCAGGTCGAGCACCACCAACGGTGCCGCCTTGCTGCGCACCACCTCCAACACGTCGGCCGGCGAGCCGATCGGGCGGCAGGCGGCCAACGGCACGTTGGTTTGTCGCCGCAATTCGGCCGTCGGCCGCAGGTCCGGCGGATCGAGCGGATCGATCAGGTACTGCGGCGCCTCGCCGTCCTGTTCGAGTTCCGCACAAAGGTCGCGTGCCGTCTGCAGATCGTATCCGGCCGCGCCGTCCAGACGGAGTTCAACGTGACGTCCCACGCTCTGGTGTACCGCTCGAAACAACGCCAGGTCGGCCGGCAGGTCCCCTCCGGCGGCGACGATCTGGCAATGATACCCCTGATCGGCCAACTCGCCGGCAAGTTGGGCCACGCGTTCGGGCCGAGTGCCGGCCAGCCGCGCGGCCAATGGAATCCGTCGGCGATAGACTCCCCCGAGAACGCGGCACAGCGGCTGCCCCAGCGCCCGGCCGAACAGATCGCAGAACGCCATTTCCACCGCGCACCGCACGTGCGGGCCGCCCAGCGCGTCGATGGTGTGCAACTCTTCGAGATCGAAGACGCTCCGGCCGGCCAGCAACGGCAGCAAGGCGTCGCGGCGGCCGGGCAGTTCCGCAGAGCGCCAATCGATTGCCGCCTCTCCCCAGCCATCAAGGTCGGCGTCGGTCGACAATCGCACCAGCACCGTCCGCACCGGCCGATCCGGCTCCGCGCGAACGATTTCCACCAGATGCAACTCGAGGTCAGTAACGTTCATGACTCAAGAATCCCGCACCCCTCACCCTACACCCCGCATCCCTTACATCCTTCATCCTTCATCCTTCCCCTCCCCCTCCCCCAACCCCTTCAACGCCCGCGGCAACTGAAACCGAACCTCCTCCGTGCAGATCGTCTGCGTCCGGACGGTAGCGTCAAACTCCTCTCGCAGCAACGCCACACATTCTTGCACGACGGTTTCCGGCGCGCTGGCGCCGGCCGTGATTGCCACCGTCTCGTCGCCGGAGAACCAATCCAGGGAGATGTCCTCGGGCCCGTCGACAAGGTGTGCGGCCCGGCAGCCACTTCGGGCCAGTTCGGCCAGCCGCTGGCTATTCGAACTGTTCTGACTGCCGACCACAAGCACCATGTCCGCCTGTTCGGCCAGCACCCGCACCGCCTCCTGACGATTCTGGGTCGCGTAACAGATGTCGTCCTTCGGCGGTCCGACGATGGCCGGAAATCGCTCCTTCAGTCTTGCAATGATCCGCTGGGCGTCGTCGACCGACAAGGTAGTTTGGGTTAAGTAGGCGGTTTCCTTGGGGTCGCCGACTTCGATGCGATCTACGTCTTCGATGGAGTTCACCAGTACGATCGAATCGGGAGCCTCCCCCATCGTACCCACGACCTCGTCGTGCCCGGCGTGACCGATCAAGATCACGGTCCGCCCCTGCTTGGCGAAACGAACGGCCTCTCGATGGACCTTGGTGACCAGAGGGCAGGTGGCGTCGATCGTCTTCAGGTGGCGCCCGGCGGCCTGGCGGTGG
>CAYYNP010000377.1:0-8495 GCA_964472545.1 uncultured Planctomycetaceae bacterium | reverse complement strand
AGCCAGTCCCCGTTTTCCACTCCCGCGAATCGACTTTGCAGTTCTCCTGGCCAGGCGAGAAGCACTCGAGCTTGATCGATCTGCCCGTTTCCGGGGGTGTGGCAAGGAAGAGGGCGTCACGCTATGCTTTCAGGCAGGAGACCTGCGGAGCGTGTAGCCTGGCGGAGAGCCCGTTGCGCGAGGAACGACGTTACGCCGGCGATTCTCCGTTCCCCCAAACCAAGCCGAGTAACCGACGATGAGCGATCAGCCGACCCCCAAGCCCTTCGTAACGGCCGACGACGTGGAACACTTCGACGAGCCGTGGTGCCACGTCGAGAAGCTCTGCCACCCGGAGTCGACCAACTTGCAGAGTTTGATTTTGGTACGGGCGACGATGCCGCCGGGCGAGGCCCACAACTTTCATCGCCACCCCGGCCGTGAAGAGATCATCTACGTGCTCGAGGGGGCGGCCGAGCAATGGGTTGGGTCCGAAAAGCGCCACCTTGGCCCCGGCGACGTGGCCGTGATACCGGCCGATCTGCCACACTCCACGTTCAACGCCGGCGACACACCGCTGCGCTTTCTGGCGATCCTCTGCGATACGGACCAAGAAGGACCGTTTACGGTAGACGTATTCGACGAGGAACCGTGGAAGCAAGTCCGGCCGCCGCAGGAGTATCCGGGCTACGAGCCGCAGCGCGAACCGTAGGGCGTCACCATGTCGAAGCGAATTGCGTGGCTGATCGTAGGCGTCGTGGCCGTTGCCGGCCTTGCAGGCTCGGCACACGCCGCCGAACGTCCACGCGCCGAAGATAGCCCGACTGCGCAACGGCCAAAGCCCAACGTCCTCTTTCTGGCCGTCGACGACATGAAAGACTGGGTCGGCTGCCTGGGCGGCTATCGCGGCACCGTGGTCACGCCCCACATCGACCGGCTGGCAAAGCGCGGCATGTTGTTTTCCAACGCCCATTGTGCCTCGCCAAAATGTGCCCCGTCGCGGGCGGCGATCATGACCGGCTTGCGGCCGTCGACCACCGGGCTGTACGACAACGGACATTGGTGGCGGCCGAATCTGCCCGACGTGGTGACGATGCCGGTCCACTTCCGCCGTCACGGGTATCACGTCGCCGGGGCGGGCAAGATCTATCATCACACGGCCGGCAACAATCCGCCGTATCAGTGGGACGACTACCTGCGGCTGACGTTTCGCGACGATCCTTGGTTTCGCGGCTCGCGGTTGAATTATCCCTGGTCGAAGTTCGGCCCGCCGCCGGACGGCTTTCCCTTTAGCGGGGTGAGAGGACTGGGCCACGAAAATGATTGGGGCTCGCTCGCCTTGTCCGCGGCAGACTACGACGACGCTCGCAGCGCCGACTATGCCGTCCGCTTTCTTCGGCAGCAACGCGACCGGCCGTTCTTTCTCGCCTGTGGGATATTCCGGCCGCATCTGCCGTGGTACGTGCCGCGGGAGTTTTTCGATCGGTATCCATTGGAGGAGATTCGTCTGCCGGAAGTCCGCCGCGACGATCTCGACGACGTGCCGCCGTCGGGACGTAAGTTGGCCGAGGCGCGGCGCGGCGACTTCGAGGTGATCCGACGCGCCGACCGCTACAAACACGCCGTGCGGGCGTATCTGGCCAGTATCAGTTTTGCCGACGCGCAACTCGGCCGCGTACTCGACGCCCTGGACGGCGGCCCGCATGCACGTAACACGATCGTCGTGCTCTGGTCCGATCACGGCTGGCACCTGGGCGAAAAAGGCCACTGGCACAAGTCGACGTTGTGGGAGGAGGCCACGCGCGTGCCGCTGGTGATCGACGCCCCGGGCTATCGGCCGGGTGCTTGCGAGCGGCCGGTGGGGCTGGTGAATCTATACCCAACATTGAACGATCTTTGCGGTCTGAAGGCGATCGCGGCGCACGACGGCGTCAGCCTGGCCCCGCTGTTGCGCGACCCGCAGGCGGAATGGGAGCGTCCGGCGGTGATCGAGTTCCGCCGCGGCAACGCAGCCGTGCGCTCGGATCGCTATCGATACATCCGCTACGCCGACGGCGGCGAGGAACTCTACGACCACGACGGCGATCCGCACGAGTGGCACAATCTGGCCACGTCGACCGGGCACGCCGACGTCAAACGCCAACTGGCCGGTTGGATCGCTGAGCACTGGGCCGAATCGGCGCCTACGAAGGGGGCGTTTGATTTCGATCCGGACGCCTTCACGTGGACCGAAAAGAAGACTGGTGAGATCATACGTGGAAAGCCAAGATGACGGGTGGCTGGGGCAAAGCGCAGCGGTGCCCCAGCCACCCCTCCGCAACCGAGCATTGTCCGAAGTAGCCTTCGTCGAAAGGAGAATCACATGCGGCGGCACGTACGCACTCACGCCTTGGCGATACTGACAACCTTATCGGCGGCGCTTTGCCACGGAGAGCGCGCCGCTTCCGCCGAGCCGGCGCCGCCGAACGTCGTCTTCTTCCTGATCGACGATCTCGGCTGGACGGACGTCGGCTGTTACGGTAGCGACTTCTACGAAACACCGAACATCGACCGGCTGGCGCGACGGGGCATGCGATTCACCAGGGCCTACGCCGCCTGTTGCGTCTGCTCGCCCACGCGGGTCTCGGTGCTCACCGGCAAGAACCCGGCCCGGCTGCACATCACCCACGCGATCCCCATCCAAGGGCATCTGCGGATCAAAGAACGCTTGCCGTTGATCCCGGCCATCTATCGCAAGAATCTGCCGCTTGAGGAGGTCACGATCGCCGAAGCGCTCAAGCCGGCCGGCTACCGTTCGGCGTCGGTGGGCAAGTGGCACGTCTGTTGGGAGAAGGAGTTCTACCCCGAGCATCAGGGGTTCGACGTCAACATCGCCGGCAACAACATGGGCAACCCGGGCATGTACTTCCATCCCTATCGGGGGCGCTGGCGGATGACGCCGCAGCATCCCTGGACCGAGTGGCAGACGATCGGCGGCGGGCAGCCCGGCGAGTACCTGACCGATCGGCTTACCGACGAGGCAATCCGCTTCATCGAGCAGAGCGCCGACGGCCCGTTCCTGCTCTACTTCCCCCACTACGCCGTGCATACGCCGCTGCAAGCCCAAGAGGAACTGATCGAAAAGTACCGCCGCAAGCCGCCGGGCAAGCATCACACCAACCCGATCTACGCGGCGATGATCGAGAGCGTCGACCAAAGCGTCGGCCGCGTGTTGGCGAAGCTGGAAGAACTCGACCTGGCCGAGAACACGGTGGTGATCTTCGCCTCCGACAACGGCGGCCACGGCCGTATCACGTCGCACCATCCGCTGCGCGGCTGCAAGGGCAACTACTACGAAGGCGGCATCCGCGTGCCGTTGATCGTCCGCTATCCGGGCGTGGTCGAGCCGGGCTCGACGTGCGATACGCCGGTGATCTCGCACGATTTCCATCCCACGCTGCTAGAGATCGCCGGGCTGTCGCCGATGCCGAAGCAGCACGTCGACGGCGCGAGTCTGATGCCGCTGCTGAAGCAGAGCGGCGCGTTGAAGCCCCGGGCGATGTTCTGGCACTTTCCCAACTACATCGGCGCCGGGCACCCCAATCCGGCCCGGCCGCTGAGCGTGATTCGCGAAGGCGATTTCAAGCTGATCGAGTTCCTCGAAGACGGCCGGTTGGAACTCTACAACCTCCGCCAGGACGTGGGCGAGCAGGAGAATCTCGTCGAACGTCTGCCCGATCGGGCTCGACAAATGCAACGGAAGCTGATCGAGTGGCGTAAGGCCACCAAGGTACAGATGCCGCGGCCGAACGACGGGTGATCGGAGGCGGTGGCTGACTCGTGCCGTTACAGCAGGAGAAGAGACATGATCAGATTCGCCAGTGCTGCCTTCCTGATGGGAGTCTTCTGCGGGACCGGCTACGCGGGGGATTTTGCCGACGTTGCTCTATCCGACGAGTCTACGCCACTTCTCGGCGGCCGTCTTCAGGCGCGTTTGCCAGTCGGCGCCAAAGTGGAAGCCCGTGCGGTGAACATCATGGCGGCCAAGGAGTCCCCGGAGGAAGAGACCCGAGTGGTTTTCGACCTGGGTGAGAAACGCCTTGTCGTGATGCTGTACGAGACCTTCAGCACGGCGGGACCGGACTTTGCGGCGGTCTTGAAGAAGATGAATCGAGAAGCTCGCCAGGACCGACGTACTGCGAGAACCCGGCTTGTCCTCCGTCAAGACAACTTGGAGGTCTACCAAGCTAAGGTCAGCCTCGTGAACACGGATCGCGAGGCGATCTTGATCGCTTCGGCGTGGATTGTCAATACGGATCAGACCGTTCAGCTTCTCGCCGCCTACGCGAATCGGATGGCAGGCGCCGAACCGCGGGATGTGCGGAAGCTCTGCTCCCGGATCTTGAAGACGCTTGAACCCGGGGAAAAAGGGATCGTCACGAAGGCTCGAAAGCAGCGACTCCATGTCTACTCGAAAACCAAGGAGCTTGTCGTCGATCTGCCTGACGGGTGGGTGCATACATTGCAGCCGGGCCCCGATTTCCTTGTCCACAGATTGCGCCAACTGGGGCCGTTTCCTGCTGAGCGGCCTTCGATCGGCGTGTATGTCGGCAACCATCCGAGTTATCATTACAAGAGAGAGGAGACCGAGCCCGAACAGTCGCAGGGGCCCTTGATCGGCAAGCAGGTCGACTGGTTCAAGGCAGTACGCGGCGAAGGGGTTCGGATCGAGGCAATCCGTCCTGCCGAAGATTTGGACGAACACGAACACCTTATGTTGCACGTCTTTCTCTCGGCCGCTTCCAACAAGGATCTTCAAGCCGCTCGGGCGATTGTGGAATCGATCCGGATCATGGAGAATGACGAGTAGACGTTATTCTAGACAATGTTGATTTGGTCGCACGCGCGACGGCGAAAGTTGTATCACAACACGAGGGAATAACCGATGATTCGATCGACCGAAAGCACTCGGAATGCCCTGACTTGGGCGGCGACTCTCTTGTGCTCTGTTGTCTCGACTGCCGACGGCGCCGAGGAACGTGTGGCCACGGCACGGCAGATCTTCAAGGCCACGGGCGTACAGGGCGGTCTGATCGTCCATCTCGGTTGTGGCGACGGCGAATTGACCGCGGCGTTGCGTACCGGCGACGGCTGTCTCGTTCAGGGTCTCGACCGCGACGCGGCCAACGTGCAACGAGCACGCGCGACCGTTCGCGCCGCCGGCGTCTACGGGCCCGTATCGGTCGACCATTTGACGGGCCGAAGCCTGCCGTACACCGACAACCTGGTCAACCTGCTGGTGACCGAGGATCCGGTCGACGTATCGATGGACGAGATCCTCCGCGTGCTGGCGCCCGGCGGTGTGGCTTTTGTCCGGAAATCCGACGGCAGCTACGCCGAGACGATCAAGCCCCGGCCGGACGAATACGACGAGTGGACACACTACCTGCACGACCCCGACGGCAACGCGGTTAGCCGTGACGGGGCGGTCGATTTCCTGCGGCAGATGCAGTGGATCGGCGGACCCCGTTACGGACGGCACCACGACCACATGTCGTCGGCCAGCGCGATGGTCACCTCCGGCGGGCGCTTGTTTTCCATATTCGATCACGCCTCGCCGTTTAGCATCCAGCTTCCGTCGAAGTGGCAACTCGTCGCCCGCGACGCGTTCAACGGAGCCGTCCTCTGGCGGCGGGAAATGGGGCCCTGGTTTTCGCAGTTGCAGCGGCTCAAGAGCGGACCGTCGAACCTGCCGCGACGGTTGGTGGCAATCGGCGAGACGGTCTACGTTACGCTCTCACTCGACGCCCCGGTCACCGCCATCGATGCGGCGACCGGCAAGACCCTGCGAACTTACGCGGAAACCAAAGGGACCGACGAGATTCTCTGCGCCGACGGCGTGCTCTATCTGGTCGTCAATCGCGAGGGCTACTCGCGTGGCCCCTTCGCCGAGTTCACGCCCCAGCAGCGCACGCTGATGGCCGTCGACGCCAAGAGCGGCCGGAAGCTCTGGGAGAAGGCCTGGCCGTGGGTCGTGCCCGGATCGATGGCCGTCGGCGGCGGAAACGTCGTCTTCTTCGACGGGCGATGTGTGGTCGCCCTGGATCGGAAGACGGGCGCCACGCGGTGGGAGTCGGAAGTGCTCGGCCAACGCGACGCCCCGGTGCCGGTCTACTTCTCTCCGTGCCTGGTGCTGCACGGTGACCTGGTGCTCTTCTCCGGGGCCGACCCCAGCACCGAGTCCTATCACGCCGACAACGGCAAGACGATGGTCGCACTTTCGGCCGACGACGGCAAGACGCTCTGGACGTCGCCCCATCCGCCGTCCGGCTATCGCAGCGCCGAGGACATCTTGGTCATCGACGGCCTGGTGTGGACGTCCGACGTGTTCAACAGCCGCGACCTCCGCACGCCGCAGACCGGCACCGTGTGGGGCCGTGACCTGCGAACCGGTGAGGTGAAGGCCGAGTTCACCCCCGACGTCGACACGCACTGGTTCCACCACCGTTGCTACCGTGCGAAGGCCACCGAGAAGTACCTGCTCACCTCGCGCACGGGCATCGAGTTCGTCGACTTCCGCAAGGAACATTGGACCTGCCACCACTGGGCTCGTGGGGCGTGCCTGTACGGCATCATGCCGGCCAACGGGATGGTCTACAATCCGCCGCATCCGTGTGCGTGTTACCTGGAAGCCAAGCTCTACGGCTTCAACGCGTTGGCGGCCCATTCGTCGTCGCGGCAGAAGATCATCGACGCGGCGGCCGCGGCCGATCGGCTCGAGCGTGGTCCGGCGTATGGCGCCACGATCGAAGCGACCGCAGCCGACGCGGCGGACTGGCCGACGTTGCGCGGCGACGCCGCCCGTAGCGGACGCAGCGCGGCCGACGTGCCCGCCGAGGTGTCCGTGCGTTGGCGTTCGCAGATCGGCGGCCGGCTGAGCAGCCCGGTGGTGGCCGGCGGGCGGCTGTTCGTGGCGGCGATCGACGCCCATGCGGTCCACGCCCTCGAGCAGGCTTCCGGCAAGCCGCTTTGGCGTTTTACGGCCGGCGCCCGGGTCGACAGCCCGCCGACGATCTGGCGCGGGCGCGTGCTCTTCGGGTCGGCCGACGGATACGTCTATTGCCTGCGTGCCGACGACGGCCGGTTGGTCTGGCGCTATCGGGCCGCGCCGGCCGATCTGCGGATGGGGGCTTTCGAGCAGATCGAATCGGTGTGGCCGGTACACGGCAGCGTGCTGGTTCGCGAAGACGGGCAAGGCAACGCGGTATTGTGGTGCGTGGCCGGCCGCTCGATGTTCATCGACGGCGGGCTGCATCTGCTGCGCATTAACCCGGCCAGCGGCGAGAAGATCGACGAGCGGGTACTCGACGACCGGCTGCCGGAGAGCGACGACAATCTCCAGGCGGGTATCTCCGGATTGAACATGCCGGTCGCGCTGCCCGACGTGCTGGTCTGCGACGGGAAGTACGTCTACATGAAGTCGCAGCAATTCGACCTCGACGGCAACCGCATCGGCGTCGACGTGCCCACCCGTAGCGAACGAGAGCAGCAGGGCGAAACGGCCCATTTGTTCTGCCCCACCGGCCTGCTGGACGACGTCTGGTGGCATCGCTCCTACTGGGTCTACGGCCGGGTGTGGAAGTCGGGGGCGGGAGGGTACTTTCGCGCAGGGCGGGCCGCCGTTTCCGGCCGGCCGATGGTCTTCGACGACCGCCAGATCTACAGCTTCGGGCGCAAGCCGCAGTACTTTCGTTGGACTACGCCGATGGAGTACATGCTCTACGCGTCGGCGAAGCAACCGGAGGTCGTGTCGCTCGGAGGGGGCGCGAATGCCAAGAAGCGTGCCGGGCTGGGCGGCGCGCCGCCGACCACCGTGGCGACCGACTGGAAGCAAGACGTACCGATCCTGGTCCGCGCGATGGTACTGGCCGGTGAGACCCTGTTTATCGCCGGGCCGGCCGATCTGATCGACGAGCACAAGACGCTTGAGACGTCTGAAACGCCCCAGACTCAGAAGCTGCTCGCCCGACAGGCCGCGGTGAACACCGGCAGCGAGGGAGCCGTGCTCTGGGCCGTCTCGACCGCCGACGGCCGCAAGATCGCCGGGCACGAGTTGGCATTCGCGCCCGTTTTCGACGGCATGATCGCCGCCGGCAGCCGGATATTCCTGGCCACCACCGACGGCAGCGTGGTTGCCCTCGGCGGCAGTCCGTAAGCAATCCGCGGCATCGCTTCGGCCCGCCGGCGAGTCTTGCGCCGAAGTCGATCGGCCGGGGTCTCTTTTCTCTGGCCGCAGCCGGATTCGCCGGCACGCAGGGGTGCACATTGGGGTCTGCTGGAGTTGACCGAACGCGGCGCCACTTGCGATTGTATCGATTGTAACGGCAAGACGTGCTCGCCGCTCTGCGAAACCGTTTCGATTAGTGGGGTCGTGCCGCGCGTGGCGCTGCTCCGTCGGGGTGAAACACCGGATTCTAACGGTCTTGTAGTGTTTCAACTCAAATGGCACAAAGTGGAGGGTAGGTGACGATCTCCTC
>CAYYNP010000376.1:0-8497 GCA_964472545.1 uncultured Planctomycetaceae bacterium | reverse complement strand
CGGCCAAGCGCGGCTATCCCAGCAACACGCCCGCATAGCCCACCACGCGGCTGGTGTCGCCGGACGCATCGGCGCTGGTGGCGTAGCCGACCGACTCGATACGCTTCAGGCCGTCGAGTTGCCGCAAGGCTTCCATCACGATCACGGCCGGAAACATCCCACACATGCTGATGCGACTCTCGCGGACCGTGCGGTAGAGTTCGTCCGGGTCGAGCGTTTCCATGGCGTCGAGCGCCAGGCGATCCAGGCGGCGGTTTTCGGCGTCGTCGGCAAAGTGGTTCATATCGCTGGAGATCACCAACAGCGGCCGTTGCGGCATTTCGCGAAGCACGTCGGCCAGTTCGCTGCCGAATCGCTTCAGACTCTCCAACTCGCCGGGGCCGCCGATCGTGATGCCGACGGCGCGAGTGTCCGGGGCCAGCCGAGCGAGGATCGGCAGAAGCACTTCGATCGAATGCTCTCGGGCGTGGGCGGCCGCGTCGAGTTCGAGGCCGTCGATGCCCTCGGCCAATCGGGCGGCCAATTCGGGATCGGACGGCACGTCGCGCCCGGGCAGCGACCACGTGCCATGCGGAGCCACGGCCCATTCGGCTCCCGGCGGCATTCCCGGCGGCTTCGGGTGTTTTGGCGAAAGGATGATGACTTGCTCGGGGATCGCCACGCGGCCGAGCACTTTGGCTGCCAACGCCCCGGAGTATCGCCAGCCGGCGTGCGGAACCATTACCGCGGGCCACGGCTGCGTTTGCGAAGGCTCCGAGAGCATCTTGTCCAGTTCGGCGTTGACTTCCTCGGCCGTGTCCGGATAGAACGCGCCGGCGACGCCCGGCGGTCGGACGTCGGGCCCGCTCTGCGGACGCGGCACGTGCGCCACCACCACGCGCGGATCGGTCGAAATCACGGCCAGGCTCGCCACCCGGGCGCCGGCCGGCGTGCGGATGCCGGCTTCCTCGATCGCCTCGGCCAGCAGCTCCTCGGCCGTCTTCGTCGGATCGAAGACCCACGCCGAGCGCGAGGCCTCGTGGACCAACACGGCCCGGTGCTTCGGATCGACGCCGCCGAGCTCAGCCCCGTCGGCCGCCCCGTGCATGGCCGGATCGAACATCACGCTGAGCCCTACGGGAGCCGACCGCACGGCGGCCGGATCGGTACGCCGTCCGCGCAACGCCCGGGCGGCGATCTGTGCGAGCTTCGAGAGGGTCGCTTGCAGCGGCATTTCCGGGCGCAGCGAGAGTTGACTGCAGACGATCGTCTGCGGGGCTCCCGGCTGGCCGACCGTCAGCGCCACGCCGCTGACGCCGCCGTCGTATCCGCTGGGGAAGTAGTAGTTGGGCGTGCTGCCTTGAAACAACGCCAACACGTTGCTGCGGCAGAATTCGGCCAACGCGGCCACCTCGCCCGGCGTGGGGCCACCGGCGGGGAAGTCGGTCGGCGCGTCGTCAGTTGGCCCATTTTCTGCTGGCCCGTCGTCGACCGGCACTGTCGAACTCAGCGGCCCGCGGATGGCATGGCCCTCGAACGTCATTACCTGCGTGTCGTCCTGCTGCCAGGCGTCGGTGGGCAGCCCGGCCTTCAGGCAGACTTGCTGCAAGAAGCCCAACGCGTCGAGGTTGTGGTCGGTGGCCACGCCCGGCAAGAGCAGTCCCCGGGCCGATCCGCGGGCGATCTGCAGGCCGTGCTTGCCGATGGTCACCGCCTTGATGCGGTCTTTGCCCCGCGCGGTCATCGGCTGCGGCCCCCAGAGCAGCCAGACTTCCATGTCGAGATGCCCCAGTTCGGTGGTCGAAATCGGCGGGAAACGAGGGTCTTCCTTAGCAGCCCGTTCGGCGGCGCGGTCCAAGGCCTGTGACAGTGGAAGCGACTGGCCCAGGAATCCACAGCACGAACGGAGTTGCCCGCCGCTCTTGAGACTCACGAAGCTGCCGTAGAGCGGCGTTTGGGCAATCTGGCCCAAGGCCGACTCGATCGACTCCGGCCGCTGCGCTCGGACCGCGGTTGCCACGCGGCGCCCGGCCGCCTGGAAGATGGCGTCCTCTTGTTGCTCGGTCAATTCCGGCCGCGCGGGGACGTCTGGCGTGGGGCCGTCTTGACTGGGGGGCGTGGCTGCCACGGCGGGCTCCTTTCTCGGTGGTTCCTTGCTTGCTGTAGCGACGCCGCTGGATCGGGCAAACTGGGCAATCCGTACCGGCAGCCGGCGTCCGCCCCAAGTGCCAGGCTGGGCGTCGTAGCGGCCGGCGATCGGATGGCCGCAATGCCCACAGCACGAGTCGCGAACGTCGAACGTGCCCAGGGCGTATCCGTCGCGTTCGATTACCTGGCTGCCGCAGCCGGGGCAGTACGTGCTCTGGTGCTGCTTGTCGCTGACGTTGCCCGTGTAAACATACCGCAGCCCCGCCTCCCGGGCCACCCCATGGGCCAGCAACAACGTGGCCAGCGGCGTAGGGCCGCGGTCGATCACCTTGAAGTCGGGATGGAAGGCCGAGAAATGGATCGGCACGTCCGGCCCCAGTTCCTCGCAAATCCACGCGCACATCCGCTTCAACTCATCGGGCGAGTCGTTTAGTCCCGGCACCAGCAGGTTTGTAATCTCCAGCCAAACGTCGGTCTCGCGGGCGAGGTACGTAAGCGTGTCGAGCACCGGCTGCAACCGGCCGCCGGTCCAGCGGCGGTAGAAGTCGTCGCCAAAGCCCTTCAAGTCGACATTGGCGGCGTCCATGTCGCGGTAAAACGCCGCACGGGCTTCCGCAGAGATATAGCCGGAAGTGACGGCCACGTTCTTCACGCCCACTGCATGGCACGCCCGGGCGGTGTCGATGGCGTATTCCGCCCAGACGATCGGGTCGTTGTAGGTATAGGCCACGCTGCAACAGCCGAGCTGTTTGGCGGCGTTGGCCACGGTTTCCGGGGCCGCCACCTCACAGCCGGCGTCGACGTCGCGCGACCGCGACATCGACCAGTTTTGGCAGAACTTGCAGCCGAGGTTGCAGCCGGCGGTGCCGAAGGAGAGCACCGCCGTGCCCGGATAGAACTGGCTGAGCGGCTTCTTCTCGATCGGATCGACGCAAAAACCGGTGCTGCGGCCGTACGTGGTCGAGACCAACTGCCCGTCGCGATTCTGCCGCACGAAGCAAAACCCCCGCTCGCCCGGCCCCGGCGAGCATCCGCGCGGGCACAGCCCGCAGACGACCCTTCCCGGTTCGTCCGATTCTCGCCACCATCCGGCTACGCGCGAGCCATCGGCGTTCGGGGGGCCCTCGGGCGGCGCGGTGACGATTCGTGGCATATCGGAGAATCCACTGGTGTAAAGCGGCGCAAAGCAGGCACGCGGAGCCCCTATGATGGAATCATACCACTTCCCTAGCCGGGCGAGAATCGCAACATAGGGCATTGACGGGGGATTGGGGTGGTCGATAATATGAGAATAGTGGGATGCCGTAGCGTGTTAGCCTCGGCGTGGCCTTTTTCGCAGGAGCCGAGGGCGAGCCCCGAAACGACGATTTGACCATGTCTACGATCTCTGTTGAAGAAGCCCAGGCCCGGCTGTCAGTTCTGATTTCCGAGTTGAAGCCTGGAGAAGAACTGTTGATTACCGAGCGCGATCAACCGGTCGCTCGGTTGATAGCGGAATCGAGCAAAGTGCGCAAACCCCGCCAGCCGGGCAGCGCTATCGGCACTTTGACGATTATCAAGGACGATGACGCCCACCTGGATGACTTCAAAGAGTATATGCCGTGAGGCTGTTGTTAGACACACATGCCTTCCTCTGGTTCGTCTTGGACGACGGCCGGCTCGGTCGAAACGCGGGCTCCCTCCTGCGCGACCCAGACAACGACCTCCTCGTCAGCCCGGCGACGTTCTGGGAAATCGCGATCAAGATCAGTATTGGCAAGTACAGTCTTGGCGAAGACTTCGCCAGCTTCATGGAGCGGCAGATCACCGACAACGATATGAGTGTCTTGCCGATTACGATCAGACACACAGCGACCGTTGCTGCGCTGCCCTTTCATCATCGCGATCCGTTCGATCGACTGTTGATTGCGCAAGGGATCGTGGAGCATGTGCCGTTGCTGAGCACGGACGCGGCGTTCGACAAATACTCGGTCCGCCGTGTTTGGTGAAGCCGGGTAACGAGATGATTCCATGGATGACGAAATTCATTTGAGCCTGCTATCCGACGAGGAACGGGAGGCTCTTAAGGCTGAGCTTCGGGCGGAGTTACGGAAGTACGTTCGTCACCTCGTTGCCTTGACTTGCCTGTTCGAGACCGCTTGTGATGCTCCAAAGAGGCCGGAGGTCCAACTCCTCAACTACACGGGCGCGGTTATCGAGATTCGAGGGCAATGGTATTTCCTTACTGCTGGACACGTCATTCACGCCATCGAAAGGGCGCTGCAACACGACCGCATGAGCCTGCGCAAGTGTGGACTTAATGACACGTACGGGCCCGGCTCGTGCTGCCATGCACCCATGAGTGATTTCGACTATGAAGGCGCCCGGAAGTTCTACCGTTATGTCGAGGACGGTGTCGATTTCGGGCTGGTACATCTTCGACCGTACTACAGGCGATTGCTGGAGGCGAACGGCATAAGCCCGCTGTGCGACCGTCATTGGGATACTGTCGAGATAGACAGGTGCGACCGTTTCTTCATGCTTGGCTTCCCCAAGAACGGCGTTGAGAAGTCGGTGACCTTTGACGACACGCACTACACGGCAAGTGTCGGCGCGCAGCCCGTCTTTGTTTACGTCACGCGCGACCCGGCGTTAAGAGACGGAAGAAGTACTACAGCATTTCCGCGATTCATGGGCCGCATTCGTACTGAGAGCGAGATCGGCAGTATCGTCGGGATGAGCGGTGGCCCGATTTTCGGTCTCAGAGACGATATGTTTGAGCCGTACTTCCTGGTGGCAATTCAGAGCAGTTGGTTTGGCAAGGAAGGAACCACGTTCGGCTGCCCGATTCAAGTGGTACTCGATGTGGCCCGAGACTTCATCGAGTCAGCCGAGGAACCCGACAGCAGACAAGGAACTCCCTGTATGGAGACAACCCCACCGCCCCGCTCTCTGAACTTCATCGAGACCATCATCGAAGAAGACCTTGCCGCCGGCAAGCACGATGGCCGGGTGCATACCCGGTTCCCGCCGGAGCCGAACGGGTATCTGCACATCGGGCACGCGAAGTCGATCTGCTTGAACTTCGGGCTGGCCGCGCAGTATCCCGGCGGCAAGTGCAATCTGCGGTTCGACGACACCAACCCGACCAAGGAAGAGGAGGAGTACGTCGAGTCGATCCAGGAGGACGTCCGCTGGCTGGGGTGGGATTGGGAGGACCGGCCGTTGTTCGCCTCGGATTACTTCGAGCAGATGCACCAGTACGCCGTGCAGTTGATCGAGGCCGGCAAGGCCTACGTCTGCGATCTTTCCGGCGAGGAGACTCGCGAGTATCGCGGCACGCTGAAGACGCCGGGCAAGGACAGCCCCTATCGCGATCGGAGCGTGGAGGAGAACCTCGACCTGTTCCGACGGATGCGCGACGGCGAGTTTCCCGACGGTTCGCGAACGCTGAAGGCGAAGATCGACATGGCCTCGCCGAATCTCAATCTCCGCGACCCCGTGATGTATCGGGTGTTGCACGCAGAGCATCACCGCACGGGCGACCGGTGGTGCATCTACCCGATGTACGATTGGGCCCACGGGCTGGAGGATTCGATCGAGGGCATCACGCATTCGATCTGCACGCTGGAGTTCGAGAACCATCGCCCGCTGTACGATTGGTTCCTCGACGCCCTGGACGTCTATCACCCCCGGCAGTACGAGTTCGCCCGGCTGAACCTCAACTACACCGTGATGAGCAAGCGGAAGCTGCTGCGGCTGGTCAAGGACGGACACGTCGACGGATGGGACGACCCGCGGATGCCGACGATCAGCGGCATGCGGCGCCGCGGCTACACGCCCGAGGCGATCCGCACGTTCTGCCAGCGGATCGGCGTGAACAAGTTCAACAGCACGATCGACATCGCCATGTTGGAACATTGCCTGCGCGAGGACCTCAACAAGCGATCCGCGCGGGTGATGGGCGTGTTGCGGCCGCTGCGGGTGGTGATCGACAACTACCCGGAAGACCAGACCGAAGAACTCGACGCGATCAACAACCCCGAGGATCCCGAGGCCGGCACCCGCAAAGTGCCGTTCTCGCGGGTGCTCTACATTGAGCAAGACGACTTCCGCGAAGACCCGCCGAAGAAGTACTTTCGTTTGGCACCGGGGCGTGAAGTGCGGCTGCGATACGCGTATTTTATCACGTGTGTCGACGTGATCAAGGACGAAGCCACCGGCGAGGTGATCGAGTTGCACTGCACGTACGATCCGGCCACCCGCGGCGGCGACGCGCCCGACGGACGCCGTGTGAAGGCCACGTTGCACTGGGTCTCCGCGGCCGACGCCGTCTCGGCCGAAGTGCGGCTGTACGACCATCTCTTTAACAAAGAGGACCCGGAGGACGTCGTCGACGGCGAGGACTTCACGGCCAGCCTGAACCCCCACTCGTTGGAAACGCTGACCGGTTGCCAAATCGAGCCGAGCCTGGCGGGTGCCGAACCGGGCAGTCGCTATCAGTTCGAACGGCTGGGCTACTTTTGCGTCGACGCGGATTCGTCGGACGGGAAGCTGGTGCTCAATCGCACCGTCTCGCTACGCGACACCTGGGCCAAAATCCAGAAGGCGCAGCAGAATCCACCGAAGCAGAAGAAGCGGCAGAAGCAGAAGAAGCAGCAGAGGTGATGCCGGCGGTTGAAAAGCGGCGAAACTGGGTGCCACTGCTGGCTTGCCCAGCAGCGCAGGGTTGGAACTATCGCAAAAGCACCGCTGGGCAAGCCAGCGGGTGGCACCCAACCGACAGGATCAGCCGCAATGAGGTACTAGGGACGTGAGCTTTCCCTTCCCACGGCCTCCGCGGCCCCTCTTACGGCATACACTTGCGTAATCGAAATCCGACTCGATAGCGCGCTTGAAGACTGGGAGTCTCGCCGTCGCCATGCATCTGATTCTGTTCGAGGACGACCTCGTCGCGCAGCTCCATCCGGCCACGATCGGCCGGCCGGCGTTCGAGCTCAGTTGCGGCGGCTATCGGCTGGCCGAGCTTGCCGGACGGCTCGGCGACACCGCTAACGCCGTCGGGCGGCCCCATCTGCGCGAGATGCTCAGCGTCGACGCGGCCGACACCGGAATCGGGCTTTGTGAGGATATCGGCGACGTCCCCGACGGCCAGACCGTCCTGCTGGTCAACGCCCGAATCGTGCCCGCCGTCTCCTCGATCGAGCAGATTCGATCGTTGGCCAGGGAGGGGCGCACCGGGACGGTGCTCTGCAACGGCCACGTGGCGGCGGCCGTGTTGGGGGCGGAACAGACTGCCGCATGGCGGGAGCTTGCCGTCGAAGAGTGGATCGCGCGGCTGTCGACGCTACCGCTGTTGCCGATCGAGGGCGAACTGCCGCTGCTGGAATATCCTCACGATCTGCTCCGCTATCATCGGGCCGCGCTGGAAGAGAACCTCGAAGATCGGCTTGCCCGCGGCGACTACGCGGAGATTGCCGACGGGGTCTTCGCTGCACCGTCCGCCAATCTGGGGCCTTATGCCGTGACCGACACCACGGACGGCCCCATCGTGCTCGAAGAGGACGCGCAAATCGGCCCCTACTGCTACCTCAGCGGCCCGGTGCACATCGGCCCGCGGTCTCGCGTGATCGAACATGCGGCGATCAAGGACGGCGTGGCATTGGGACACACGGTCAAGATCGGCGGCGAAATCGAGGCCTCGATCGTCGAGCCGTACACCAACAAGCAGCATCACGGCTTCCTCGGCCACAGCTACTTGGGCAGTTGGGTCAACCTGGGAGCCGGCACCTGCAACAGCGATCTGAAGAACACCTACGGTCAGGTCAGTATGGAATACGAGGGCCGCAAGGTGGCCACCGGCATGCAGTTCATTGGCTGCATCGTCGGCGACTACGCCAAGACCGCCATCAACAGCAGCGTCTTCACCGGCAAGACGATCGGGGCCTGCGCGATGGTCTACGGGTTCGTGACCACCAACGTGCCCAGTTTCGTCAACTACGCCCGCTCGTTCGGCCAGGTGACCGAAGTGCCGGTCGACGTGATGATTGCCACGCAGGCCCGGATGTTCGCCCGGCGCGGCGTGCCGCAACGGCCGTGCGACGTTCAGCTTCTGCGCGACGCGTACGCATTGACGCAACACGAGCGGCAGTTGGCGACCGAGCCGTTGTCGTTGTAGCGGGGGGAAGTTAGGGCTGTGGGCGAGGAAGAACGGCAGGTCTACTCCTGTCTGCCTTCACCGGGCAGCCACAAACGACGTCCGCCCTTTCGCCGTGTTAACACTCCTGCTGCTCCGACTTTCGTTGCCTGACCTGCTTCTTCAGCCGTTTCTTCCTTTCGGCCTCTCCGACCTCCATACCGATGCACCAAGCCACAAACGCCGGCAGCAGCA
>CAYYNP010000375.1:0-8576 GCA_964472545.1 uncultured Planctomycetaceae bacterium | reverse complement strand
GGGGGGGGGGGGGCGGGGGCGGTGGGGGGGCGGGGGGGGGGGGGGGGGGGGCGCCCCCCCCCCCCCCCCCCCCCCCCCCCCCACCCGTCAATCTCACTGTTGCTGACTACTACGCTGCCAGGCGAGATCTCCTCTTCGCGGGTCTTAGGCAAACCAAGGCGGGCGTGCCCCTCCCTAGTTTCTCGATATTGCGCAGCTTGACCGCCAGTGGCCAACTGGCCTTGTACGGCTGGCGGCGAATCCGTAGTATGCCCCTCCTCTTCTACCGTTTCCGACGGCCCGCCTTCCGTCAACACGCACGCGACCCCACCACCAGTCCGGGCCATTTTCGTGAAATCACCTTCCAGAGCAACGCTGGTTGCGCCGCGGATTCTCCGTCGGTATGCATGCCTCTGCATACTGACCGCGTTGGCGGGGACCGTGGTCGGCCAAGGGCCCAACACCACGCCGGCCGAGAAGCCGACCGTGAGGGCCTATCCGTGTCCGGCCGAGTGGCTCGATCCGGCCGCGGATCGGCTGCGCGGGCAGTTTGCAGAGGCGGGCGTTCACGTGGCGACCGATTCCCACACCGGTCAACTGCTGGTGGTGGCGCCGCCGGCGGCCCATCAAGCGATTCAACGGGAATTGACGGCGATGGGAGTCCTCGCCCAAGCTTCCCGCCCCACGGAAGCAGTTCCGGCGGAAACAGTTCCCGTCGAAGCCACGCGGCGAGACGAGTTCGTGCCGCTGGCGCAGGCACGCGTCGAGCAGATCGAGCCCGCGCTGCGCAACCTGATCGGACCGCGGTTGCGGCCACTGGGGCCGACGGCCGCGGGTGATCCCGCCTATGAGTTGGTGAGCCCCTCGGGCAGTTCGCTGCAACTGCACGTGGATCGTCGGCGCAACGGTTTGCAGCTTTCGGGCACACCGTCGCTGGTCGGTGAGTTGATGCGGCTGATTCGTGCCTTGGATCGCGCCGGCCGGCCAAACGGCGAGCAGATGCGCGTGCTGCCTTTGCACAAGGCCAATCCGACGAAGGTGCATCAAGCCGTCGAGGCCTATCGGAGCGGATATCGGCAGGGCATCCGGACGCGGCAAGGCATGCCGGCGACCGATCCGCGTCCAATCAACCCGCCGCCGCGCGACCCCAACGGCCCGGGCGCCGTGTTGCCGCTTCACTACCAGCCCCCCGCGCCACACGGCCCCATGCCGGAGGGTCCCGGTGCGTACCCTCCCGGCTACGGCCAGGCGCAACGGGCCTCTTTCCTGATGCAGGCTCCGGGTACGCCGGCCGGCGGAGGCCGCGGTGTCGATCCCAGCGGAGCCGCCCCACAGCCGCCCAACCCACAGCCGGCCAACCTACAGCCGCCCAACCTAGATCCGACAGTCGCTGATCCGGCAGACCCGAGGGCTGCGGAAAGTCGATTCCGCGAACCGCTGACCGACGTCGAAGTCGAGGCCCTGCCCGACTTGGGCGTGATCATCCTGCGGGGTCGCGATCGCGACGTGGCCGAGTTGAGCCGCATCATCGAGGAGATCGAGCGGATCAGTGCGGAGACGGAACCGGCCATTGAAATCTACCCCCTGCGATACGTCGGCGGCGAGGCGCTGGCGGCGCTGGTCGAGCAGGTCAACGTGGCGCTGTTGGGCGGTCGCCAGGGCCGCGTGAGCGTCACGCCGCTGGTCAAGCCGAACGCCTTGCTGCTGATCGGCTGGGGCGAAGCGGTCGAGGCGGCCAAGGAGTTGATCCGCAAGCTCGACCGGCCCGTCGCGCCGGAGACGCAATTGCAGGTGTTCCCCCTGCGGCACACGCCGGCGTTGGCGATGCAGACGACGGTGCAAGGGTTCTTCACCGGCCGAATGGGCTTGGGCCCTCGCGTGTTGGTGGGCGCCGACGCCCGCACGAATTCGCTGATCGTGCAGGCGGCCCCGCGCGACCTGGCCGAGGTGGCCCTGTTGCTGAAGCGGCTCGACCGTCCCGACGGCCAGGCCGTGTCGCGAGTACAGGTGTTTTCGCTGAAGAACTCGCTGGCTGCCGAAACCGGGGGCGTGTTGCAGATGGCCATCGACGCCGCCCGCGTTGGAAGCACGGAGCAGAGATCGACCGTATTGGAACTGCTGGCGGTGGGTCCCGACGGCCAGCAGATCATATCTTCCGGCCTATTGAACGACGTGGAGATCACGCCCGACGTGCGTGCCAACACGCTGATCGTTACGGCACCGGCCGAGAGCATGGGCCTGTTGGCGAAGTTGATCGAGCACCTCGACTCGCCGTCGGCGGTGGCCCAGATCAAGGTCTTTCGCATCACCAACGGCGACGCCATGGCGATGGTCACCATGTTGCAGTCGCTGCTGCCGTCGACGTCCGGCGTGCCGGGGCCGCAGTTGCCGGGGGCCGAAGGCGAGTCGTCGTTGGTGCCGGTACGCTTCTCGGTCGACACGCGGACCAACAGCATCGTGGCCACCGGCTCGAAGGGCGATTTGAACATCATCGAGGCCTTGCTGCTGCGGCTGGACGAAGAGGAGGACCAACAACGTGTCAATTCGGTCTATCGGCTGAAGAATGCCCCGGCGATCGACGTGGCGACCGCCATCAACGAGTTTCTCCGCAGCGAACGGCTGGTGCAGCAGGCCACGCCCGGCGTGATCAATCCCTTCCAGCGGATCGAGAGCGAAGTCGTGGTCGTGCCCGAGCCGATCAGCAACGCCCTGATCATCAGCGCCACGCCGCGGTTCTTCGAGGAGATCCAGATGCTGGTGCAGAAGCTCGACGAGGAACCGCCGCAGGTGATGATCCAGGTCCTGATCGCCGAAGTGGCGCTGGGCGATATCGACGAATTCGGCGTGGAACTGGGGCTGCAGGACTCGCTGCTGTTCGACCGCAGCCTGCTGGGCAACCTGATCACGACCATCCAAACCACGCAAACCTCGAGCCAGGGCGACGTCACCACGGCGACCAACGAGATTATCCAGGCGGCCGACAACACGCCCGGTTACGCGTTCAACAACTCCTCGCTGGGCAACAGCGGCAGTGCGCTCTCGTTGTCCCAGTCGGGCACCGTCGGCGGCCAGGGGTTGTCGAACTTCAGCGTGGGGCGGGTCAACGGGGAACTCGGCTTCGGCGGACTGGTGCTTTCGGCCAGCAGCCAGAGCGTAAACGTCTTGATCCGCGCGTTGCAGGAGTCGCGGCGGCTGGAAGTGCTCAGCCGGCCCCAGGTGATGACGCTGGACAATCAGCCGGCCTACATCCAAATCGGCAAACGCGTGCCGAGGATCAGCGGATCGGAGATGAACCAACGAGGGCAGGTCAACACGATCGAAATGGAGCCGGTCGGCCTGATCCTGGGCGTGACGCCGCGGATCAGCCCCGAAGGCATGGTGGTGATGGAGATCGACGCCGAGAAGTCCGAGTTGGACCCGGTCTCCGACGGCATTCCCGTCTCGATCGCCGAAGGCACCGTGATCCGTTCGCCGTCGGTCAACCTGACCACGGCCCAAACGACCGTCAGCGCATCCGACGGGGAGACGATCGTGCTGGGCGGCCTGATCACCAAGAGCACGAAGAAGATCTCGCGAAGCGTCCCGTTTCTGGGCGATCTGCCAATCGTCAACCACTTCTTCCGCTACGACAACGCGGCCGAACAACGCACCGAACTGCTGATCATCCTCACGCCGCACGTGGTCCGCAGCCCCGAGGACGCCGAACGGCTCAAGCAGGTCGAGGCCGCCCGGATGCACTGGTGCCTGGCCGACGTACAGGAGTTGCACGGCCTGACGGGTCTCTACGGGGCCGACGATCCTTCGCTCTACCAGATCCCGGTGATCTACCCGGACGAAAACCCCCGCGGCCTGATTCTCCAAGAGTATCCACCGGCCGACGCGTCGGAGCTGATTCCCGGCCCGATTGCGCCCGAGGGAGAACTACTGCCGCCCGCCGTGCCACGGCCGGCCCCTCCGCTACAGAGCGGTCCGCCGGCGTCGGAGCCGATGCTGCGGATTCTGCCGTCGCCGGAGGAGGCGTCGATGATGCGTTTGCCGCCGCCGAGTGCCGTGATGCCGGCCCAGTACGTACAGCCGATGCCGCCGACCCATAGTCGTCATCTCGCTCCGCGAGGTGCAACGGCGTTCCCCGAAATGAGACCCCTGCCATGATCCGTCTGCCATGATCCGTCGACACCAGAGCGTCCGATGCGGGCGTCGGCCGATAACTGCCGTTTGCCGAGCTGTCGCCCTGGCAACTCTGAGCATGCTCTGCGGCTGCGCCTCGTGGGATCTCAGCGCCAAATCGCTCTGGCCGCTAGCGGACGACGAACCGCAAGTGCCCGACCGCATGACGGAGATCTGGGACTACACCGTGCTTCGCCAACCGGGCCGCCCACCGGTTCGCGGCTTCGGCGGGCGGATCATGTTCTACACGGAGGAAGAGGCCAAGCCGGTCAAAGTCGACGGCGCGCTCACGGTATTTGCCTTCGACGCCGCCAACAAGGACCCCGCGCAAGCCGTTCCCGAGCGAAGATTCGTCTTTTCGCCCGAGAAGCTGGCGAGTCACTATAGCGAGTCGAAGTTGGGCAACTCGTACAGCTTCTGGATCCCCTGGGACGAGGTCGGCGGCCCGCGGCGAGAGATCAGTCTGATTACGCGGTTCGAGGCGGTCACCGGCGAATCGGTGATGTCGGAGGCGTCGCACGAGACGCTGCCCGGCTTGGCTGCGGCGCCCACGGCTGCCACATCGAGCATGCCTGCGAGGCCGACGGCGTACGTTCCCGAAGCCGGCGTCAGACCGGTATCTCACCAGACGCCCGCCACCGATCGACAAGCCAGCATGCCGATGCAGACGATTTCGATCGACGTGCCGCCCAATTTCGCCCAGAAGATGTTCTCCACCGGCGACCGGGAGACGGGCACCGCTTGGCCGGCGGGGAACTTCCCACAGTCCGACGTGGGCGATCGCTTTCAGACGGCCCCAAGAACTCCTGCCCCAGAGTATCCGTCCGGCTACGCCCCGGCCGACGGCCGGCGTTCGTTCAACTCCCCGGCGAGCCGCGCACTGTCAGCTCGTTACGTACGTTCGAGATTCCCGGTTCGAACGACACCAACAACTCGACCAAGGTCCGCTCTCGCTGGGAGGCAACCTCGCCCCGCAACGTGGCCGTACCGTCCTGAAGCAACACCTCCAGCGGCGTGGACAGACCAAGCGCCGGCGACGACTCAAGCCGCCGAATCAGGTCGCTACTGATCGCCTCGCCCGTCGGCCGCGAGAAACGGAAATCGACCCGAAGCCGTGGCTCGTACATGGTGGTCGTCGAAGGCGGCGGCGGGGGGAGATTCACGTCGGCCGGCGCCGGCCCTTGGAGGATCTCCTCGGAGATGGCCGACTCGATACGAGGCACCAGCCCGGCGGTCGTTGTAGCCGGCGTTTCCAACTGTCGTGCCCCGACGAAGCTCCGCACGTCTTGAGCGTCTCGGCCAACGAAGTCGGCGACGCTCCGATTGCCGCGGTAGAACCGTTCGTCGCCCATCAAGAGGCCCACGTCGTTCTCTTGGGCTCCCCGGCCTTGATTCGACCCCGGGCTCTGTCGCTGCAAACCCGTCCCACCAAGTCGGGCGCCGCGAGCCTCGATCATTCTCTGCCGGGCGGGCGATGTTTGTGTCTGATCGCCCGACCGGCGATCACCGAACAACTGGGCGTCGGCGCGGGTAGCGGCCGTCAATGCCGCGGCCAGCACAATGGTGGGCAAGAGACGCTTCATGGCTCGGGGCAATCCTTCCAGTCGTATCAAGGACGCATCCCGGGATGGGGAGGACGGCGAAACCAGCGGTCGGAAACCCTCGCCGCACTGGGTGCCTCGGTCCGTCCGTGCCGGGCGGGAACACTTCGGTACGGGGCCACGTGGTCGTGGTTGAACGTCAGACACCGCGGCGCCGGCGGTGCCGGCGGAGAGATCGTCGCCGGCGGGACGCGTCGTCGGACATGATCGGACGGGAACCTCGAATGCTCGGCACCTTGGACCCTACGAGGATAAGTCCGGGGACGCGCGGGCGGCGCGGAACGAGGCCACGCATTGATCGTCTGGGGCGTGTTTGCCGCGGGCGTGCGGGCGGACGTGGCCGGACTCCATGGTGCCGGCGAGCTCTCGCGCTGAAGCCGCCATCGATCGGCCGTGGTCAGCGTTCGCTGGAATCCCAAAGGGTCCCCCGGCTGCGCCCGCGGACGCTCTAGTTCCAGGTCACGAATGCCCGATCTGTCCATGGCGTGCGGTGTCAGCGGGCGACGATCGACGTCGGCCGGACGCGCTTCCTGGCCGACGGGTCGATAGTGGATCCGGGTTTGTGCCCGCCCAAAGGCGAGAGGATCGCCCTGCCCGCTGCGAGGCTGCTGGCGGTTGGCCGCGCCGAAGTTCGGCGTCGTCGGCGTCCGTTGAAACCGCCGGGAATACGCTTCGAGTTCTGCCTGCCGCGTCGCAACGGACCCTGACGCCATCGACGGCGTGCCACCGACCTCGCCTGCCCCGGTTTGGGCACGTGCCATTGCCGCGGTCAGACAAACCGACAGGCATCCGGCCGTCAAGCACCATCTGATCGGTCGCATCACCGACAACTCCTGGTCATCAGGCGTATTGACAGGGAACTCCACCCTACCAACGGGATCGGCCCCCGCCAACTCATTGTATCCTATCACTTATATCGGCACAGCAGGGCGTCTGGACAGCCAATACCGGAAGTTGGCTCTGAAGCGAGAGCTTGGGCCCCCAGAGTGCGAGGAACTGGGGGCTCGCTGCGCTCGACCCCAGCCACCCGCACGGTGGGCCGCAAGGCTGTACCGTTCCCGTGACGATCTCAGACGCCCACGCGGGCCGTTCGACGCTTGGCGGCCTTGCGGCGGCCGGCGGCAAAACTCCCTTTCGACTTCGACCGGCGTTGGCGCGGCGGGCGCGACTTGCGGTGGACCGGCGGCGTGCCCTTCGCGGCGACCGGCGATTGACTCGACGACGGCTTCGTACCCTGCGGGTATTCGGGCTGCTCTTGCACCGTGATCCTACGGCGGATCAAGCGTTCGATCGACCGCAGCTTGGCGTGCTCGTCGTTGCCGCAGAACGAGACCGCGATCCCCTCGGCGCCCGCGCGGGCCGTGCGGCCGATGCGGTGGACGTAGGTCTCGGCGTCGTGCGGCATGTCGTAGTTGATCACGTGCGAGATGCCGTTGACGTCCAACCCTCGGGCGGCCACGTCGGTGGCGACCAGCACCGGCGGCCGGTCCGACTTGAAGTGATCGAGCACGCGCTGCCGCGCCGATTGGCTCTTGTTGCCGTGGATGGCCTCGGCCTGAATCCCCTCCCGCTTCAAGCGGCGCACGATCTTGTCGGCCCCGTGCTTCGTTCGCGAGAAGACCAGCGTGCGCGTGCTGGGCGTGTTGTGCAGGAAGTGGGCCAGCAACTGCGGCTTCGCCTGGCGATTGACGAAGAAGACCGACTGCTCGACCTTTTCGGCCGGTGCGGCCTCTGCGGCGACTTGCACGCGTACCGGTTTGTGCAGCCACTGCGCGGCCAACTGGCGGATTTCGGCCGGCATGGTGGCCGAGAACATCAGCGTCTGACGCTTGCGCGGCACGTACGCCACGATCCGCCGCAGATCGTGGATGAAGCCCATGTCGAGCATCCGGTCGGCTTCGTCCAGGGTGAGGATTTCGACGGCCGAGAGATCGATGTGGCCTTGGCCGATCAGGTCCAGCAGCCGGCCGGGAGTTGCCACCAACGTGTCGACGCCCTTTTGCAACGCCTGCACCTGGCGCCCTTGCGATACGCCGCCGTAGATCACCGTATGTCGCAGGCCGGTGAAGCGTCCGTAGGCGGCAAAGCTCTCGCCGATTTGGGCCGCCAACTCGCGCGTGGGCGAAAGGACCAACGCCCGAATCTTGCGGCGCTTCCTGCCGCGTCGCCGGCCGTTGGTCTTCTGCGGCTCGTTGCCGCCGGCAGCCAGCCGTTGGATCGTCGGCATGGCAAAGGCGGCCGTCTTGCCGGTGCCCGTCTGGGCGCAGCCGATCAGGTCGCGGCCTTCGAGCACCTCGGGGATGGCCTTGGCTTGGATGGGTGTGGCGGTGTGGTAGCCTTCGGCCTGCACGGCACGAAGGATCGGCTTCACCAAGCCGAGATTGTCAAACTTCATCAACGAACTCATTTCCGTAGAGCAACAACTGATTTACAGCGCGGACGCCGACAGCGACGCCGCATAACATTCGGTGTGAACCGGCCCTGTCGCGAAACGGTCGCCGCAAAGGGTCGACGGCAGGCGGGCGGCAAGCTTTCACGCAGTCCCTGTGGGGAGCGCATAACTGCCGCAAGGGGGCCGGCGGGGCAAGAGAATCAGTCGCGGTCGCAAGCAAGATACCGAGGCGGGGATGCCGTTTTCAGCAGATCTCCGTCGCCCGGGTGGCCGCTACACTCGAAGTTGAATGAACGCAACACGGCCGAAGCGCGTGTCGGTCTCGCACCTTATGTTGGTAAGGATACCACCCGGACGGCCGGGAGTCAAGGGGGCATCCGCCACGAAGGCGGTTGCGTTGTACGGAAGTGAGTTGCTTGCTTTGAGTTGTGTTTGGT
>CAYYNP010000374.1:0-8613 GCA_964472545.1 uncultured Planctomycetaceae bacterium | reverse complement strand
TGGCGATTTCGGAAATCACCTGGATGATCTCGGCGATCTGGTCGGAACTGGTGCGAATCAGCTCCATCGCTTCGATCGACTTCTGCACGGCCTGGCCGCCCCGTTCGGCCAAATGGTTAGTCTTCTGGGCCACTTCGTCGGCCTCGCCGGCGTTGGCCTTCACGCCGTCGATCGACGCGGTGAGTTCCTCGACCGACGCGCTGACTTCCTCGACGCTCGAACTCTGCGTCTGCGAGCCGGAGGCCAGCGACTGCGAACTCTCGGCGATCACGCGGGAGCCTTCGTTGAACTGCGCGGCGCTCTCGGTCACCTGGCCGATGATGCCGGAGAGGTCCTCGAGCATCTTGTTGATACCGGAGGCCAGTTCGTCGATCGCCTCGTCGCCGCGGACGGCGACCTTCTTGGTCAAATCGCCTGCGGCCGCCGCGCTGACGACCTCGAGCAACTCGTTGACCTTCTGGCGGAGTTCCTCGGCCTGCTGGCGCTCCTTCTCGGCCTGCTGACGTTCGAGTTCGGCTTGCTCCTGCTGACGCTTGCGCTCTTCTTCCATGCGCTCTTTCTCTTGCCGGGCTCCTTCCTCCTGGCGCTGGCGTTCGGCCTCGGCCTGTTGGCGCTCGGTCTCGGCCCGCTCTTGCTGGGCGGCCTGCTCGCGTTCGGCGGCGTCTTTGACGTCCTGCATCGCCTTGCCGGTGGCCTCGGCGGCCGTGTTCAACGCGCCGGCCATCCGGCCGATCTCGTCCTTGGTGTTGATGTCCAGCCGTTGCGAGTAGTCGCCTTCGGCCACGGCTTCCAAGGCTCCGACCGTCTTCTGCATCGGTCCGATGATGCCCCGGGCGACGAAGAACAGGAAGCCAATGATCGCGAAGATGGTAATGCCCATGGCGGTATTGCCCCAGACGAACGAGGAGGACAATTGCTCTTCGAGTCCGGCGGCGGCTTCGGCTTGTTCGCCTTGAACGGAAGTGGCGATGTCGCTCAGCGCCGGGCCGATGATCCCACCGCGGCCGTCGATCTCGTCGTCGATGTCGACAAACGCCTGCTCGGCGGCGATCGCCTTCTGGGCGGCGTCTTCAATCAGGGTCTTCAGGTCCACGCGGATGCCCTGGGCCAGCTTCTCGACGGCCGGGCCGATCGACTCGGCGGCCTGTTTCTCCTCGGGCGTCGAAGCCAGGCCGACGAGCGTCTTCTGCTGCTCGGTCAGGAAGGTGATCGAACCGTCGATATTGGCCATTAGCTCGGCCTCGATCTCGCCCGCGTCACGGTCGACGATCGAGTCCATCGCCGCCAGCAACAGCGTCAGATAGGCGGTCTTCATCTCGGCCACGAGGTCGTGCGTCTGCGTCAGGCTGGCCGTGTCGTACTTACCCAGCCGCGTGCGGATTGAATTCTCAAAGGAATCGAGCGAGTCGCGGTATCCGTCGCCCTGTTCGTCGAGCACGTCGTCGATCTTCACGAACGCCGCGTCGATCGCTTGCTTCTCCTGAGCGCTCTGCTCGATCAGCTTCACGAGGTCCTCTTGGATGCCCTGGCTCAGCTTGGCCAGCGTGGGCTCGAAGCCCTGGACGAACGATTGCCGTGCGGGAGTCTCCGCCATCTCCTTGATCTTCTGAAGACCCTCGTTCAGGAATCCGATGGCCTGGTCGATCGTCTGCTGGCGTTCCTCCTCGATGCTGCCTTCCTGGTGGTCGATGATCGAGTCCATGGCGGCCAGCATCAGTTGCAGATGATTGGTGCGCATGCCGGCGATCAGGTCGAGCGTCTCGCGAGTGGTGTCCTGCGGGGCGTCGTCGAAGAACGATTCGTCGTCTTCGGGCGTCTGCGTTCGCACCGCTGCCTCGAACTCATCCAACAGGGTCTCGATGCCGCCGCCGAAGGTGTCCAGATCGTCGTCGATCTTCACAAAGGCCGCCTCGATGGCCTGCGCCTTCTTCGTCCCGCTTTCGATGAGTTGCGCCAGATCGACGGTGATGCCGGTCTCCAGTTCCGCCACGGCGGTGGTCATCGCCGCGACGCAGGCCTTCTCTTCGTTCGTTTCGGCCAGTGCCGTCAGGTCGGCCTGCTTCGATTTCAATATAACCAGGTTCGTGCGGACGACGTCGAACCGCTCGTCGGCGATCTTTCCTTCTTCCTTGTCGATGATAGCGTCCATGGCGGCCAGCATCAGTTCCAGCCGGGCGGAGCGGAGTTGGCCGAACAGGTCGATCGCCGCGACCAGTTCCTCGCCGTTGCCGGCCTCGGCCAGACGGTTACGGACCGACGTCTCGATCGTCTCCAGAGCGTCCTCGACGGTCGTGCCGGTGCCGTCGAGCATGTCGTCCATATTGGCGAAATCGGTCAGCGTTTGGGCCTCTAGCGCGCCGCTGCTCTCGATCAAATTCACCAACTTCGTCTGGACGCTCTCGAGCAACGGTCCCACGTTTTCGGTCACAACCTTGGCCTTGGCCTTCTCCTCTTCCGTGTCGGCGTACTCGGCCAGCGTGGCGAGATTGTCTCTCAGCGTGGCGGCCGCCGCGTTGATTTCGTCGAGACGTTCGGCGCTGATCGAGCCGTCCGCCCGATCGATGATCGAGTCCATGGCCGCCAGTTCGAGGTTGGTCTGTGCCGTCTGCATGTCGGTGCAGAGCGCCATCTGTTGCGTACGTTCGGCACTAAGCTGCAAGGCCTCGTGCGTGCTGGTGTTCGACAACCAACCGACCGTCGCCACCACGCCCATGCCGAGCGCACTGACAAAACCGATGGCCGCCATCTTCGCTGAAATCTTCATACACCTACCTCCGCAGGAAAAAACTGAAAAAGTGACAACTTGAGACGTGATACATACTGGCGTGATTCGCTGAGCATTGTGGTTACTACGGCCGCCAGTTCACAAAACCCCGTTAAGAACATCTAGGCCCTACTATAGAAAAAGCAACGCGGATCGCAGAAGTTTGTCGTATCGGCGCCGCTGCCGGGCGTGAGAAATGGCCCAAGCGCTGTTATCCACACGACAGCATCTACCGAGGCGGGAGCAAATCGTAATCGCCGGTGGGGGTCGGGCTATACGAGGGGCGCGGCGGCAGAAGTCGGCGCATCTCAAGGCCACAAGACGGCCGCGCCGCAGCCCGCAAGAAGAAGAAAAGAGGCTGTTAGGCACGTGACGCAGCGTCGAGCAACGCTGGGGCCTCGCTCTGTCGGCCATTGGCGGCCGCAGATGCGACCTGCTCGGCCGCGCCAAATCCCGGGGCGATTCTGCGAAGTCCCTGCCGCAGCGGCGTCTGCGTGCCAAGGACCAAAGAGAAACCCGCCGGACAGACACCGACGGGTAGGTCACTCATTCCGCAATAGCCCCCATTGGACGACAGCCCTATTCTAGAGAGCCAACGCGCCTCTTGGCCACGGTCGGACTCTGTTGTGTGGCTTTGCCGCAGTTGCAGCCGCTATCGATAACCTCGGTTCCGCCCTGGACGACTACACCGGCAGAACCCCCGGTGTGATTGCCGCACCGGTCGCACGGGTCGCAACAGTCCGGCGGATCGCTGTGAAAATCGCCCCAGTAGACCTCTCCACACGTGGGGCCGTACCATGTCGGTGGATGCAGCAGCGCTCCGACCCAGGCCAAGGGTCGGAAGCACGGCGCACACGGCGGGCCGCAAGGCGGACCACACGCTTCCCCACAGGCCGGTTCACAATCGCCAGCGCACGCACCGCATCCCGCCTCGACAACCTCGCCACAAGGCGCACACGAGCCGCAATCCCCGCCACCACAATCCCCGCCACCACAATCGCCGCAGCCACAGTTGTCCGTACGGCAGAGCGTGCCGGGGCCAAATGGGCGGTGGACCCAGTCGTTGAAACAGACGCAGCCGGTAGTTACCGACGTGAACACCAATAACAAGGCGAGAAAGGTAATCCGTTTTGCCATCTTGGCTTCCCCCGCTAGCGTATTGTGGGTGAACCCCCAGGCCGCCGCGCGAACCGGCCTCCATCCGCCGATGCCGAACGATGCGAGAGGCCCGGCGCGCCCTCAGAGGAAGATATCGGCCGGACAAACGGTAGAATCGAGAAAATCGCTCGGATCGCGCAAGTCAGCACAGTCCCCCCAGACTGCCGCCCCGCTGGACGATCCGTTCAGTAATCCCCAGACGGCTTCGCGTCGATCAACGCCCGCATCTCAACCTGCTCGCGATCTTCGATCTGCTTGCGCTTGGCAGCAAAATGGGCGTATTGATCTTGCTCCGCTTGCGACCAGGCATGGGCCTCGAGGTAATCGCCGCAATAGGGAACCAGCAGATCGATCCAGCAGGCGATCTTCTCCATCTCTTCCGGCGAAAGTCGCGTCTTCTCGTGGCCCTTTTCCAGAATCGCCATCAGCCGGCTCGTCGCTGCGCCGGTCGTGTAGGGCGGAATCGGCCCCGGGCCCGACATGCTGTTGATCCAATTGACCATCGGATGTCTGTAGTCGCCGTTGGACCCTTTGGTGTGCGTCAGCGCCAGATACGATCGGCTGAGATGACGCTTCATGCCCTCCAGCAGAACCGTCTCACCGGAAAGGTCGTACGGCACGTCGTCGTCCTTGCCCGCGTGACATTCCACGCAATGCCGGTCCAGGATCGGCTGGATCTCCGCCGCAAAGCTGAATCCCCGCGGCGGGCCGTAGAACGGCTCCAACCGTTGTGGGCCGTCCTGCATGGCCAACGAAGCACCTGGCGCCGCCAGCGGAACGCTGTTCTTATGTTCGTGACAGCCCACGCACGACTGGTTCTCGCCGGGCATCAACGTGGCCCAACTCCGCATCGTCTGCACCACGTAGCCCCGTTCGTCGACGGCCTGGAAGTAGAGCGGCATCCGCGCAGGCGCCCGAAAGAAGACCGAACCGTCGTCGTGTACCGTAGCGCTGCCGAGCACGACTTTGACGTCCCACGAGCCGTTGCCCACGGCGATCGGCGTGGAGACGTTCGACGAGCCGCCGGCGCCGCGCTGGCTGGTGCCGCCGATCCCCGACGCGCGGTATTTCAGCGCCACCACGCGCAGCCGTTTGACCGTGCCGCGGGCGATCCCCTCGAGCCCTTGCCCTCGGTAGACGTCTTGCACGTAGAACGTGCCGCTGGTCTTGCGATAGTCGACGTGGCTGGGACGCAAATGGGGCCGTTTTCTTGGAGCCAATGGAACGACCTGCCGGCAGCCGATTCCCTCGCCCGACTCCACCCCCTCGACCAGCAACTCCCGCCGGCCGTCGCGGTCCATGAAGTAGATGTTGAAACGCCCCAGCGTGCCTTCCGGTGTGGGCAACGCGAGCGTGACCAGGAAACGCTCTTCATCCAGCGGATAAGGATACTGGAATTGATTGCCGCCCAGCCCGTACTTGTCGATTCGAATCGGCTCGGTCTCCCGCGGCGGGGCGATCAATTGCACGCCGTGTTCCTCCTGACGGCCCAACGCCGGGTCGATCTCGCCCAGTTTGCCGTGCCCCGGCGTATGATGTCCGGTCACGATCGCCAGCAGCTTCCGGCTGCCGGGGATCTTCCGCGCGTGGATCAGGTTGGTCGGAAACCAAGAGTTGCCCCCGTAGAACTCCCGCTGGTTGGTCCCGTCGGGATTCATCTGAAACAGCGGCTGCGTGTAGATCTGCCCGCGGTCGTTGTAGTCCCAACGCGTGTAGAGCACGCGGCCGTCGTCGGTCACCGTGGGGAAGATCGTATGCACCTGGTCGAACCCCAGCCGGCGAATGTAGCGCCCACGGCCGTCCATCAAAAACAGATTGCTGACCTCCGTCCAATTGCAGTCGACCGTCTGCACGCACCGCGTGGAGCTAAACAGCACGTTGCCGTCGGGTAGATAAACACCTTCATAGTCGGCGAAGCCCAGCCCCTCGGTCAACTGCCGAATCCGACCGCCGTCGGTGTCCATTTCGTAAAGATGATAGTCGTCCTGCCGGTCCGATTTCTTCCAGGCGAAGAGGATCCGCCGGCCGTCGTAGGAAACGTCCGGATTGCGCAACGTGCCGCCGGGATCGTCGATCAGCGTGCGGACCGTACCGTACGAACCGTCCAACTCCAACACGCAGATCGCGGCCCCGGGCCGGAAGAAACGAAAACTCTGGGCGTCGGAAAGGCCCTCGGTATACTTCCACGTGCCCGGCACGTGATGGTGCTGGCTGAAGACGAAGCGTGTCCATTGCACCAGCAGCGGCCGCAATCGCTCGGCCCGCCGGAGTTCGCAACCTCGCAGATACAACGCCTTGAAGCGCGGGTCCCGCCCGGGCACGTTCTCTCGGACCAGCCCCGCCAGTTCGGTACGGATCGCTGCGCCGGCGGGGCCCAACTCGTCGGCCACCCGCTCGATCATCCGCCGTTCCACCACGGACCCCGCTTCGTCGCGGAAACAGGCCAACTCGCGAAGCACGGGCGCGTCCGGCTTCGACTCGCGTGCCTTGAGGTGCTTTTCTTGCCATTGCCGCTTTTCGCGCTGCAACGCCTCCGGCAACTCGATATTCACATAATCCTGAAGCTGCCAATCGCGGGCGATCGCCTCAAGCGAGGCCGCCTCTCGCGAGTCGGGCACCGAGTTTTCGCCCTCGGCGCGGATGCACGGCACGTAGATCGTCAACGCGGCCGTGACCACCACTGCAAGCGATTTCCGTCGCATACGGTTCTCCCTTTCTCCTCAGCCTGCATCTCCTCAGTCGGCTTCGCCCAGACGCTCTCGCCATGGTGCCTGCAAACCGGCCCGTTCGACACGTCTCAGGTCGTCCTCGCTCGGCGCCGCACTGCTCTCGCCGTCGATCAACACGTTGTTCTTCCACGTATGCCAGGCGGCTTCGTTGCGGTTGTGTCGCACGGGGCTGCCGGCCGTGCGATAGATCACGTTCTCCTCGAACAAGAAGCCCTTCGAGCCCTCGTCGAGAAACACCCCGTTGTTCGGCGCGGCGATGGCGTAGCGCGAGCGGTGGACGTCGTGTAGCCGATTGCCGCGGATCACCGTACCGGGCAAATACCCCAGCGAGTAGATCGCCCCGCCGTCGCAAACCTCGCGCATCACGTCGTGTACGTGGTTGTGGCGGACCGTATACTCCCGCGCCGCGGTCGGCGTGGGGTTCCACTGCCACCCGATGCTGATGCCCGTGTAGGGATGGTCGTGGACCAGATTGTGCTCGATCACCGTGCGTTGCGTGAACCCGCCCCAGATCGCACACGCCCCGTAGTAGATCGCACCGCAATCGTGTACCCGGTTGTTGGCGATGCGATTCTCCTGCGGGATCAACCGCTGGAGGTTGGGGCCGCCAACGTTGATGCCGTTGCCGCCGACGTCGAACACGCGGTTGCCTTCGAGGCGATTTCGCCGGCAACCTTCGCTCAGGCCGATCCCGCTCCCGCCCGTATGGGCGATCTGCCCGCCGACAAAACTGCACCCTTCCGCATGCGACCATCGCACCGCACACGGCAATCCGCCCGTGACGCCGCTGGCCCCGTAGCGGAACGCCGCCTGCCGCCCGTGGTGGCCCTCCGGCGGCAAAGGAAGATGTGCGTGCATCACGGCCAGCCCTCGAAAGTGTACGTTGCGCACCGGGCGCTGGGTCGTGCCGGCGATTTCCAGCACGTGTGTCAACACGGGGGCGATCGCCTCGGCCCGGTTCATATCTTGACCCGCGAGCGGCCAGTAGCTCAGTACGCCCGTGCGGCGATCCAGATACCACTCGCCCGGCTCGTCGAGCATTTCGGGAGAGTTCTCGAAGAAGCACCCGCCGCCGGCGCGGGGTCGATTGCCGCCAAAGTACTTTACGTGCGGGCCCCGTAGCGTCACCACGCCGGTGGCCGCGTCCACCGCCTCGACCCGCTTGTGCAAAGTCGCCCAGTTCTTCAACACCACCGCTTCCACGCCGGCCAACTCGCCCCACGGGCGGACCGTTCCCGGCGGCAGCGTCAACGTATGGCGGCTAAGATCCTCCGAAATCTCCGCATCGACCAACCGCCAGCAGGAGTCCTCCGCGCTGCGATTCGGTATCCTTGCGCGTGTCGCCCGCTGGCCGTTAACAAACAACTCGCGGAAGCGCCACTTCCCCGCAGCAACGTCCGGCAATTCGGCCGTCCAAAGATCACCTGCCGCACGCTTCCATCCGGTGATCCGTCGCCCACCGCTGAGTATCGTCGCTCGCTCATCGGCCGACGTGTACGTGATCGAATACTCCGCCGTCCCCGAATCCGTCGGGCCGAATACCACCGGTTCGCTAAGGAAATACGTCCCGCCGGCGATCCGCACCGACACGTCGGCCGTCAATTCGGCGGCAATCTTCTGCCGCACCGCGTCGCGGGCGCGCGACACGGTCGCAAATGGCTCATCGGCCGTGCCCGGGCTGCTATCGCGCCCGCCGGGTGCCACGAACAACTCGCCGGCGGCGATCCCGCCGTCACGGCACCACATCCCGAGAATCAACAGCAAACCCATCAGCCCCAAGCGATGCGATCTCATCGGCCGCTCCCTGCGTAGTTTTTCAGCAAACGCCCGCCAACAGCACCCTGCCACCATACCCGGCCGGTCATCCCGTCGCAACCCGCCCGGTTCTTCAGCCGTGTTTGCGCACGCATAAAGCCGCGACCGGTGGTCGCGCCCGTCGATCGGCGTTATGCGACGCCAACC